>CAYQCT010000068.1:0-5413 GCA_964416015.1 uncultured Tepidisphaerales bacterium
GACGCGGGCGACGTGGGGGCGAGACTCGGCCGCGAGCTTGCCGCGGCCGGTGTGACGCTCAACCTCGCGCCCGTCGCCGACGTCGATACGAATCCGGACAATCCCGTCATCGCCGACCGCAGCTTCGGCCGCGACCCGGCCGACGTCGCCGCGAAAGTTGCCGCGTTCGTCAAGGCGCATCAGGCCGCGGGCGTCGCGTGCTGTGTCAAGCACTTCCCCGGCCACGGCGACACGGCGGCCGACACGCACACCGCCGCCGTCCGCCTGCCGCACGATCTGGCTCGGCTGCGCGCGGTCGAGTTCCCGCCGTTCGCCGCCGCCATCGGGGCCGGCGTCGCAGCCGTCATGACGGCCCACGTCTCGTTCGACAGGCTCGATCCCGGCATTCCGGCGACGCTTTCGCAGGCTGCGATGCGGGTTCTTCGCGACGAACTCGGCTTCGCCGGCTGCGTCATCAGCGACGACCTCGAGATGGCGGCGATCGCCGAGCAGATGCCGATCGGGGACGCGGCCGTGAAAGCAGTGACGGCCGGCGCGGACCTGCTGCTTGTTTGCCACCGGCCGGATCGTCAGCGTGAGGCGATTGATGCATTGGCGGAACACGTCCCGACAGAGCGGTTGCGCGAGGCGAACGAACGCGTGGCGACGCTGAGCCGGCAAGGCGGGTAAGCTGGCGGGCCGATGCGACTGCCCGTCTCGATGCCGCAGGCCGATCCGGACGAGGTCGAGAAGAAGGAAAAGTGCGGCGTCTTCGGCGTCTGGGGCACCGATCAGGCGGCACAGTTGGCGTATCAAGGCCTATTCGCCCAGCAGCACCGCGGCCAGGAGTCGGCCGGCATCGCGGTGACGGACGGCCACGACCTTGTCGGCCACGCCGACATGGGCCTCGTCAGCCAGGTCTTCCCCAAGCCGGTCCTCGCCGGCCTCCGCGGCCACGCCTCGGTCGGCCACGTCCGCTACTCGACGACCGGCAGCAGCCAGCTCTGCAACGCCCAGCCGCTGCTGCAGCGGTTTCATCTAGGGCCGGTCGCCGTCGCGCACAACGGCAACCTCATCAACGCAAGCCGCATCCGCCAGCATTACGGCGAGCAGGGCGCGATCTTTCAGACGGACACCGACACCGAAGTCATCGTCCACATGCTCGCCCGGCCGAACCACGCGGCCAAGGGCGACCCGCTTTCGCACGTCCTTCGCCATCTGCAGGGCGCGTTCAGCCTCGTCTTCCTCTTCCCCGACCGCATCGAAGCCGCCCGCGACCCCTGGGGCATTCGCCCGCTGAGCCTTGGCAGAATCGGCGACTCGTGGGTCGTGGCGAGCGAGACGTGCGCGTTCGACGCGATCGGCGCTACGTTCGATCGCGACGTCGAGCCGGGCGAGGTCGTGCGACTGGACGAGGAAGGCCTGACGAGCCGGCGCTACGCCGAGCCGGTCCACGAGCCGGCGGCGTGTGCGTTCGAGCACGTCTACTTTGCCAACCCCGCGAGCGTGATCTGGGGCCGCAACGTGCATCGCGTGCGTGAGGAGATGGGCCGGCGGCTGGCGACAGAGCATCCCGCGCCGACGGCCGATTGTGTCATGCCGATGCCCGACTCCGGCCGCAGCGCCGCGCTCGGCTACGCGAAGGAGAGCGGCCTGACGTTCGAGGAGGGCATCGTTCCCAATCGCTTCGTCGGCCGGACGTTTATTCTGCCCAAGCAGTCGGACCGCGACCAGATGGTCAAGCTGAAGCTGAACATCATCGGCGAACTCGTGCACGGCCGGTCGGTCGTCGTCGTCGACGACTCGATCGTCCGCGGCACGACGACGCGGTCGAAGATGCGTGCGCTCCGGCACGCCGGGGCGAAGGAGATTCACCTGCGGATCAGCTGCCCGCCGATCCGACACCCGTGCTTCTACGGGATCGACTTCGCCACACGCGACCAGCTCGTCGCGGACGGAAAAAGCGTGGCCGACATCGAGGCCTTCCTCGAAGTCGACAGCCTCGGCTACCTGTCGCTCGACGGCACCCTTGCGGCGGCAGGTCTGCGAGAGTCGAACGCGTGCAGCGCTTGCTGGAGCGGCCGGTACAAGGTCGACGTCGAGCAGAGCTACGACAAGTTCAGCCAGGAGCGACGCCAGATGCGAATGTTCGGCTGACACCTCGAGCCGTCGGGATTGATTGGCGGAACAACCTTCGGTGGCGAGTAAAGCGCGGACCTGATCTGGTCGACCCTCGCAAAGGTAGCAGCCTCTCCGGTTGTGGCTCCTTTGCCGATGTTCGATCAGACCCCAGACGTACCAGGGCCCTCGCAGGACGTGTCGCCGGCGCGAGCCCGGCGGGCGTGGCCGACGTACGTGGTGGCGTTGGCACTGCTGTCGACAACGCTCCTGGCCGGGCATTCGCTGTCGCTCTGGGTGACGTCGCAGGGTCGACAGGACGCTGCGTACATCAACATCGCGGGCCGGCAGCGGATGCTGTCGCAGCGACTGGCGCTCTACTCGCTGCAGGCGGTCGATGATTGGGACGAGCAGACGCTGCGGGAGCAGCACCTGGCGAAGCTGCGAAACATGTCGACTGCGATAGCGGCGGGGCGTGTCGATTTGCAAGAGGCCGAACTGCGACTGCGGGCGGCGGAGCAGGCGATCCGAGCGACGGATGCTGCCCGGCTGCGATTGCTCGAAGTCGTCGCCGGACTTCCACGTGCGACCACCAAAGCCGAAGCCGAGGAGCAGGCCCGCAAGGTCCGGCAGGCCGCGGCGTTGTTTCTGCCGTTGATGGAGTCGGCCGTCGCTTCGCTGCAGTCCGCGGCCGAGGCGCATGTGGATCGGCTGCGGACGACGCAGCACATCGTCTTCGCCGCGGGTTTGTTGCTGCTGACGCTCGAGGCATTCTTCATCTTTCGGCCGCTGCTGATTCAGCTACAGACGTCGCTCGCTCAGACGCGCGAGGCGGCTGAGATCGCCAAGCGGGAATCGATGCGTCAGAGCATCGCCTTGCGTGCGGTTGAGAGCGCGCGGAGCAACCTGAGTGACGCGCTGCAGCAACGAGATGCGGCCGACGCGCGGCGGAACGACCTGGCGGTGCAGTACCGTCTTGCCGTCGCCGGCACGGCAGACGGCATCTGGGATTGGGACCTGCGGACGGATCAGATCACCTTCTCCGACCGCTATCACGAGCAACTCGGCTTCCGCCGAGGCGAGATGGCGCAGACATTCGAGGAATGGCGCGAGATGTGCCATCCGGAAGACGTCGAACCGACGGTGGCCGCCATCAACGACCACTTCGAGAAGAATCGGCCGTACGACGTGACGTTCCGGCTTCGGCACAAAAACGGCTCGTGGCGGACGATGCGCAGTCGTGGTTCCTGCGCCCGCGACGCCCGCGGCAACGCCACCCGCTTCGCCGGCGCGCTTCAGGACATCACGGACGAAGTCGCCGCCGCCCGGCAGATTCGCGAGGCCCAGCAGCTCCTGCAAGCCGTCGTCGAAGCAGTGCCGACGCCGCTGTTCTGGAAGGATCGCGACGGCCGCTTCCTCGGCGGCAATGAGGCCGCGGCCCGCATCTTCGGCCTCGACGCTGCGGACGATCTGATCGGCAACACCGACGCGGATCTTCGGCTGAGCGATCGAAGCGAGCTCGTGGAATTCACCGAGGCGGCCGTGCAGGGCGAGACGATTCTGGGGCGATCGTTGTGCGTCCAGGTGGAAGATCGCGAGGCACTGCGGCTCGAAGCCAGTTCCGTGCCGCTTCGCGACGAGGCAGGCACACTGCACGCCGTGGTGTGCGTGGCCCAGGATGTGACGGATCGCTACCGCGCCGAGCTCGGCACGGCAGCGCAGACGCAGCAGCTCATGCATGCCAGCGGCGAGTTGCAGCGCTCGAACGAGACGCTTCAACGGCTTCGCGACGAGGCCGACAAGCTTCGCGATGAGGCCGAGACCGAAGCCAGACGAGCCACAGCGGCAGAGCGGTCGAAGGAAGAGTTCCTCGCCACCGTCACGCACGAGATCCGCGGCCCGATGACGGCGATCCTTGGCTTCTCCGGCGAAATCGCCTCCTTCGACAGCGAAGCTGCCGACGGCATCCGACGAAACGGGGAGCACCTGCTGGGCCTGATCAACGACCTTCTCGACGCGGCAAAGCTCGACCACGAGAAGCTGCAGATTCATCCGGTGCCGACGCGGACGCGTGAGCTGTTTGCCGATGTTCGTGCGTCGCTCGTGGGCCGGGCTGCGGATGCGGGGGTGACGCTGACGATCGAGGTTGACAAATTGCTGCCGGAGGCGACGCAGACCGACCCGCTCCGCTTCCGCCAGATCGTGCTGAACCTTGCCGGCAACGCGATCAAGTTCGGCGACGCGAAGCCGGTGAACGTGCGGGCGATTCGCAAGGAGGATCGGCTCGTGATCGAGGTCGAGGACCACGGCATCGGCATGACGCCGGAGCAGGTCCAGAACCTCTTCCAGCCGTTCCAGCAAGCCGGCGCCGAGACCGCGGCGAAGTTCGGCGGCACTGGCCTTGGTCTCTACATCAGCCGCCGCCTCGCCCGCGCGCTCGGCGGCGACGTCACCGCGACGTCAGCCGTCGGCCACGGCAGCACGTTCCGCGTTGATCTACCGCTCGCCGAGGTCGCGGTTCCGCCGGTTGCCGAAGCGTCGCCGACGGCGGCTTGCCCATCAATGGACGTCCTGCTGGTCGAAGACGATCCTGACCTTCGCCAACTCACGCGTCGCCGTCTCGAACGCCTCGGCATGAACGTTGCCGCCGTGGCGACTCTCGCGGAAGTCAAAGCCGCACTCGCACATGCCACGTTCGACCTCGTCATCACCGACTTCAACCTGCCGGACGGCTCCGGTGCGTGCGTTGCCAAACATGTTGCGAAGAACCAGATCCATTGCGTCCTTCTGAGTGGAAGCACCTGCAGCGAACAAGAGAACGACCTGTTCTTCCGTCGACTCGTGAAGCCGGTCGACGACAAGACGCTGCGAGCGACACTCTCGGAGATTGCGACCCAACTGCCGGCGAAGAAAGTCACGGCCAACGTTGCCGAGCCGGAGGAGGACGGGCTGGAAGACGACGAGATGGACGAGCTGCGTGCGATGTTCGCGGAACACGTCCGACTCGACCTGGCGACGTTGCAGGACGCGCGAGACCTGAGTCAGCCGGCGGTGTGTCGATCGGTGCGCGACGTCGTGCACCGCTGGAAAGGCTCCGCCGGCAGCTTCGGCTACGCCGCCCTCGGCACCGCGGCCGGCGTCGTCGAGCGGCAACTGGACGACGCCGCCTACGACGACGCCGCCCCGGCGCTGCTGCGCCTGGTCGAGCAGGCGGACGAGCTGCTCGGCGAAGCTCGACAGGCTGCGTAGACAGCCCGCGGTTTGAAGAGTGTCGTGAAGTGACTTGAGCCGTAGCCGCGGCGGCCCGCCGCTGCCG
>CAYQCT010000068.1:5423-9884 GCA_964416015.1 uncultured Tepidisphaerales bacterium
CTGTTCTCGCGAAGAACGACAAGACCGGAGACAGCGGCGAGCCGCCGCGGCTACGTTCCCAGGCAACACGAGCTCTCCGTCTGCAGATTCTCCCTGCTCTCGAGCAAGACGCTCGTCGCTCCGCCGCGTCCCGAATCCTCTGCGAGCCGCAGTCCCACGGACCGCGGCTCCCGGCTCCGTTCGCTCCTCGCTCGAACCACATCACGCGAGATGGACGACAAGCTGCTGGATCCCACGCCGGCGTTCCGCAACCTCGACGCGTGACCTTTCCAACCCGCGCAGCAGAAAGACGCCGACCGGCACGAGGCCGATCGGCGTCTGGCAAAACCTCCCGCTCCGGAAGGCGTTCCTGTCAACTACTCGGCAGCTCCGCTGAACATCCCGCCGAGGCCGGCGAGGTTCTCGTCGCCGGCCGCTTCGCTGTTGCTGCCGCTGTTGTCGATGGCACCCACGTCTGCCAGAACGCCCGCGGCGGCGGTGTCGTGTAGGGCTCGGCCGGACTCGATCCGCATCGCACCATCAGGCAGACGCAGCGTCTCGACGTACCGATCGGCGGCGGCGACGAGTTCGTCGGAGACGCCGTCGACGTCGACCGTCACCAGAATCGCCTCACCCGGACGCCGGGCAGCGGCGATGTAGTCCAGACGCTCGCGGCCCAGGTCGTTCAAGACCGGTGCGGCCGTCGCGTCGGCAACGTTGTCGAAGTGCATCGCACGCAGTGAAGCCTCCTGCTGTGCGCCGGCAGCGTACTGGGCCTCGAAGACGCGACGCGTCCGCGACTGCTCGCGGTCGTAGTCGAAAAAGTTCTTGTCGTAAGCCGCACTGCAACCTGTCATCAGGCCGGCGGTCGCGAGAAGAAGCACGTGGGAGCAGCGGGGACGCAACATGGAGGTAGGGCGAGTCGGATCGTCTGGCCGCGACCCCCTTGGCCGCCGCACGTAACGTGCTTCGGCAGGAGTCGACGCCAACTTTCGCCGCACGATCAGTTTCAGGCGACCTCGAGCTTGAGCGACCGCCCGAAGACCCGCTCGAAGACGTCCGCCTTCCGCTCGGCTCCCCACACTTCCAGCTGCGCGTCCGCCCGCGCGTCGAGCGTCAGCCGAATGCTCTTCCGCTTCACCGCCGCCGTCACGGCCTGCACGACGTCAGCGTGGCTCCGATCCAGGCCGTCCGCCACCCGCAGGATCGCCGCGAGCACGTCGACCGACCGCCGCGCCCGCGACGACAGCGCGAAGTAGGCCTCATCGTCCTTGCGTTCCTTCTTCTCCGCCTCCGCCTCGGGCGGACCCTTCTTGCGGTGGTACCGGGCGACGAGGGCCATCACTTCGACCTCCTCCGGGCTGAAGCCTTTGAGCCTGCCGTGCCGGACGAGGTACGCCGAGTGCCGGTGGTGCCCCTTGCCGCCGATGTGCCAGCCGACGTCGTGCATCAGACCGGCATACTCCAGCAGTTCGCGATCCAGCGGCCCGAGCCCGTGCAGGCCGGCAAGCTCGTCGAAGATCTGCAACGCCAGCAGCGTCACCTGCTGCGAATGCTCCTTGTGCCATTCGCACCGCCGGCAGAGGTCCAGCACGCTCCGCCGCCGCGGGTCGGGCACTTCCCGTCGCACCTGCATTTTCGGCAGTTTCCGCTCGACGTAGTCGATCAGGATGCCCTCGCGGAGCGCGCCGCCGCAGAGGTCGATCGACTTGACGCCGTCGAGGCTGTGCCGGTCGAACGCACTGAAAAGTTCCTGCACCAGCACGACGCCCGCGACGATCTGGTCCTTCCGCTGCCGATCCAGTCCCGGCATCGCCGCCCGCTCGTCGCCGGTGCTTTGCAGCATCTGTTTGACGAGCTTGTCGACGTGCACCGCTTCGATGCGACGCGGGTCGGCATTCTTCTGCATCGCAGCGCACATCGCCGCGACGTTCTCGAGCGTGCCGCTCGTGCCGACGGCGCGGACCGGGCCGAGCGGGGCGACCTGGTTGCGGACGATCGTGTCGAGCGTCTTGCGGTAGTGCTTGCGGAGCCGTTCGACCTCGCCCTCGTCCGGCGGATCCTGCGTGATGAAGCGGCTGGTCATGCGGGCCGCGCCGAGCTTTCGCGACTCGAGGACCATCGCCCGCTCGTTGGTGCCGACGATCAGCTCCGCGCTGCCGCCACCGATGTCGAGCAGCAGGCCCGGCTCGTCCGGCTTGTCGCCGAAGCAGCCGCCGTGGCGGGCGCCGAGGTAGATCAGACGTGCTTCTTCGCGTGCGCTGACGACGCGGACACGCAGCCGCAATTCCCGCCAGATCTTCTCGATCAGGTCGCCGCCGTTGATGGCCTCGCGGACGGCACTCGTCGCGACGGCAATGACCTTCATCGCCTGCTTCGTCTGAGCCGCGTGCTTGAACCGGCCCAGAGCGGCAATGCCACGATCCATCGCGTCGCGGGTGATGCGCCGGTTCGGAAAGCTCAGCCTGCCGAGGCCGACGGGCTCCTTCATCCGCCAGAGCGTCGTCACGCCGCCGTCCGGATCGATCTGGGCGACGATCATGTGGATCGAATTGCTGCCGACGTCGATAGCGGCGAGGCGGAGCGACTCGCCGGTGAGGTGCGACGGATACGCGTGCTCCGCGACGGCGGGCGTCTCCTCGGTGGCGGCCTCGTGCTTTACAAGCTTGTTCATCGGCTGCTGCTCATTGTGCCGCGCAAAGGTGGTGCGGGTCGAGTCGACGCCACTCTGCCGCCGGCGCGGGCCGCAGGTGTTCCCGCCACACCTCCGCCAACGCCGTCCGCTCGCCCGGCCAGAGCACGCATCGCCGGATATCGCCGCGTTCGATCCATCGGGCGTCGGCGTGCTCCTCGTTGAGCCGAATCTTCGCGTCGCCGGCCACTTCCGCGAAGAAGCCGGCCCGGTGGACGACGCTGTCGAAGCTCGGCGTGTAGATCGTCTCGACGTGCGACAGGTGGGCGAAGCGTTGCAGATCGCCCGGCGTCAGACCCGTCTCCTCGGTCAGCTCCCGCACCGCCGCCTGGGCCGCGGACTCGCCCTCTTCGACGTGCCCGCCGGGAAAGCTCCACGCACCGCCGAGAAATCGTCCGGGCGTACGACGAAGTTGCAAGGCCTCGGCGACACCGTCCGCCCGGTGCCGGACGACGTAGACCGCGACAAAGTCGACGCCAGCCGGCACACCCGTAGCCTACGCGGCGGCAGACTGGGACAATCCGCGAAGCCGCTCGACGTTCACCGCGTCCCAAGGCCGGCCCGCATCGTCGTCGTCCTTGGGCGTCTCCATGATCTTGGGCACGTCGCGCCACCGCTTATCCCGCACGATCGGCCGAAAGCCGGCGTCGCCGACGAAGCCCTGGCCGATGTGCTCGTGGCGATCCTTGCGGCTGCCGAGCTCGACCTTGCTGTCGTTGAGGTGCCAGACCTTAACCCGATCGACGCCGACGGTCGCGTCCAGATGGCGGACGAAACCGGCGTACTTGCGGCCGCGAAAGTCGTGGCCGAAGCCGAGCAGGTGGGCCGTGTCGAGACAAATGCCGAGCCGGTCGGGCGATTTACTTTGGCCGAGAATGTCCCGCAAATGCTCCAACGGTCCACCCAGCACGCTGCCCGCGCCGGCCGTGCATTCGAGGCAGAGCACGACCCGCTGCGTCTTGCTCTTTGCGATCGCCCGGTCGACGGCCTTCGCCACGCGCGTCAGGCCGACCTCCTCGCCAGAGCCGACGTGGGCGCCGGGGTGCATCACGAGGTACGGAATCCCGAGAACCTCACACCGCCGCAACTCCTCGGCCAAGGCGTTGATGCTCTTGGCCCGTAGCTCCGCGTCCGGCGAGGCACAGTTGATCAGATAGCTCGCGTGGCTGACGGTCCGGCCGACGAGGCCGTTCGCCTCACACGCCTCGCCCCACGCCGCGACGTTCTCCTCCTTCAACGGCGGCGCCTTCCACTGCTGCTGGTTCTTGGTGAACACTTGCAGGCACTCGAGGCCCAACTCGCCCGCCTTGTTCGCCGCCTTGTACATGCCGCCGGCGACGGAGAGGTGCGAGCCGAACACGCGGCGAGGGTAGTGCCAGTCGCGGTGCAAGCCGACGACTAGCTGTTCCTGTAGATGCTACACAAAGTGCCGTTTGATGGACGGCAAAGCAACAAACGAGACGCTTCCCACATAGCTCTCGGTCCGCATGCTCCGTGAGCCGTCAATAAAGTAGCAGTGGCGGCTCGCCGCTGCCTCTGGATCCGGGATCTTCTGCGATACCGAACGGCAGCGGCGAGCCGCCGCTGCTACGACCGGAGTTCTCGAACGGCATCTACGACGCAGATCATGCGTCGCGATTCCGTCGTGATTCCGTCGTGATTCTACCGCCGCATTGCCGCTTCGGCCTTCCGCTGCGTCGCTGGATCGAGCGGCGGCCAGCGGTCGTCAGCTGCGCGATACGCGAGGTGCTCGCGGTAAAGCTCGTCAAGCTGCGCAAGCGTCTCGAACC
>CAYQCT010000068.1:9894-16686 GCA_964416015.1 uncultured Tepidisphaerales bacterium
CGCTGCCGTCGCCGAACAGCACGTTCACGCCGTTATCGAACCCGGTGGCGGCGGGGCTCTCGAAGCCGACCATGACCCTTGGCCCGACGATGTCGCTTAAGCCGTTGCCGAGATAGACGTAGTCGCTGTTATCGTTCACCCACCGCGCGGCCGCGGCATCGTCAAGACCAGCCGGTACAGTGGTTGAAGATCGGGGGCTCACAAAGCTGTTGATCGGAACATCCTGCTCAAGCACGAACTCGCCCATGTCAGTTGGATACATTGCTGCACGGATGTCCTCGATCGCGTGCTGCCGCATCGCCTGCCCGATCATGCGAAGGTTGCTCGCAGACTTGATCCGGTTGGCGGACTCGCGGGAGCGGCTCAGCGATGGCTGCAGCGTGCCGAAGAATGCGCTGCTTGCACCGATCAACTGAAACACCTGCCCGCCGGCGGTGCCGGTGTCGACGAGGACGCCGCTGCCGAGGAAGGGTTCGCGGGACCGCATGTGAACGCCGTCGTCGTCCACCCACGCCGCGGCAGCCGACGGCGTCAAGTTCGCCATCACCACCGGCAACGGTGGCAGCACCGCGACCGGCGGGCGCGTCTGCAGGAAGTCGCCGAACAGGTCGCCGGCGCCGAAAGCCGTCTGCGACAGGATCAGGATCGCCGGGTACGTGTTCGTCGCCATCGCCGGCAGGTCCGTGTAGACGAACGCCGTCGGCTCGTTGCCGTCGGCCACGTCCGCGACCAGCTTCGCCGCCTCCGTCGTCGCGAACGCCGGCTGGTCGAGCGACATCGACCCCATCACCGACTGCGGCAGCAATCCAAGCCGCAGCAGGGCGTCTTCGCCTTCACCCGTCACGCCCCAGGTCGGCCCGAGCAGCGGGGCGTTCAGCACGTACAACTTCTCGCCATCGACTTCGAGTGTCCGGCCCGGCACGCGAACGAGGCCATCGGTCTCCTGCCGCAAGGCCGCACCGCCCATGCTGTTGGCGTTGAGCGATAGGTTCAGGAACGACTGCCGCAACTCGGCCGGCTTGCGCGGGCGACTGACAACGACCGCCGACGTGATGTCCTGGCCAAGACTCGGCGAGACGTAGGCCGCCATCGTATCGCCGACCGCCTGCAGCACGCCTTGCTCGATATCCGCCCCGACGAACATGTTCGCGAAGCCCAGCACCTGCTCGAGCTGCCCGGCCGAATCGGGATCGAACTCGTTGACCATCTCCCGCACGAACGGCAGCACCTCGGCTGCGTCGAACCAGCCGGCGGCGACGATCGTCGCGTCGCCCGGCACGGCGGCCAGAGTGGTGGCATCGAGCGCCTGGCCCGGCTTGGGCATCATCCGCAGCAGGCCATTCCGCTGATCACCCGGCACTTCGACAAACGCCGCCGTCGCGGCGTCGCGGCCCTGGAAGCCCGCGGCGTAGCTGATCGTGCCGACCGCGTCGAGACCGAGCGTCGTCACGACGCGGCGAAACTCGCCGACCGCCTGTTCGCCTTCTTCCCGCTGCACCACCTCTTCGACGAGCGACCGTAGCGCCGCACTATCTGCGTAGCCGGCGATCGTCACGCCGCTGTTCATCGTCTGCGTCAGGTCGCTCGTGCGACCAAAGCCCGGCCGCGTCGCCAGACTGTCGCCACGCCCGGCGGCCAAACCGGCGAGGTCGAGGTCGTCGTAGCCGACCTGCCAGTAGACGACGCCGTCGTGCTCGCGAAGCCGCGTGACCAGCTCCGGCACCTCCGCGGTGGTGAAGGCGGCCGTCAGCGCGGCACGAAGGTTCGCGGCTTCCTCACCCGCGTCGCAGACGAAGATCATCCGCGGCAACGGATCGCCGTCGTTCAACTCCGACTCCCAGTCAATCCCGCCGAACGCGACCGCGACCGGCTTCCGCCACAGGATCGGCCCGGCCTCGCGGACGATCTCGACCGCGACGGCGGCGTCCGGCACTTCCCGCGACAACGCCGCCAGCAGCTCCGGCAGATACTCCGTCGCCACCGTCGGCAGCTCGCTCGCGTCGAGCAACGCCTTCGTCCGCGTCTCGCCGAAGTCGCCACCAATCGCCTCGGCCCCGGCCCAACCGGCGTAGGCGAGCGTCTGCGAAGGCAGCTTTTCGGCCAGCGGCGGCGTGGCGCTCGTGCTCGTCGCGACGACCAGCGTCAGGACCAACACCATCCACCGGCGGCTTGTTCGAGGCAAAGACATGCAACGCAAGCATCCGCCGATCCGCGGAAGGTCGCAAGACCAAATCTTCTCACGTCACTTGCCGACGCAGAACGTCGCGAACACCTTCGCCAAAACCTCCTCCGGCGGCACGCGATCCGTCAACTGGCACAAGGCGTCGACCGCATCCCGCAACGCGACGGCGGCGAGCTCTTCACCATCTTCTATCGACGCGTCCGCCTGATCGAGCGCTGCGACGGCACGGGCGAGGCCGTCCCGGTGCCGATCGTTGAGGGCAAGCCGCGCACCGGTCGTGCTCCGTTGCACGACCTCGCGAAGCCGACGGCGGAGCGAGTCGAGATTGGTCCGTGCGACGGCGGAGACCGCATCGCCCGCGACCGCGAGCAGGTCGGCCTTGGTGCGGACGACGAGGTCGTGCCGTACGTCCGGCGGCGGCGTCTCGTCGGTCGCGTCGACGACGAGAGCGACCACGTCCGCAGATCTGGCGGCGGCTTCGGCGCGTTGCTGTGCGGCGGCATCAAGAGCGTCGCGCGGTGCCGCTGACAGGCCCGGCAGGTCGACCAGTTGCACCGTCACGCCGTCGAGATTCAGCAGCACCGGCACAGCGTCGCGCGTCGTCCCGGCCTCGGCTGAAGCGATCATCCGAGGCCGATCGAGCAGGGCGTTGACGAGCGTGCTCTTTCCTGCGTTCGGCCTGCCGACGAGCACGATCGTCGGCAGACTTTCATTGGAACGCCTGGATTCGACTTTCTGCAGAGTGTTGATCGTGTTTACTATCTCGACGATGCCGCTGCGGAAGGCGGCAACATCAAAGTCGGTGACATCCGCCTCTCCGGCGAAATCTATGGCGGCTTCGCAGGATGCGAGCAGCGACGTGATGCGATCGATCGGCTCCGCCAACGCCTGCACGAGGCCGCCGGCGCGGAGGCGTTGCGTCGCCGCCAGCTCCGCCTCACCCTCGGCCGCGACGGCCATCTGCATCGCCTCAGCCGCCGCCAGGTCGACCTTGTCGTTGGCGAAGGCCCGGCTCGTGAACGCGCCCGGCCCCGCCCGCTCGGCACCGGCGGCGAGCAACGCATCGAGCACCAGGCTCATGAGCGTGCTGCCGGGCAGGTGGTACTCGATTACGTCCTCGCCCGTGTGCGACGCAGGGGCAGCGAATGCGTAGATCTCGGCTGGCACCGGCCCGACCGGCAGCCGCAACGTCGCGACCGTCGCCCGCCGCGCGGGTGCGTCGTCGACCCCAAGCCGCTCCGCCAGCTCGAAGGCCGCCGGCCCGCTCGTCCGGACCACCGCCCGCGCTGCCGGCCCGGGTGGCGTCGTAATGGCAGCGATGGTGTTCATCTGCGAGCGAGGGTGCAGGCAAGGTTCCGCACATCAGGTGCAGACAGGTTATAATCCGCCCATGACGTTGCTCGCGACTAGCTGCGTGGTGCCGGAAACGCATGACGACGGGATGGGTCCGTCCTTCGAGATCGTCGACGGCGTGAAGGTTGAGAAGATCATGAGCGTGTATTCGCAGATGGTGGCGTCGGAACTCTTTCACCTTCTTCGGGTGCAGGGCGTGGAGCGGAAGGCTGCCGCGGTCGAGCCGTACATCGGATGCTTCGATTGGGACGAGTCGCTTCGACGTCGGCCTGATCTGGCGTATTGGACGCCTGACGCATTTCCGAACGGTGTTCCCATTCGTGGTGACGCTGCCGTTGTGCCTGCGTGGTGCGTCGAGGTTGTGTCTCCGCATGATGTCGCAGCGAGCCTTAATGTGAAAATGGCCGAGTATTTCCGAGCGGGCGTTCGCCTCGTCTGGCTTATCTATCCGGAGACGAGGCAAGTGCATGCCTTTGTAGACGATGGAGACGCTCATACGTACGACCGCGGCGACACCGTCGCAGTCAAGCCGGTCCTCCCGGATGTTTACATCCATGTGAATGACCTTTTTCCTGAACAAGAAGCCTAGGCCGCGATCAGTTTGCCCTCGCGGAGCAGGAGCGCCCGGTCGGCGGTCTTGGCGAGCGTGCGGTCGTGCGTGACCATGACGATCGTCTGGCCCTCGTCGCGATGTAAGGCGGCGACGACGTCCATGATCTGCCGGCCGGTCGTGGCGTCAAGGTTGCCGGTCGGCTCGTCGGCGAACAGGACCTTTGGTCGATTCATCAACGCACGGGCGATGGCGACGCGTTGACGCTCGCCGCCGGAAAGCTGGGCAGGGCGATGCTTGAGCCGACCGGCGAGCCCGAAGGCGGTGAGCAGGCTGGTGGCACGGTCGCGTGTCTCGGCGTCGTGGCGGCCGAAGATGCCGCGGCCGACGCTGGCGGCGAGGAGCGTGTTCTCAACGACGCTCAGCTCCGGAAGCAGGTGATAGAACTGAAAAACGAAGCCAAAGTCTCGATTACGAATCGCGGCCCGCGCGCGGCTGCCGAGCTTGGCAAGGTCGCGGCCGTCGTACGTGATCGAACCCGCCTCGGCGTCGTCGAGGGCGCCGAGCAGGTGCAACAGCGTGCTCTTGCCTTCGCCGCTGCGGCCTTCGATGGCTACGAACTCACCGGCCGCGACCTGCAGGTCGAGACCGTTCAACACACGCAGCGACTGCTCACCCATGTGAAACGTCTTTGCGAGGTTGGTGGCGGTGAGGATCATTGTTGCAGCAGAGAGGCGAAACGCAAAGAAGCGAAGGAGCGAAGTTCCGTGAAAAGAGACATCGGAGGAGAACGTTTCCTTATACGACCTGTCTCTGGATCATCTCTTTCTTCTTTACGGAGTTTTGTCTCATTGCGGCTTTAGGTTTCTCCGCCTCACTCGAACCGTAATGACTCCACCGGCTTCTGCCGTGCGGCAAGCAACGCAGGAACGACCGCGCCGACCACGCTACTGACGATGGAGGCGGCGAGGATGACGGAGGCGTCGAGGAGGGCGACAGTATTGGGGATACGGTCGAACATGTACGTGTCCGCCGACCAGATCTGCAGGCCGAGCCATTGGGACATGAGGTCGTGGATCTCGTTGATTCGCCAGACGATGACCGACCCGACGCCGACGCCGAGCAGGCCGCCGACGAGGCCGATGATGGCGCCGTAGCCGAGGAAAATGCAAGCGATGCCGCCTTCGGTCGCCCCGACACTCTTGAGTATGCCGATGTCGCGCGTCTTCTCCTTCACGATCATATAGAAAACGCAAAGGATGAGAAAAACGGCAACGATACTGATGAATCCGAACAGCGTGACGACCAGTGCACGTTCCTTTTCGACTGCAGCGAGGAAGCGGGCGATGCCGCGTTGCTGGTCCCAGACTCCGACGAAAATCGGCGTCGTTGCTTCATTCTTCTGCAGGACGCCCCGCGCGATCTTCTCGATGGCCGGCAGAGCTTCGTTCGGCGTGAAACCGTCGCTGACGGCGATGTGGATCTTGCTCACGCGGGCCGGCGTCTCGATCGGCTCGCCGACCGGTTGACCCGTTTCCGGATCGAAGCCATCGGGGTAGGCGACGCCGGACGACATACCCAGCACGTTCTGCAGGTAGGCGAAGTCGGCGTAGACCGTCTGGTCGTCCTTGTCGAAAACGCCGGTGTGGCTCGTGTCGACGATCCAGCCGGAGAACTCGGCCTTGTCGCGTTCGACGTCGATGCCGCGGCCTGGTTCGACGGCGAGGAGGATCAGCTTTGCCAGCACCGGCCGATCCGCCCAGACGGCGGTCCATAATTCTTCGCCGTCTGCCTTGGCCGCGCGTCCGACGACGCCGCTGCCGGCGATGATGCCGGGATAGGTCGCGGCGTCGGGCCCGCGCTTCTGCCGAACCTCGCGGCGGACCTGCGACAGGGCGTTGCGGTACGTTTCGTCCGGCCAGGGCAGGTCGAAGGTCGGCCCGTTCCATGCCGCCGCCCATGCTTCGACGGGTTGCATGACCGCCTCGAGATACTCCTCACGCCGGTCCGCGGGAACGATGTCTGCCGCGATGAATCGATCGACCTCGGCCTCCCGCGCCGCACGCCAGGCCGCGACGACTTCGTCTTGCCGGTCCGGGTTGTTCAGCGTCAGCGACGCCGGAAAGTCGTTGACGCCGCCGATCTCTTCCAGCGGAAGTCCGACGACTTCGACCGCCCGGTGCACCTGCCCCGCGACGTCGATCAGGCCCAACGCCTCCACCGTCGGCACCGCCACCGCGACCTCCGGCAGCTCGCGTAGCTCCGCCAACATCTTCTCGGCATGCGAGAAGCCCGCCCTTCCCTCGGCCGCGATGACGATGTCGCCGCTGAGGCCCTTGAAGGACGCCCGGAACATGCCGAGCCAGCCGGACATGACGCTGATCACGACGAGCACGAGAGCCGTGCAGAGCATGACGGCGACGAGGCTCACCCACGCAATCCGCCGCTTGGCGAGGTATTTCGTGATGAGCAGGGGGATGTACACAACGCTGTAGGGTGGGCTTCAGCCCACCATCTGGGGGGGCGATCGGTATCCGACGGTGGGCTGAAGCCCACCCTACGAAGCCTGCTCCTCGCTCGGCTTCATGAGGGGAAACGCCAGCACATCCCGGATCGACGCCTGCCCCGCAAGGAGCATGACGAGCCGATCGACGCCGAGGCCCATGCCGCCTGCCGGGGGCATGCCGACCTTGAGGGCGTGGAGGAA
>CAYQCT010000068.1:16771-17626 GCA_964416015.1 uncultured Tepidisphaerales bacterium
GCCCGCCGATGGCCAGCTCGTAGACGTCGGCAAAGTACGGATCGTCCTCGCAGGGGCGGGCGAGGGGGATGATGACGGAGGGGACGCGGGTGACGAAAGTGGGTTCAATGAGCTGCCCTTCAACTACTCTCTCAAACACTCGGACAAGCTGCTCTGCCGGCTGCTCGTCCAACCGCTTCAAATCCATTGAAGATATGCCGTACCTGCTAAAGAACAGGTGCGATCGATCTGCAAACTCAACGGCCTGCAAATCCGGGAATATGGTGTGTCGACGTCCATGCAAGTCTTCGTCTACCTCCTCACCCGGATACGTATGCAACATATCGTAAAGGTCCGGGTCGGCTTCAGAGAGAGGTCGCTGATCGAATTGCCATCCAGTGTTTTCATAAACTACGTCCGCCATTGAGACACGTCGCCACGGACGTTTGTTAAGGTCGATGACGCGAGGTCCGGGTTCTGACTGCGAGCCCCGACCGTGAGGGAGGGGTTCTGCGTCTTCGCGAGCTGCTGCATTGTCTTTCAGAACCCCTTCCTTACGGTCGGGGCTCGCACCGGATCTTGCGCTAATGGTGATCTTCGTCGTGCCCAGCACCTCCATCGCCACGGTGCAGATCATGTCCTCCACCAGCTCCGCCATCGTCTCCCAGTTGCCGTAGGCCTCGTAGGCCTCGAGCATGGTGAACTCCGGGTTGTGCCGGGGGCTGACGCCTTCGTTGCGGAAATTGCGGTTGATCTCGAAGACCTTCGGCATGCCACTCACCAGCAGCCGCTTGAGGTAGAGCTCCGGGGCGATCCGCAGGTAGAGCGGGATGTCGTACGCGTTGTGGTGCGTCTTGAATGGCCGTGCGGCCGCCC
>CAYQCT010000069.1:0-2115 GCA_964416015.1 uncultured Tepidisphaerales bacterium
TGGCTGCCGGGCGTGACCGGCGGTGCGGCGGCGGACATGGCGGATGCTACGAGCGTCATCGAAGCAACTCGATCGCCGCGACCTGCCGGCCCGTGATGCCGTGATCGCGACGGTGGCTGAAGAAGTCGAAGCTCGTGACGGTGCACGCGGACGTCGTGAACACCATCTGCTCCCGGAGCACGCCGGCCTCCTCGAGATCGACCCGGCAGCCCGCGCCGAGGTTGACGTGGTCGCTCGTGATCCAGTCGCGTCGGCCGAAGCGGTCGCGGAAGGCGTCGACGACTTCCGGCCCGACCTCGAATGCGTGGAAGCCGATAGAAGGGCCGAATGCGGCATGAACCGTCGCCGGCTCGACCTGCATCGCCTCAACCGCCTGACGCATGACGCCCGCGACGCAGCCACGCCAGCCCGCATGGACCGCGGCTACGACGCTTGGTGCCGTCAGCAGTACCGGGCAGCAGTCGGCCGTCCGCACGCACGCGACGAGGCCCGGCCGGCGTGCGATGACGGTGTCTGCCTCGCAATCCTTCGTCGCAGCGTCGGCTTCGACGGCGGTCGTGCCGTGCACCTGTCGCACCTCGACACGCTGGCCCTCGAAGCCGACGGCGGCAATGAAACGACGCCGATTCTCCTCAAGATTCGCCGGCTCGTCGCGCACGTCGCCCGGCGGCTGGCCGAGGTTGAGCGAGGCGAACGGCCCGGTGCTGACGCCGCCGTGTCGCGTGCTGAAGGCGGCCCGGGTTCCGGGCAGTTGCGGGTCGAGAAATCGGACGCCGTCGACGGTGCGGAGCATGCGGGAAGCGGAGCCGCCGTCAGGGGCGACCGGGTTGCGAGGGCACGAAATCGGGTACGCTTAGGGCTGCTTCCTCTCGGATCTGACCCGGTTCACGGCCGACCCCTGCCTCGGTCCGGCCGCCCCTGTCGCCGGGGCCGGCCCGTCGTGCGGGTGGTAGCAGCGAGCCTATTCCCGCCAATCCGTTTTGTCTTGGCACGACGCGATGCGAATCGTAGCTTCCTCCGGCACGCACCCAGAACCTCATGACGCACGGACGCACCACCTGTCGACCCACCGGCTTGCAAGCCGCCCTCGCCGCCGCCTTGGCCCTCGCCGCCGCGGTGCCGGCCGTGGCGAACTTCGACTTTCTGGAGGAAGAAGAACGTCGCAGTCGCAGCAGCGCCAGCGTCACGCCGACCACCCAAAGCCAGCAGGACCCGGTCGACAGCTTGCTCGACGGCATGCTGCGGGATCGTGAGCCGGCCCCGGTCGAGTCGACGGTGAACCCGACACGACCGCCCGCCGCCGTTGCCGTCGCCCCGGCCGGTCGGCTGCTCCGCGAAGGCAGCTTCGTCGTCGACCGCGTCGGCCAAGTCCGCCGGACCGACGACGGCCAGTTCGTTTTCGGCTTCCAATCCACCGGCCCCGGCGTCCCTGCCGCGGACGCCGAGTCGCCGATGACGCTCGTGCCGAACCTGAACCTCATGGCCGTCGAGTCGGCGTTGCGCAGCAACCCGTACCACAGCTTCCGCGTCACCGGCCGCGTGACCGAATATCGCGGCCGGAACCACCTGATTCTGGAGAAGGTCGTCGTGTTGGACTAGAAGCGTCGCGAGTTTCTCGTTGCATGAGATGCAACCTTGCAAAGCCCACGGGCTCAGTCCGAGGGCGTTCACGTAAGACAAACGCGCGCTCTCACCCTGCCAGCGACAACCGCTGCGGCCGCGACGCGATGGCCGGACCGTCGCGTCGCTCCATGATCATCCGCCACGTCTCGCGCTGGTACTGCAGGATGCGCACGGCCTCGTCGACCGGGGCCGTTGCGTGCGTCACGTTCGCGTCGACCAGCCGCAAGTAGGCGAAGCTGTAGAGGCTCCGCATCTTCTCCTGCAACGCCTCATCTTGGTGGACGATGCTGTTCTGCAGCTCGCTGACGCAGTTTTGGGCCTTGGTCAGACGCGTGAAGCTCTCGCTGTAGTCCTTCTTGTCGAGGGCGACCTTGCCCTGCTCGGCGAAGCGCAGGGCGGCGTCGTAGAGCATCATCCGCAGCTCGTCCGGCGAGGCCGTCATGACCTTCGCCTTCAGATAGTTGGACACGCCGCGGTTGGCGACGGGGGCGG
>CAYQCT010000069.1:2133-2536 GCA_964416015.1 uncultured Tepidisphaerales bacterium
CTGGAGCGATGGGTTCGGCGGCGGGTACGTCATGCGGGGACGTGGCAACCGGTGCCACGAGCCCTACATCGGCGGCCGACCCGCGACGCCTTGCTCGGCCGATAACTCGCTTGCTTATGAGACCATGTTCCGCGGCGAGCCCTCGAGGAACGCCTTCAAGTTCCCGGCGACGACGTTGATCAGCCGCCGCCGCGCCGCTCGGGTCGCCCAGGCGACGTGCGGCGTCAGGACCACGTTCGGCGCAGCCAGCAACGGATTGTCCTGCGCCGGCGGCTCGCTGCTAAGCACGTCCGCCCCGACCCCGCCCAGCCGCCCGTCCGCCAACGCCGCCGCGACCGCCGCCTCGTCCAGCAAAGGCCCGCGGCCCGTGTTGATCAGCAGCAATCCACGTTTCGCCGCGTCG
>CAYQCT010000069.1:2546-6808 GCA_964416015.1 uncultured Tepidisphaerales bacterium
CATCATGTGCTTCGTATCCGCCGTCAGCGGACAGTGCAGGCTCACGACGTCCGCCCGCGCCAGCAGCTCGTCCCGACCGACCGCCTCCGCCTCGAGCGCGTCGAGGGCCTCGCGGTGCTTGCCCGGGTTGGCCGTCTGGACCAGGAGCTTCATGCCGAACGCGTGCGCCCGCCGGGCGAAGGCTTGGCCGATCGCGCCAAAGCCGACGACGCCGCAGACGAGGCCGTCGAGTTCGACCATCGGCCGGTCGTGGTAGCTGAAATCCTGCGACGCCGGCCATCGCGTCGCCGCGTCCCGGCTCAGCTCGCCGACGTGATTCGTCAGCTCCAGCAGCAGCGAGAACGCGTGCTGTGCCGTGGAGGCGGTGCTGTAGCCCGGCACGTTCGTCACGGTGATCCCGCGGCGTCGAGCGGCTTCAAGGTCGATCACGTTCACGCCCGTCGCCAGCACGCCGATGTACTTGAGCGTCGGCGTCTGGGCCATCAGGTCGTCGTCGATCGGCACCTTGTTCGTCAGCACCGCCGTCGCGTTCACGATGCGGTCGGCAACGTCGGCCTTGCTCGTCCGCGGGTAGACATCGAGCTCGCCGAGGGCTTCGACGGCCTCCCAAGACAGGTCGCCCGGGTTGGCGGTGTGGGCGTCGAGAATCACGATCTTCGCCGGAGCCTGTTGCACGCGACGAGCCTACGGCGGCTTACGCTCGGCACATGCAGGCGACCGGCATCCACCACGTGACCGCCATCGGCGAGGACGCGCAGGCGAACCGCGACTTCTGGGCCGGCGTGCTCGGGCTGCGGGCGGTCAAGAAGACCGTCAACTTCGACGACCCGCAGACCTACCACCTCTACTACGGCGACGAGACCGGCTCGCCCGGGACGATCCTGACGTTTTTCCCGTACAAAGGGGCGAGGCAAGGTCGCATCGGCCAGGGGCAGGCGGCGATGGTGGCGCTGGCGGTGCCGGCGGTGTCGATGGACTGGTGGGCGACGCGGCTGACGGAGGCGGCGGTTAGCTTCGAGCAGATGAAACGCGGCGGCGTCGACGCGCTTGCCTTCGAAGACCCCGATGGCCTGCCGGTCGAGCTGGTCGGCGAGGCGACCGCTACCGGTTGGAGCGGCGGGACGGTGCCGGCGGAGCACGCGATCGAACGCGTCGCCGGCGTCGAGCTGCAGGTCGCCGATCCCGCGCCGACGCGGGCGGTGCTCGAACGGCTCGGCTTCACGAGCGAGAGCCCGACGCGGATGACCTCGCCCCGCGGCTGGGTCGACTTCGCCACGGGCAACGGCCCCGGCGTGGGTGGGGCGGGAACGATCCACCACGTCGCCTTCCGCGTCGGCGACGACGAGGCGGAGCTAACGATGCGGGCGAAAATCCTGGAGGCCGGTCTGCAGCCGACGGAGGTCATCGACCGCCAATACTTTCACAGCGTCTACTTCCGCGAGCCCGGCGGCGTGCTGTTCGAGCTCGCCACGGACCCGCCCGGATTCGACGCCGATGAGCCGGTCGAAACGCTCGGCGAGAGCTTGAAGCTGCCGCCGCAGGTCGAGGCGATGCGCGACCGGATCGAGCAAGGCATCCGTCCGCTCGTCCCTCCCGTCGACGGTCCCACGTTCGTCCACCTCTGGCGGCCGGGCGGCGACCGGACGCTCGTTACACTTCACGGCACCGGCGGCGACGAGAACGATCTGCTGCCGCTGGCGACGAAGGTCATGCCGAACGCCGCCGTCCTGTCGCCGCGTGGGCGCGTCCTCGAACGCGGTGCGCCTCGCTTCTTCCGCCGGTTGGCCGAGGGCGTTTTTGATGAAGGAAGCGTCGTCCGTGAGGCGAATGCGTTGACGGACTTCCTGGCAAACCAGGCCGACCGCTACGGCTTCGACGCGGGCCGGCTCGACGCCCTCGGCTACAGCAACGGTGCCAACGTCGCCTCCGCCGCCGTCCTCCTGCGGCCCGGAACGTTCCGCCGCCTCGCCCTGCTTCGGCCGATGGTGCCGTTGAAGGAACGTCGGCCTGACCCGCTTCCGGACCTTACGGGCACGAGCGTCCTGCTCCTCGGCGGCCGACGCGATCCGATCGCCCCGCCGCCGGAGGTCGCGGCTTTGCGTGACCTGCTCGAAGAAGCCGGCGCGACGGTCGATCTGCACGACGCCGACGCCGGTCACGAGCTGACCGGCGGCGACATCGAGGCGGTGCGTGCGTTCATCGCGGGCTGACGAGCGTCAGAGCCGCGCGCCGAAGTTCGCCCGCAGGATGCCGAAATCGGCCAGGTTAACGATGCCGTCACCGTTGAAGTCGGCGAATAGCGACGTGCCACTCTGCCCGAATTCGCCGCGGAGGATGCCGAAGTCGGCCAGGTTCACGACGCCGTCGCCGTTGGCGTCGCCCGCCAGCGTCGGCGGCGCGATGCGGAAGGCCGCCCAGTCGCGGTTGCCGAAGACCGACGCCTGCCCCGTGACGATCAGGCCGGTCGAAGTCGCGGCGACGTCGCGGACGAAGTCGCTGCTGCCGCCCAGGTCGACACGAAGCACGCCGCCGTCGGCGAACGTGTCGTCGAGCAGGCCATCGGATGTGAACTGGCCGACGAAGGCGTCGTCGTCGCCCTGCCGGAACGTGCCGGCGAAGGCGACGGTGCCGTCCGCTTGTTCCACGACGCTGCCGAGCGTGTCGGACGTCGACGTCAACGGGACGCTTGCCACGCCGGGCGTGGCCGGGTCGCCCCACGTAGCGTCGACCACACCGTCGGCGGTGAGGCGTGTCACGAAACCGACGTCCTGCTCCGCCCCAGCTACGAGGAGATCGCCGTCGGCTGCCTGCTCGACTTCGCCGAAGACGCTGATCGACACGGTGGCCGCTCCGCCGTCGCCGAAGCTCGCGTCCGGCGTGCCGTTCGATGAGTAGCGGCGGATGTCGATGCTCGAGAAAGCATCGCGGGCGACGATGACGCCGCCGTCGCTCTGCACGAGCAGGCTGTTCGTGAAACTTCCATCGACGTCCGGCAGCACGACGATGCCCTGGTTGCCGAAGTTCGTGTCGAGCGTCGCGTTCGGCGTCAGTTTGAGCAGGACCCGCTCGGAGCCGAGGAAGTCGCGGAACCCGCTGCCGAGCACGTACGCCCCGCCGTCGTCGAGGGCTGCGACGCCGATGAAGGGAAGTTCGTCGTAGCCGAAGTTGTTGAAGTCGCCGGCGTCGAGGTCGAAGCTGCTGTCGCGGGAGCCGTCCGGATTGAAGCGAACGGCGCGGCCGAAGTCTTCGATGCCGTCGTTGGTGAAGCCGATGCGGCTGCCGACGGCGATGACGCTGTTGTCGCTGGCGACATCGACCGCCCGGGACACGCCAGATTCGCCGATGTCCTGAACGCCGTTGACACCGAAGCTTTCGTCCGGCTGTCCGCTTGCGTCGAGCCGGCCGACGACGAAGGAGCCGCCGAACGAGGAAGACGATTGTCCGACGAAGACGGCGCGGCCGAGGCTGTCGGCGGTCGAACCGAGGTTCGACTGCGAGCCGCGGGTGCCGCTGCTGTTGATCGAGACGCCATCGGTGCCGAAGCTCGGGTCGAAGGTGTCGTTCGGCAGAAGCCGGCGGACGACGAGGTCGAGCGAGCCGCTGTCGAGCAACGCCGATGCCGCCAGGAACGTGTCACCGTTGGCCCCGAAGGCCGGCAGCGTCACGGACACCGGTTGCGAGGCCGGGAATCCGGTCGGGACCTGCGTCACCGTCGCGGTCGCCCCCGGCGTGACTTCGAGCAGGCCGACCGGCGGCGTCGTGTCGGTGTCCAGATATCCGACGAGCAACGTGCCCTCCGGCGTGGCGTCGAAGCGGGCGAAGCTCGGCTGCGTGAACATGGCCGGCGGCGTGAGGTCGAGCAGGTCGATCCGACTGCCGCCAAACGCGTTCACCGGGCTGCCGGAGGCGTCGTAGGCCTGCACGAACAGCTTCGGATCCGCCGAGCCGCTGACTTGATCGCTTCCGAGCACGTAGGTCGTGCCGTCGAGCACGACGACGCCGCGAAGGAAGCTGTCTTCGCCCGGAGCGCCCGGCTCGACGATGCCGCCGGTGCCGAAGCTCGTGTCGAGCGTGCCCTGCGGCGTGAGGCGAAGAAGCTGCGCCACGTCGTCACCGGTCGCCAGACCTCGCTCAGTGCCGGCCAGCAGCAGTCCGCCTGCGGCGTCGACGGCGAGTTCCACGTTGCGGAAGATTTCGAAGTCGGCGTCCGGCGTCTCGTAAACGCCGCCAATATTCCGGGCGACATGGCCCATGTACCGGTT
>CAYQCT010000069.1:6818-17623 GCA_964416015.1 uncultured Tepidisphaerales bacterium
TCTCGTAAACGCCGCCGTTGCCGAAGCTCGTGTCGAAGCTGCCGTCGCCGTCGACCACGGCCACGTCGGTATCGGCCGCGATGGCGCGGCGGCCGCCGGGCAGCGCGATCATGTCGACCGGGCTGCCGCTCAGAACCTGCGTCAGCGAGCCCGGCACGAAGCTGCCGGCCGCATCGATCTCGAGGAAGGCCGTGTTGTTGCCGAACGCCCGGCCGATGGCGTCGAAGGAGCCGTCGGCGTTGGGAATGACTTCGACCAGCGAGTTGAGGTCCGGCACGTCGAGCAGCTGGATGCCGCCGGGGCCGAAGGCGGCGTCGGGCGAGCCGTCCGGGTTGAGCCGCAGCAGGCCCGATCCGCCTTGCGTGGCGCTGAACGTGACGAGCAGGTCGCCGTCGGGCAGGACGTCGAAATCGCGGATCGAGTCACTGTCGCGGGTCAGAAAGTCGAGCGCGGCAATGCCGTCGTTGCCGTAGCTGGCGTCGACGACGGCCGAAAGAAGGCGGCGAGGTTCGAGACGCTCGTGGTGCAGAGTCTTCATGCCGGCAAGTGTCGAGCCGGCGATGCCGGTGTCAAGCGTTTCGCATCATGAGGACGACGCGACTTCTTGCGATTCTGCGTCCAGGTTCCATCTGTAGAACTTGCGCGCGTTCTGCGTCGTGATGCGATCGGCCTCGGCGACGTCCCAGTCCCAGACCTCGGCAAGCTTCGCCAGCGTGTGGGCGACGTACCCCGGCTCGCACGGCCGGCGGCCGCGGAGGGGTTCTGGCGACAGGTACGGCGCGTCCGTCTCGACCAGCACCTGATCCGCCGGCATCTGCCGGGCGACTTCCCGCAAGGCGTCGTTCTTCTTGTACGTCAACGGGCCGGTGAACCCGACGTAGTGCCCCGCCTCGGCGACGGCCTGGGCCTGCGGCAGGCTGCCGGTGAAACAGTGGAAGACGCACGTCAGCGTCGGGTAATCCTTCACGATCTCCAGACAGTCGTAGACGCTCTCGCGACTATGAACAACCACCGGCATGTCGAGCTCGGCGGCGAGGTCGAGCTGGCGGAGGAAGCTGTGACGTTGCGTATGCCGGGGGACGTCTTTGTGGAAGTAGTCGAGCCCGCACTCGCCGACGGCCAGGACGCCGGGCTTCTGGAGGCACTCGCGGAGCTCGTCGGTGACGTCGCGGGCGGACTCGTCATAGCACGGATGCACGCCGGCCGTCGCAGCGATCTGCGAACTTGTCGCGGCGAGCTCTGCATTGGCGAACGAGTCGGCGACGTTGGTCCCGATGGCGACCATGTGCGTCACGCCCGCCTCGGCCGCGCGGGCGAGGACGCCGTCGAGGTCGTCGCGGAGCTGCGGGAAGTTGAGGTGACAATGCGTGTCGATCACGCCGCGAGCGTAGAGGCGGCCGCTACACCAGCCACTCGACGAGCACGCCCAAGGCAAAGCCGCCGACGACGAGGACGAGCAGGAGCGTCAACGCGAGTCGCGTCGCCTCGATCAGCATCCGCCGCGGCGTGCGCGACTTCGTCGCCTTGTACGCCACGGCAATGCCGAACAGCAGCGGCAAGAGCGTCAGCCACCACAGGCCCCAAATCGGAGCAGCCGTGACGAACGGCACCCAACCGCGCATCGGCGGCTCACCCATGAGAAGCAACTGGCTCACGCCGTCCCTTTCGGCCCGTCACCGCCGGCCCGGCCGAAGGCGTCGAGCATGGCCACGAGGTTCAGCATGCCAGCCGCGGCGCAGTAGAGTGTGCCGATCTCCGCCAGTCGCGCCGTCGGCTTCGGGTAGCCGGAAGAGGCCGCGCTGATGCTGCCGTAGGACGCAACGAGGTTGATCGGGCCGTTGAGGAACTGCGCGATGTACCAAGGCCGCTGCAGGACGGCGTTCACCGGCCGGCTCGTCAGGATCCACTCGGAGCTTCGTGGCGAGACGGGAGCCCGTTGCCCGTCCTGCCAGCCTGGTGGGTCGATGACGCGGACGCCGCCGATGAAAATGCCCAGGACGAAGAGCGACAGCACGGCGACGAAGATCGACATGCCGCGCCAGCGTTCGCCGATGAGGAGGTGTCCCAGCCCCGGCAGGCCGAACCCGGCGGCGAGGGCGGCCCACGGCGAGACGGGCACGGCGGGCGACGAGGAGTAGGCGGCGTCGGACGTCACGGCGAGGCGGGCGGCGACTGTAGCGAGTGTGTGCGTGGCCCGCGCGGCCCGCCTGCCTTACCTTGCCCGCATGGACTTCTTCGAGGCCCAGGACGAAGCACGCCGCGGCACCAAGAAGCTGGTGCTGCTCTTCCTCCTCGCCGTGGCCGGCATGGTGCTGGCGCTCAACGTCATCTTCGTCCTCGCCGTCGAGTTCACCGAAGACCCGGCCGATCCGGCGACCGCCGGCTTCGACTGGTGGCGGCCGGGCCTGTTCACGCTCGTCACGATGGCGACCGTCGCCCTCGTCGGCGGAGCCAGCGCGTTCAAGACGCTGCAACTCTCCGGCGACGGCGGCAAGGTCGCGCGTCTGCTCGGCGGACGCCGCATCGACGGCACGACGACCGACGCCGAGGAGCGCAAGATCATGAACGTCGTTGAGGAAATGAGTCTCGCCAGCGGCGTGCCCGTGCCGGACGTCTACGTCATGGACCGCGAGGCCGGCATCAACGCCTTCGCCGCCGGCAGCACGCTCGACAACGCCGCCGTCGGCGTGACGCGGGGCACCATCGAGAAGCTCAGCCGCGACGAGCTGCAGGGCGTCATGGCCCACGAGTTCAGCCACATCCTCAACGGCGACATGAAGATCAACGTCCGCCTCATCGGCGTGATCTTCGGCATTCTGCTCGTCGGCCTGCTCGGGTACACCGTCTTCCGCTACGCGCCCTACCTGCTCGCCGGGCGACGCAGCAGCAGCAACGACAAAGGCGGCGGCGCGGCGGTCGGGATCGCGTTGTTCCTGGTCGGCGGGCTCATCTGGCTCGTCGGCAGCGTCGGCGTCTTCTTCGGCCGCCTCATCCAGGCCAGCGTCAGCCGACAACGCGAGTACCTCGCCGACGCCAGCGCCGTGCAATTCACGCGCAACCCGGCCGGCATCCGCGACGCGCTCCGCAAGATCGGCGGCAGCCAGTTCAAAGCGACCATCAACAACCCCCACGCCGGCGAGTGCGGCCACCTCTTCTTCGGCAGCGCGCTCAACAGCATGTTCGCCACGCACCCGCCGCTGCCGGACCGCATCAAGCGGCTCGACAAAACGTGGGACGGCACGATGCTCAAGGCCGAAGGCATCAGCACGCGGCAACGCGTCGAGAACGACGCCCGGCAACGGGCCAGTCGGCCGCCGTCCCGGTACGGCCCGCTCGGGGACATCCTCGGCGAGCACGTAGGGCACCTCGACGGCGCGAGCAACCCGGTCGCCGAAATGCTCGGCAGCATCGCCGGCGCAGCCGCCGCGACCGATCCGACGCAGGCCGTGGCGCAGCGTGGCGGCACGGCGAAGCGTGACCTGAAGGCGTCGCGGCTGCCGGATCAGGTCGGGCAGCTCGACGCCGAGCACATCGAGTACGGCCACCTACTGGCCGAGGCGGTGCCGGAGCAGTTGCGGATGGCGTTGCGGCGGCCGGACCTGGTGCGTGGTGCGGTGGCGAGCCTGTTCCTGTCGAAGGACCGCGACACGCGGCTGATGCAGAACGAGCGGCTGGGCCAGCGTGACCCCGAAGCCTCCGCCGCGGCGGACGCGGTGGGCGACGTCATCGCCGACCTTGGCCCGGCAGGTCGGCTGCCAGTACTCGAGCTGGCAGCGCCGGCGTTGCGACAGTTGCCGGAACGCGAGGCGGCGCGATTCCTCGAGGTATTGATGGATCTGATCAAGGCCGATAACCGGATCGAGCCGTTCGAGTTCGCGTTGTACAAGCTGGCTGATCGGTTCGTCCGCAAGCCGCGTCTGCGTGAGCGGCACGCGACGGTCGAGTCGGTCGCCGACGAGGCGGCGGTCGTGCTGTCGGCGTTGGCGGGCGTCGGCGGCGACGGGGCCGACACGGCCTACAAGCGCGGCGTCGGCCACCTTCGCCAAGGGCACCTCCAGCGGCCGACCGGCTTCGACGTCGTCCAGCTCGACACGGCGTTGAACCGCCTGGCCGAGGCCCGGATGCCGGTGAAGCGAAAGTTGATCGAGGCCTTTTCCGCCACAATCGCGGCCGACGGTCGGGTCACGGTCGCCGAGGCCGAGATGCTGCGGGCCGTCGCCGCGGTCATGCAGTGTCCGGTGCCGCCGCTGCTCGATCCGGCAGGCTGAGGACGGCTGCCTCTTGCCGCCCACCGCAATGGGCCGGCCCCGGATGGTGGGCCGGGCAAGCATGCGAAAGAAGCGACAGGAAAAAGCTCCCAAGTGCTTGATTGTCCATAGATTACGGTAGGAGAAAGGGACTCGACGCAGGGTCGGCTGCGAGCCTCGACCGTTAGGAAGGTGGTCCGTCGCTGATTACGGTATCTTCCTGATAAACCCCTCCCTTACGGTCGGGGCTCGCCTCGCACCGTCGCTTGATGCGCATCATTGCGGGACCCACCCTACTCGTTTTCGTACAACTCTCTAATGAACCTGTCGTGCAGTTGTTCCTGCTCCCCTTGTTCTCGTTCGAGTGCTGGTGACTAATCTTTCCCACGCTCGCCGATCAACCCGTCCGATGGTTGGAGCGACGACAGGAGCAGCACGACGAGCCGCAACACCTGCCAGGTGCCGTAGAGACTAACCGCGGCGGCAGTCGCACCGAGACCTGCCGCGGCGAGGACCCATGGCGTCGTGCGGCGCCACTCGTACCAGACCCACCCGTCGCCGAGCAGCGTTGACAGGGCGACCAGGACGCACAGGCCGGTGAGGCTCGCCGCGGCCCAGCCGGCCCGACGCAGGCCGCGAGCGACGCCCGAGTCGTGCGACGCGGCGAGCGTGGCCAGGTGTAAGTACAGCAGCAGCGTCGCCGGCAGCTCGCAGAGGAGCGTCGTCAGCAGAAGGTACTTCGACTCCTGCGAAAGTACACGCGTCGCCTCGTTGCGGATCGGCCCGATGGCGACGACCGCCCCGACAATGCCGCCGATGGCGAGGATCGGCCACCACCGCGTCGCGTGCCGCAGGCGGCCGCCGGTGCCGGTCATCATCCAGACGGCCAGTAGCGTCAACGCCGTCGTCCAGAACAACGGCACGCTCGTGAGGTTGTAGTAGCGGTTGAAGCGGCCGTAGTTCGACGCCTCGCCGAGGTACGTGCCGAAGACCTTGGGGCCGACGTAGTTGAAGAACGGCAGCTCGTGCAGGACGGCCGCGCGTGGCCCGCGGAAGGCGGTCGCAGCCAAATGTTGCTGCGTCAGGAAGAGCCAGAGAACGATGCCGGCGACGACGAGCAGCGTCGCCCGGTGCTGCGTGAGCCCGTCGACGACGCGCCGCAGCAGCGTCCCGTCCCACGCCGGCGTCCGCACCTGCCGCAGCCACGGCCCGAACCCGATCACGCCCTGCCGCCAGATCAGCCGCCCGATCCCGGCGAAGGCGAGCAGGCCGGACGCGACGGCAACCGCGCCGCAGGTCATGAAGACGACGCTCCATGCCGGATCCGTCAGCGACGGCCGGTAGCTCTGCACGCCTTCGCCGAACAGCAGCAGCACGAACGCCGATATCGCCAGCAGCAGCCCCGCCCCGATGCCGGCGACCGTCAGCAGCCACCGCGCCCGCGTGTCCGGCCCGGCGAGCGTTCGCAGGTACGCGTAGAGCAGCACCGTCCCCGGCAGCTCGACGAAGGTGACCAGCATCGCGTAGTAGCCGATGCGGCTGTCGGTGCCCCACCACTTGATGCTGCTCCGGCTCAACAGCAGGCCGAAGCCTGCTCCGAAGGCGAGGACGGCGACCCAGCGTGTGATGCTGCGGAGCGAGATCATCGACTCGCCGCCGCGGTCGAGGCGTGGGGTCGTGACGAGCCAGATCGCGACGACCGCCTGGAACGCGGTGAGCGTGCCGGTGACGCCGAGCAGGGCCGGGAAGTTGCCGACGCTGCGTTGAACGAGCACCGCCGCCCAGAGCTTGGGGCCGGGGAAGTTGACGATCGGCAGCGACCCGCCGATGCCCCAGCGGAAGCGCATGAGCAGCGTTGCCGCCAGCAGCGTGAAGCTGGCCAAAGCGAGCAGCGTCAGGCCGAGGGCGACGACGCGGGCGTGCGAGGCTGCATCGTCCTGCAGACGTGCCGGCGGCGCGGGATCGGCCGGATCCCAGCCGCACTCGGGACAGACGGCCGCGGCGGAGAGGCCGTGGCGGAGGTAGCCGCAGGACGGGCAATGTGTCCGCGGGGCTGGCGTGGCAGCAGCTTCGTGGATCGGCATCGTCCCTCCTTGGGCGCCGGATCGGGTGGATGAGCGGACCCGCAGCTCCTGCGGGATCGTCGCAAGGTACCGACCGGCTGCTGCTGCTCCAAGACGTCGGCGGCAGCTGCGTAGGATCGCCGCCGCCTCGCATGATCGTCGACGTCCACACGCACGTCTGGCAGACGCCGGACCAACTCGGCGAGGCCGATCTCGCCGGCGCGACCCTGCAGGGCGTGCGGAGAGTCGGTGGACGAACGTCCCAACGCCCCGGCGGACGCGGCGGCCGGCCGGTCGTGCGACGCATTCCGCTCGCCGAGCCCGAGCAGCACTGGCAGGCGTCGCGGCCGGCGGACCGGGCGTTCGTCCTCGGCTTCAAAAGCCGCCTGCTCCGGGCGGACGTGCCCAACTCCTTCGTGGCCGAGTACGTCCGTCGGCACCCGGACAAGCTGATCGGCTTCGCCGGCATTGACCCGACGGCGACCTCCGCCGCCGACGATCTGGCGGAAGCGCGGGAAGCGCTGGGTCTGCGTGGCATCGTGATCTCGCCTAGCAACCAGGCGTTTCACCCGACCGACTCACGAGCGATGCCGCTCTACGCCGCGTGCGAGAGGTTCGGCCTGCCGGTCGTGATCCACCCGGGCGGCCATCTATCCGAACGGTCGCACCTGCAACATGATCGGCCAGTCCTGCTCGACGAAGTTGCCCGCAGTTTCCCCCGATTGCGGATCATTCTGGGCCAGCTTGCTCACCCTTGGGCGGCCGAGGCGTGCGTGCTGCTGGCCAAGCACCCGCACGTCTGGGCCGACGTCGGAGGATTGCTCGGGCGGCCGTGGTCGGCGTACAACGCGCTCGTCCTCGCCTACGAGCACGGCGTGACGGACAAGCTCCTGTTCGGCTCCGACTTCCCGTTCGCCAACGTCGCCGACAGCATCGAGATGTTGTACTCGGTGAATCTCGTGGCACAGGGGACGAACCTGCCGATCGTGCCGCGGCAGGCATTGCGGGGCATTGTCGAGCGGGACGCGTTGACGCTGCTCGGTCTGGCGGGATGATGCCGGCGATGCAGCCGACCGCTTCGCCCGCCCTGCCCCGTCGTCTCAAGCCGGTGCCGGGCGGCTTTCGCCAGACGGTGACGATTGTCGACGACTCCGGACGTGAGGTGGCGGCGGTCGTTTGGCAGGAGCTGGCGGCGCAGCCGGGCGTCTATCAATTGCTGCACGCCGAAGTCGGCACAAAGCACCGCCGGCGCGGGCACGGCTCGACGTGTCTCGAAGCGGCGGTGCAGCAGATGCAACAGCACGCCACCCGCGCCGGCGAGCCGTTGCGGCGGCTGATCGCATTGGTGAACCAGCCGGACGTAATCGCGCGGGCGTGGCTGCAGCGGGCCGGGTTCGTGCACGTGCACACGCTGACGGACCTGCTGGCGGAGGACGAGGTGTTGTTGCTGCAGCGTACGTTTGACTGAGCGACGCCAAGCGTCCTCACCGGCGATCGATCGTCTCGACGACGAGGTACGCCTGCAGGCGGATCGCGCGGACGTCCTGCGGGTCGCCGGTCGCGTCGGCCGAGGCATCGTCGGCGTCCTGGAATTTGCCGACGAGCCAGACGTCGACGAGGCCGTCGCCGAGGGGGCGGAGGGCGACGTAGACGTCACGCGGGCGAAGCTCGCGGCGGGTGCCGCCGGGGGCTTGGAGGGCGACGTAGCCGCCGCGGGTGTCGTCGTCGCCGTCGGTTGCTTCGTACGACCACTCGGCCGGCGAGACGTCCTCGGCTTCCAACGCTTCGCCGGCAGCTACCCGCCGGGCGACGCGGGCGGCGGCGTCTTCGTCGAGCGGAAGCTCCATCTCGAAGTAGAAGTTGCCGCCGGCGTACTGCGAGCTGATCGCTTCGGGTGGATCTTCACTGAACAGCCGCGCACGAACGGTCGCCGTCTCGCCGCCTTCGGAAGGTCGCAACCACAGCCGAGCCGGGGGAAACTCGTGAACCTCCCGCGTGTCGTCGGCCTCGATAATCGTGACCCGTGTCGGCTCGCCGATCCGCTTCGGCACCGGCTCGACCTCGGCCGGATTCGTCGTCGGCCGACCCGGATCCATGAGCATCACATCGTCCTCATCACCATCACACCCCGCCACCACGAGGACGGCTGCAAGAGCGAAGATGGGCAGGAACGGTCGCATCGCGTGGGTTGATCGGCAGGATCGGCCTGTTGCAGTATACGAGATAGAGTCGGTCGTTGATCGCGCCCGCACCAGACGGCTCTGTTACCACCCTTTGCGAAGGCTGCGGCTACACCCTGACCGGATTATCGGCAGATGGCGACTGCCCCGAATGCGGCCTGCCGGTGCGACGCAGCACGATCGACAACGGCCGCGGCCTGCCGGCGTGGGAAGAGCGGCGGACATTTCCGGCCTTCCTCCAAACCAGCTGGCACGTCCTGACGCGGCCGCGGCGGTTCTTTCGGACGCTGCAGACGCGCGCAACGTCGGCCCGTCGCGAAACACGGTTCAACCGGCGGGCCATTCGGTTCGCGGAGTTGCACGAAGGCTTTGCCGCCGTCATGTCCGGTGCTGCGGTTGTTTCTCACTACGCGCTCGTTTCGCCGCGTGTGTCGCAGTTGCTGGTGCAGGAGTGGTTCGTCCCTTTCGCCGCCGTCGGAGCGTGCACGGCGGTCGCGGGGATCACGATGCGTCTGACGCGGCTACTGGCGGGGAAGCTGACGACGTGGGAGGCGACGTGGCGTGGCTACCGGCTGCCGCGTGAGGTCGTGCGTCGAGTGCTCTGCTATCACTTCGCCCAGGTGACGGTCAGCGTCGCGGCGGTGCTGCTGACGGTGCTCGCGGGCCGGCTCGGCTTCACCGTCGGCTGGATCGACGCCGGCTACCTGCCGACGTACGTCATCACCGTCGGCGTCGTCACGGCCGCGGCGGGCGGGTACCTGTTCCTGACGTACTGGGTGGCGATGCGGTCAGTGATGTGGGCGAACACGTAGCGACGCCGCAGGCGGACGCCGGCACCTGAATGCCGTTGAAGAACGAGTAGAGTGGGCGCCGACCCACCGTCTGATCTGTCGAGTGTTGCGAATCCCGATGGTGGGCCGGGGCCCACCCTACACCGGAATCGTCTTCTCGAACGGCACCTAGCCTGCAATCGTGCTGCCGCTTGCGCTGTACGCGGACGAGTGCTTCGCCGACCACGCCCCGGCGGACGGACGGCCCCACGTGGAACAGCCGGCGCGGAATGTGGCGGTGTTGCAGGCCGTCGAGGGTTTGCCGCGCCAGACGCTATCCGCCCCTGCGGCGGACGAGACGCTGCACCTCGTCCACGGCCGGGCCTACGTCGAGCACGTCGCCGACGTCTGCCAGCACGGCGGCGGACCCCTCGACGGCGGCGACACGTACGCCAACGGGCAGACCGACCACCTGGCCCGGCTCGCCGTCGCGTGCGGCATTGCGGCGGCGGAAGACGTGCTGCACGGGCGTGCCCGCCGCGGCTTCGTCGCCGCCCGACCGCCGGGGCATCACGCGTTGCCGGACGCCGCGATGGGCTTCTGCGTCTACTCGACCGCCGCCATCGTCGCGGCCCACCTGCGTCGGCACGGCAACGTAGCCCGCGTCGCCACGATCGACTTCGACGTCCACCACGGCAACGGCACGCAGGCGGCCTTCTACCGCGACCCGGACGTGCTCACCGTCAGCCTCCACGAAGATCCCGCAACCCTCTGGCCCGGCACCGGCGCGGCCGACGAGCGTGGCGAAGCGGCCGGCGTCGGGACGTGCCTGAACGTGCCGCTCGCCGCGGGCACGGGCGACGCCGCCTATCTCGCCGCTTTCGATGAAGCGATGGAGCAGTTGGCGAGTTTTGGGCCGTCGTTCCTCGTCGTCAGCGCCGGCTTCGACGCACACGCCGACGACCCGCTGGCGCATCTCGCGTTAAGCGACACCGCCTTCGTCGCGATCGGCGAGCGGCTGGCGCGAGCGGCGGACGAACGGTGCGGCGGGCGACTCGTCGGCGTGCTCGAGGGCGGCTACGACCTGCGGGCACTCCGCGTCGGCCTGCGCGGCTTCCTCGACGCCCTGCTCTGACGCGGCGACCTCGGCCGTATCCTGCCGGCCCGTGGAATCCGAACGCTCGCCGAAGAAGATCGTCCTCGCCTATTCCGGCGGCCTCGACACCAGCGTCATCCTGCCCTGGCTCAAGGACCGCTACCAAGGCTGCGAAGTCGTCGCCTTCGCCGCGGAGCTCGGCCAGGGCAGCGAGCTGGACGGCGTCGAGAAGAAGGCCCGCGAGAGCGGCGCGGACGACGTCGTCGTCGCCGACCTGCGGGAAGAATTTGCCCGCGACTACTGCTTTGCGATGCTGCGGGCGCACGCGCGGTACGAGCGCGACTACCTGCTCGGCACGAGCATCGCCCGGCCGCTGATCGCGTATCACCAGGTCCAGGCGGCGAAGCAGACCGGCGCCGACGCCGTCGGCCACGGCGCGACCGGCAAGG
>CAYQCT010000070.1:0-14216 GCA_964416015.1 uncultured Tepidisphaerales bacterium
TGGCGATGCGGGCGGCGGAGCTGGCGCGGGAACGGGTGCCCGGCCTTCGCGTCGTCGGCATGGCGAGCGTCCTCGACCCGGTTCGGCCGCTGCCGGACGGCTTCGACATTGAAGTTCGGCCGACGCAGGAGCGGATCGCCGAGATCTATCGAAGCTGCGACGCCTGGCTCTTCGCGAGCCGGACCGAGGGCTACGGCCTGCCGGTGCTCGAGGCGATGGCCTGCCGGACGCCGGTCGTTGGCACGCGGGCGGGCGCGGCCCCGGAGCTCATCGGCGACGACGCGGCCGGCCGGCTGGTGCCGTTCGACGATCCGCAAGCGATGGCGGACGCGGCGGTCGAGGGGGTGACGATGGACGCTGCGCGCTGGCGTGGCCTCAGTGCCGCCGCCTACGCCGCGGCGGCGGGGACGGACTGGACGACGTCGTCGCAGCAGTTCGAGGCGATCCTGCAATCGGCGGTCGACGGTGCTAACTTGCCGGCATGAAGGTTCTCGTCGCCGGCGGCGCAGGCTATATCGGCTCGCACACGGTTCTGGCCCTGCAACAGGCCGGCCACGAGCCGATCATCTACGACAACGGCGGCCGCGGACACAAGGTCGTCGGCGAGCTGCTCGACGTGCCGTGCGTCTGGGGCGAGCTCGACGATGCGGCGTTGCTGACGCGAACGCTCCGCGAGAACGACATCGAGCTGGTCATGCATTTCGCGGCCTACGCGTACGTCGGCGAGAGCGTGCACGAGCCGTTGATGTACTACCACAACAATGTCGCGACGACGGTGAACGTGCTGCAGTGCATGCGGGAAGCTGGCGTGAAGAAGTTCGTCTTCAGCAGCACCTGCGCGACCTACGGCGACCCAGACACCGTGCCGATCACCGAGAGCGAGCCGCAGACGCCGGTGAGTCCGTACGGGCACAGCAAGCTAATGGTCGAGCGTGTCCTGCAGGACTACGCGGCGAGCGATCCGGACTTCAAGTATGCCGCGCTCCGCTACTTCAACGCCTGCGGCTGCGATCCCGACGGCAAGCTGGGTGAGGACCATGATCCGGAGACGCACCTGATTCCCGTGATTTTCCAGGCCCTGCTCGGCCAGCGGGAGGCGTTGACCGTCTTCGGCACCGACTACCCGACGGACGACGGCACCTGCGTCCGCGACTACATCCACGTTGCCGATCTCGCCGACGCCCACATCAAGGCGGCGGCGGCACTGGACGAACATCGCGAGATCAAGGCGAACCTCGGCACGGGTCGTGGCTTCAGCGTCAAGGAAATCATCAAGGCCGCCGAAGCAGTGACGGGTAGAAAAGTCCCCGTCACGTACGGCGACCGCCGCGCGGGCGATGCGATCGCACTCTTCGCCGACCCGTCGCACGCGAAGAACACCTTCGGCTGGGAGGCCGAGTACAAGGACCCGGCCGACATCATCCGCACCGCCTGGGCCTGGCACGAGAAGCACCCGAACGGCTACGGCGACTAGGAGGCGTCTGAAGACTCGTAGGCTGGGCCCCGGCCCACCGTCCGCCTCGGGCCGATCTTGCGAATCCCGATGGTGGGCCGGGGCCCACTCTACATCGAATTGGTCTTCGCAAACGGCGACGAGCACAGCACGCGGCTCGAGCTGCATCGAAGTCGGACGATCAGGGCAACGCTCCTTCCGTCGGAGGCGCAGCTTGTCGTGCCGCGGCTCCGACGGAACTGCGTGAGCAAAACGCTAGCTGCTCTCACACTCGCTACTTCAAGCCGGATCGGCCGTCGCGGCGGACGTCGTAGGTGTCCGGGCCGGACAGGATGATCTTCACGCCGTTGCGCAAGTCGCGGGCCCCGTTCTCGAAGTAGAGGATGTAGGCGTAGCTCTCCGCACCAGCCGGTGCGCGAGGGCCGGTATCTTGCTCGATGACGACCGTCCGCCCGCCGGCGGCCCAGTCGTAGGGGCCGTAGTAGCCGCCCTCGTGCACGATCCGCGTCCGGCCGCCACCCTGCTGCGGCGTGATCGGGAACGGCTCGCCGAACATCTCCAGGGCCATCTGCATCACGTCGCCGCTCGACACATCGCCTTCGGCGCGGGCCGCATTGATGCGGTCGGTGAAGGCGATGAAGTCCGCGTCGCTGACGTACGGCGTCGAATGGCTGACGATGACACCTTCATTCACCATGAAGTCGGCCTGCTTGGCACGGTCCCGCTGGCCCTCGACGAGCGTCAGGTTGTACTCGAGAATCTCGTCGTATGGCTGCCGCGGATCCATGTTGCGAAGCTCGCGACGCCCCGGCTCGCGACGAACGACCGGCTCGCCGACGGCGGCGATGAAATCCTCCACCGACTGACCGACGCTGCCGCGGGCTTCTTCGAGCGTGACCGCCGTCGTGATCTGCGGCGGACGCTGCGGCCGCTCTCGACGCGGACGCTCGGCACGCTGCGGACGCGTCGAAGGCGCTCGCGCCGCACGAGTCGTCGGCTCCGCCTGTGCCCCGCGACTCGCCGGCTCGTCCTTCTCGAGCAACGCGCACCCGGTCAGCGGCAGCATCGATACTACAGCGACGGCAACGATCGAAAGACGGGTCTTCTGCATGATTCGGGAAAGGGTCGTCGACACCTAGCACGGCACGCGGTGCTGCGTGACAAACGGCCGCGACAACGTACGAAGACCGGCGGCTTCGTCAAGTTTTCGCTAACGCCTGCGACTCCGCGGGTCCCGCTCGCGACGCCGTTCGACTACCCTGCCGCAATGGCGACGCCGGGTGACAGCTTCCGCGGCAACGATTTTCTCCTGCCCGACCTCGGCGAAGGGCTGGAGGAGGCCGAGGTCATCGAATGGAACGTCGCCGTCGGCGACACGGTCGAAGAAGGTCAGCCGATTGCGAGTATCGAGACGGGCAAGGCGCAGACGGAAGTCTGCGCCCCACGCGACGGCGTGATCGAAGCGCTGCTCGGCGAGCCGGGCGAGATGATGAAGGTCGGCGGCCCGTTCGTCCGCTACGCGGCCGGCGACGCTCCCGCGGCCAAACCGGCGAAGGTCGAGGAAGAGCCGGAGGTCGAACCGATCGAGCAGGAGGACGAGTCGGTTCGCGAGGACGAAGGCACCGTCGTCGGCAATGTCGCCGTCGCGACCTCCACCGGCAAGGCCAAGGCGACGCCGGCGGTACGAAGATTGGCGCGGGACCTGCACGTCGATCTCGCCGAAGTCGACGGCACGGGCGTCGGCGGACGCGTGGTCGCGGCGGACGTGCGGGCCCACGCATCGGGTGGGCCGCCGCTGGTCAAGACGACGCCGCCGGCCGGCGGGCCAGGGATTCCGGTGCTCAAGGAAGTGCCCGATGCCCCGCCGCCGCCCGTGCCCGACCTCGGCAGCAACGGCAACGGCGTGACGCACGTGCCCTTCCGCGGCCTGCGGCGCACGATCGCCAAGCGGCTTCGCCAGAGCATCGATGCCGCGGTCCACTTCACCGTCATGGACGAGGCCGACGTCACCGCCCTCGACGCCGCCCGCCGCCGTCTGGTCGTCGCGACGGGACAGAAGATCAGCCTGTTGCCGTTCGTCTGTGCGGCGGTTGCTCGCGTGCTGACCGGCAGCGAAGGCGTCGAGCACGCCCGGCTGAACGCGACCGTCGACGACGACAAACACGAGATTCTCCGGCACAAGCAGGTCAACCTCGGCCTTGCCGTCGACACCGCCGCCACGAAGGGGAACACCGCCGAGGGCCTCATGGTGCCGGTCGTGCGGCGGGCGAACGAGCTGGGCGTGGTCGAGCTGGGCCAGCAGATCAACGCACTCGCGTCCGCCTGCCGCGGGCGGAGCATCGCGTCGCACGACCTGATGGGCAGCACGTTCACGATCAGCAACTTCGGCAGCTACTCGGGCCGGTTCGCGACGCCGATCCTCAACTATCCCGAGGCGGCGATTCTCGCAGTCGGCCGAGCCAAGGAAGGCGTCGTCGTACGCGGCGGCCTGATGGGTGTCGGCAAGCTGCTGCCGCTCAGCCTGACCTGCGACCATCGCGTCATCGACGGTGCGACGGCCGTCGGCGGGTTGAACGCGTTCATCAAACTTCTGCAGGATCCCGACGGCCTGATCCCGACTTCGTGAGCTCGAAGGGTTCCCGCTCGTGGTACTGGCAAAGCCAGGGAAACAGCGGGTGGTAGTGCCGGTGCAGGTCGGCGAGTCGTGTCGCCAGCAGGTGGCCGCAGTAAACGGCGAGGCCCGACGTGGCGGCGGCGACGCTGGCGACGATCCCGATCGGCAGGACGCCGGTAGGTCGGACGATGCTGCCGCCGACGACGCTCGCGACGAGCTCCGCCACCGCGATCGCCGCGACCGCGTGCGTGACCAACGTGAGCGGCGTCAGGAATAAGGCGACCACCGTGTAGCCGCCGCCGCAGATGCGGGCGACGGCCAGCAATCGGTGCGGGGCAAAGTTGCAAAGTGTGGAGTCGCCCGCGACGAACGTCAACACCAACGCCGGCCACGCCAGCAATCCGCCCGCCGCCGCCGGCACCGCCAGCACCGGCGTCACCTGCCACGCCAGCACCGCCGGCCCGAACGCCAACAGCGTCGCCCACCACAATCGCCGCACCGGCCGCAGGATGTCCTCGCTCAGACTCGCCTCCCGCAGCAACGGCGGCACCTCGTGCCGCGCTTCCGGCCCCAGATCGTCCAGCACGTTCACGTAGTGCGCCAGCAGCACCGCCAGCAGAATCACCACCGGCAACCAGCCCACCAGCAATCCGCCCGCAACCAGCAGCGCGAACGGCACGAGCAGCACGATCCACGCCAGACACGCCAACATCGGCAGCACGTTCGCCGGGTGCAACAACCACAACGCCGTCGCCGGCAGAGGCCGCAGAACCTCCGTCCGCCCGTACGTCAGCTCGCGACGCCGGGCCACCCGCGGCGGCGGCATGTGCATCGTCTCGCTCAGCATCCTTCGTCCATCAGGGATCGTCCGCGTTGGTCGTGGGGCAGTCGTAGAGCGCGAAGAAACTTGCGGCGGAACGCGAGTCGCACGCGGTCGATCTCGGTCGGCGTGCCGTTCTCGAGCCGGATGACGCCGCCCGCCTTGGCGCGGTGGCCGCCGCCTTCGCCGAGGCCGCGGATCGCGCGTCGCATCGCCTCGCCGGCCGACAGCTCCGACGACCGCGTTCGTGCGCTGACGATCAACCGGTCCGGCCGCTCCGCCTGCAGATCATCGGCCGCCGTCGCCGTCACGATCGCCCACTCGGCGGCTTCGTACCGCAGCAGAAAGTCGGCGATCACCGCCGGCTTCTCGAGGTGCACGATCCGGCCGATGTGCGTCACCAGCAGCGGCCCATAGAGCTGCGCGTCGTTCAGGCCGCGGGCGTAGCTGACGAAGTAGTGCTGCGGCAGGTCGACGTGCCGCATGCGGTAGAGCCGTCGCGTATCGGCGAGCGCCGTTAGCGTCGAGAGGGCCGCATTGTCCAGATCGCTCGGCGTTCCCGCGGCACCGGCGAGATCACTTTCGATCGCGTACAGCATCGTCGCCGCGAGGTCCGGCGTCGGCTCGACGTCGAGCTCCATGAAGTAGCCGAAGACGATGCTCGCGGTCGCGCCGACGTCGGTGCGGATGTCGACGAACGGCGCGACCGGCCGCCGGCCGCGAGCGCGGTGGTGGTCGATGATGGCCGTCGCCGCGACGCCTTCGGGCAGCGGGCTGTAGGCGAAGCTCGGCTGCACGTCACAGAGGACCACGGCGTCGTAGGCGTCCTGCGTCGCCGGATTCGTCAGCCGCTCGGGCCGCCAGGTGGCGAGGTCGAGCTTCGCGTGCCGCGTGAAGGCGGCGTTGATGCCGGCCGCCGTCTCGCCGATGCCGCTGGCCTCGACGACGGGCCGCGAGCCGTCGGCGAGGTCCGGCAAGCGCTCGCGGAGCAGGTGCCGTAACGCGACGGCCGAGCCGAGTGCGTCGGGATCGGGATGCTTGTGGCAGGTAACCAGGATCCGCCGCTTGCCCCGCAGCGTCGACAGCAGGCGACGCGCTTTGGGGCGGCCACGCTGCGTGCGGGCCGTCGTTTTGGCGGCGTCGCCGACGGCGTCGATGAGGTTCTCGACAAAGGCCGTCACGCGGGCCGCACGATAGCCGCCGCGACGGGTCGTACGCTGCGGCGTGTCCGACCCGCAGGAGATCTCGCCGCTAGAGTACCTCGCGCTCCGCGACGCCAACACGCCGCACCGGCTGATCGATTGCCGGACGCAGCAGGAGCGGGCGATCACGCACATCGACGACGACGAGGGACTGCTGCCGGTCGACGACCTGCCGATGGTGTTCGACGCGCATTTCGAGGGCCGGGAGGACGAGACGACGATCGTCTATTGCCGCAGCGGCAAGCGGTCACTGGCCTTCGTGCAAGAGCTGCACCGCCGCGGCGTGACGAACTCGCGCAGCCTCGCCGGCGGCGTGAACCGCTGGAACACGGAAGTCGCGCCCGGCAACCCGACGTACTGAATCGGCCGGCGTTACCAGTACTTTTCGAAGTGGATGTTGCCGTCTGGATTCTGCCGATCCTTGGGCACGAATCCGCGGGCGACGAGCTTCTGCGTGACGCCGTCGATCATGCCGGGGTTGCCGCAGAGCAGCACGTGGCAGTGTTCCGGCGTCAGATCAAGTCCCGTCGCCTCGCGGTACGGCACCTCGTCGACGAGCCGATCGACGCGGCCGCGGATGCCCGTGTAGTCGTCGCCCTCGCGGCTGCATGTCGCGGCGTATCGCACCGTCGGATCGGCGGCGGCGACGTCCTCGATCTCGTTGCGGTACCCAAGGTCGCCGCACTTGCGCACGCCGTGAAGGAAGACGAAGTTCCGCCATCGGCCGGTGTCGCGGTAGGTCCGCAGCATCGAGACGAACGGCGCCAGGCCCGTGCCGGTGGCGACGGTGACGAGGTCGCGATCCGGCGGAATGCCGTCGAGCGTGAACTTGCCCTTGCACTTAGGTGCCATGTACAAGCGGCCGCCGACCGGCACGTCCCACAGCAGCGGCGTGAACGCGCCGCCGTCGACCCGCGCGACGTAAAACTCGATCCCGTCGCGGTCCAGCGGCGACGAGCTGATCGAGTACGGCCGCAACACGAACCGCCCCAGCCCCTTCTTCGGCGACGCCGCCTGCGGACTCCCCGGCAGCGGCGGCATGCCGAGCGTCGCGTACTGGCCCGGCTTGTACTCCGGCACCTCGCCGTCCGGCCGCACGCGTACCACCGTCAGCTCCGGCGTCAGGTCCTCGCGGTGACTCACCGTCGCGTTCAACAACGCCGCATCGGCCGCGGCAAGATCAGAGGCAGGTGTCGTGGCAGCAGCAGTCATGAGCGGGCGGTGATTCTGGACCGGCCGCGTCGCGGATCAAGACCGGCGTCGACTTTTCGACGTCGAAGGCTTAACTCGACAACAGATGCGCCGCAACGGCGTGCCGCGTCGCCCGTGCTTCGCCTCGTCCTGCCGCATCCCGAGGGTCGCCCTGCTCTCAATCGCTCGTCGCCTCCGACAGCTCCTTTTTGTACGCCTCGATCATGTCGCGATACGCGTCCAGCGGGCGGTCGCCGCGGCTGTCGAGGATGGCCTGCCGCTCCCGCGGCGTCAGTTGGCCCCAGCCGGCCAGCGTCTGCTCGAGGTCGCGCGACAACGCGGCATCATCGCCCTGACCCGGCGAAGCATTCTCGCCGTCCTGCTGACCCTGCTGCGATCCGGCCTGCTGTTGGCCGGCCTGCTGTTGGCCGGACTGCTGCTGGCCGGCGGGTTGCTGGGCCTGGCCCTGGTTCGGTTGCTGTTGCGCAGGATTGGCCCCTTGCGGCTGGCCGGGTTGCTGTTGCTGGCCCTGCTGTTGGCCTTGCTGCTGCTGTTGCTGTTGCTGTTGTTGCTGCTGCTGGGCGCGGTCGGCCAGCTCGTCGAGCTCGAGCAGGATCCGCCGCTGGACCGCCTGCGTGATCGCGCCGGCGTCACGCTTGAGTTCGAGCCGTTGGCGGCTGCGGGCGAGGTAGTCGCCAAGCCGCTTGATCGACGGATCCTGCCGCGCCGGTTGGGCCTCGTCGGCGGGCTCGTCCTCCGCCGGCTGGGCGGCTTCACCGAGGAGGTCATCGAGAAGTTCGCGATCGTCCAGCTTTTCGTCGACCGCCGCCTCGCCAGCTCCGGCCTCTTCTTCGGGCAAGAGCGACGCCACGTCCGGCTCCGGCGCAAGACGCAACTGGCCCTGGCTGGCCTTCTGCAACATCTCATCGACCGCCCGCCGCAGGCCCGCCTGCTCGCGGCCGAGGGCCTCGACGTCCGCCGGCTCGCCCGCCTCGGCCAGCTCGACCGTCCGCTCGTTGATCCGCGCCTGCAGCTTGCGGAAGAGCTTGACTTCTGTCGCCGGCGGCAGCGTCGGACCTTGCTCGCCCTGCTGGCCACCTTCGCCGCCCTGCTCGCCCTGCGGGCTGCTGTTCTGGTCGAAGCGGTCCTGCTCCATCTCCAGCTGCAGCGACGCGACCATGTCGTCCAGCACGCCCGCCGCCCGCCGCTGAGCGGCTTGCGTCGCGGCATCGGTCGCGAGCTGATCCAGACCGGCTGCCGACCGGTTCATCGCCGCCTCGACCTCGTCGGCGGCGAAGACGAAGACGGAGCCGCCGACCTCTTCCAGATCGACGCGAACCTCGGCCAACACGTCCGCCAGCTCCCGCTGCCGCGGCGCGAGCTTCGCCCGCGGCGACAGCCGTTCGATCCGGTTCAGGCCGTCGGCCCGCTTCGTCTCCAGCTCCGTCGTCGGCGTGTTCACGTCGGCCACCTGCGCGTCCCGCAACGCGATCAGCTTCGCCCGGATCGCTTCCTTCTGCTGCTGCTCGACCTCGTCCTGCACCCGCTTCTGCTCCGCCTCGGCCTCCTCGAGCGCCTGCCGCAACGCGACCAACGCCTGCACCTGCGGCGGCTCGTACGCGGCGGCGAGCTCCTCGTCCCGCAGGAAGACCGCCGCCCGCTCCATCCGCAACGCCGCCCGCGACAACGCCTCAGCGATGCGGCCGCCGTCCCGCGCGTCGGCATCGGCGACGGCAGACAAGTCGCGGGCCGCCTGCTCCGTCTGCTCCTGCCCCGCCGACAGCCGCGGCCGCGTCGGGGCAACACCGTCATCACCGGCGACCAAGGCCAGTTCCGCGACCGCATCACCGTCGAGCCCGCGAAGTTCGAGGTTGTCCAGGTTGTGCCCGGCCTGCCGTTTGACGAGCCGCTCGACCTGCTCCACTAACGCCGCCAGCCGGCGTTCGAGCCGACGCAACTCCTCACGCTCGGCGTCGCGGAGCTCCTGCAAGACCATCTCGAGCCCGATCTCCGCCTGCTGCCGGGCGGCGGCGGCCTCGTCGCGTTGGTTCTCTTCCCCGGCGTCGGCGGCACGCTCCTGTTGGCCGGCGACGTCCTGCTGCTGACCGACCTGCGCCGCCTGTTGCATCGCCTCGGCCGACGCCTGCTGCGGGTCGGCCGGCTCGTTCTCGCCCTGCTCGTTCTGCGGCGGATCGCCCGCCTGTTGCTCGGCCTGTTCCGCCAGACGGTCGAGCGCTTCCCGCGTCGCCTCGGCCAGCTCACGCTGCTCGGCCGCGGCTTCGTCGGCGGCCTGCTGGTCCGCGTCGCTCATCTGCCCCGCGTCGCGGCCGATGTTGCGGTCGGCGACCTCGGCCGCTCTCTGGCCGACCTCGCGTTGGCGTTCGAGGAGGTCTTCGATCCGCTCGACCGCCTGCCGCAGCGAGCCGACCTGCTCCATCCGCTCGGCCGCCTCGTCGAGACGCCGCGACGCCTCGGCCTGTTCGCCGGCGGCTTCCTCGGCACGCCTGTTTCGCTCCTCCGCGTCGTCGGCTTCGCCCGCCTGGCCGATCTTGCCGGCGGCTTCGCGCATCGGACCCTCGGCCGCCTCTTCCAAGGCACGGGCGACGTCTTGCGACAACTGCCGCAGATCCTCAGCCGGCGAGTTGTTCTCTTCGAGTCGCTCGGCGACTTCGGCCACCCGCGCCGCCAACCGCTTCGCCGCGGCCGCTTCCCGTGACTGCTGCTGCGACAGCCGCTCCGCCGCCCGCGCGTCGGCGTCATCGAGCTCGTCCGTCTCGCCCGCCCGCTCGGCCCAGACCGTCGTCTCGCGACGCGCCCGGTCCTGCCGCGATTTGGCATCGACGACGCGATCCCGCGCGTCCTGCAGATCCCGCACCGCACGCCGGGCCAGCTCCTGCTGACTGATGATCGTCAGTCGAAGCCGGCCGCTCTCGACCGCGTCGTGCGTTCGGCCGTTCAGGTCGAAGTTGTCGCGAACGACCGCGTAGTACTCCAGCACATCCCCCGGCTGCAGCTCCTGCCCCGCTGCGGCGGCGACGTCGCTCAGGTCCCACGCGTAGCTCAGCCGCGACTGCCTCGCGTCCTGCGTCCGCTCCGTCGTCACCTCGGCCACGTCTAGCAGCGGCACCGTTGTTCGCCACCCTTCGCCGCCGGACGGGGCGAGGCGTTCGACGACGAGATCGACCGCCGTCAGCCCAAAATCGTCCTGTGCCGAGACCTGCAACGGCACGACCGCCTCGACGGTCCGGCTCTCGTTCCGCCGCGGCTCGTCGATCTGCACCGTCGGCTGGCGATCCGGCCGAACGACGACTTCCAGCGTCGGCGACGGGTCGCTGGCAAAGCCGTCGACGCCCGTCGCGGTGACGCCGAAGCGACGCGTCCGCTCGATCGGCAGGTCGGCCGTCGCGACGGCCGTCGCGAGCGACTGCCACGCGAGCGGCGTCGCCTCCTCGTCCTGCCACTGCACCGAAACTGCGGGAGAATCTTCACCGGCGAGCGGTTTCGAGTACGTCAGCTGCACCGCGACCTGCGAGCCTTCGCCGACCGATGCCGGCCCGGCGAGCAGGTCGACCTCACGCTCCTGCGCATCCTGGACGTACGGCGGCGGCACGACCCGCGCCGTCGCCGCGAGCAACGCCGGCCGACGCACCACGCGGACGACCTGCGGCGGCGACTCGTCGTCACCGGCCTCGATCCAGACGCGAAGTTCCGCCGCGTCGCCGTCCTCCCCAAGCCGCGGATCGATCGCCGCCGTGAGCGTGCCGTCGTCGCCGACGGTCATCAGCGTCTGCCGCGCCGGCCGATCGCCGACCTGCCAGTGCAGCGTCGGCCGACCACGCGAAGCGTCGCCGCGGGCGAGCGTCGTCTCGATCCGCAGGCTCTGCCCGACCGGGTGCATCGCGGGCAGAGTCGGCGTGACGACCTCGAACCGCTTGGGCCACTGGTGCCGCGGGTTCAGCGGGTCGACGAGTCGACCCAGCACCGTCCCGGCGAGCGGCCCGAGCAGCGTCGCCGCTAGCAGCACGAGCACGACGGCGACCGTCGCGGTGGCCGTCCGCTTGAGCGTGCCACGTGGGTCGAGCGCGTCGTTCAATCGCACGCCGCCCGCGACTTCGCCGGCTTCGCGGAGCGTCAGGCGGCGGTACGCGTCGCCGGCGAGTTGGTCCCGATCCTGCAGAAAGTCGACGCCACTGCGCAGTCGATCGTCGAACTCCGGAAATCGTTCCTCGACCCGCCCCGCGACATCGCCCAACGTCGGCGGCCGACGCAGCGGCCGCAGCACGTGCCGCCACGCGAGGAAGCCGAGCACGACCGCCGCGGCGAGCAGCCCGATCAGGCGCGGCACCGCCGGCAGCCGCAGCAACCAATCGGCTATGCCGCCGAGCAAGAGCAGCAGGCAGCCCAGCTCGATCACGATCGCCACGCCGCGGGCGACGCTGAGGGTCATGACCCGCCGCCGCAGCGACTGCAGCGACGCCACGATCTGCTCCGGCGACAAGGCCGGCGTCGGCGGGCGATTGATCTGCGTCATCCGACCTCCATGCTACGCGGGCTTACCGTGGATGTCGGCGACGCCGCGTCCTTCTGATGCAACGTCTGCCGACGGAGATTCTTACACCAGTCCGGCGAATTTTCGTCCGATCCATTCCAGCGTCAGCAGCAACGCGATCAGCCCCAATGCCAGCGGCGCGTCCCACAACGCCCGATCGGCCACCACCGGCACCCGCCGCGCCGCCGACGGCACGTCAAGGCTCGCCACGTCCGCCAGCGACAGCATCCGCCCGCCCGTGCCCGCAACCAGCCGCGTCAGTCGATCCGGATCCGCCGCCGCCCGCGCCAGCTCGCGTCGCGGTGCTTCGAACGACACATCCGCCGCCAGCTCGCCTGTCTCCGGCGACAACGCCGGCACCGTCAGCACATATCCGCCGGCCGCGGGCGACGTGAAGGTCGCGGTGAAGCGGTCGTCACCCGCGTCGGCGGTCGCCCGCTCGAAGCCGACCGTCTGCAGCACAACGCCGTCCGCGTCGCGCAGCGTCGCGTCGAGCCGGTCCGGCAGCTGACCGGCGAGGACGGGATCGAGCACGCGGACCAGCGCCGTCGCCCGCTCGCCGACGCCGTAGCTCGGCCGCAGCACCGCCAGCGTCGCCCGCCGCTCGCCCAGCTTTCGGCCGCGGGCGAGATACCGAAGCTGCTGCACCCAGAACGTGTCGAAGACCGGCTCGCCGGTGTAGAAACGCCACCGCCACGACTCGTCGATCGCGTTGAACAGCGTCCGGCCGGCACCGTACCGGCCGACGACGACGAGCGGCGCGGGCCGACCGTCGGGGCCGACTTCGTCCGGGTGCTCCGCCAGCACGTCGCCGACGCCGGCCTTGGGACGCACACCGCTGGCGAACCAATAGAGCTGCTGCAAGCCTTCTTCTAGGAACGTCTCGTTCGCGTCGCGGTCGGTGAAGAAGCGGAACAGGCCGGCCCGCCTGCCCGAGTCGGTGACGATCGGCCGGTACGCCTCGCCCGCCGACTGACTCGGCTCGACCACGACGTCGACCGGCAGCAACGCTTCGACCGCCGTTCCGGCCCAACCCCACGGCGAATGCCGCGGTCCGGCGACCATGCCGAATCCGCCGCCGGCGTCGCCAACGAACTCGCGGATCAGCTCGAGTTGGCCGTCGCTCAACTGCCGCGGATCGACGTCGCCGAGGAGGACGACGTCGTAGTCGAGCAGCTCGTCGAGCGTCACCGGGAACCGCTGGATCGGCCGATCGCCTTCCTGAGCGAAATCAGGATCCGCCCCCGTCAGCAGGATGCTCGAGTTGATCGTGCGGTCGCGGACGAGCCGGTTCTTCAAATAGCGATACTCCCAACGCGGGTATCCCTCGACGTACAGGACGGCAATCTCCGTGTCGAGCACGTCCACCCGCAGCGGCCGGCGGTTGTCGGCGAGACTCGTCTCCTCGACACCGGCGGGCGAATCGACGGCGACGACCAAATCCAACGCCTCCGGCACAGCCGTCTCGAGCTGTAGTTCGACTTCAATTGCATCTTCAGATGTCGTGGCCGTCGCGATGACGTCGGTGCCGTCCGGATTTGTCGCCGCCGATCCGTCGCCGCGGAGCAGGCGGACCGGCAGCGTGGTCCCGTCCGCGACGCCCTGCACGCGGACGCGGGCCGAGACGTTGAGCACGTCGCCGGCGAAGACCGTCGCCTCGGCCGCGGCGGATTCGAGCACGACGTTCGCCGGCTCCTCCGTGCCGCCGAGGCCGACCGCGTAGATCGGTGCATTAATCGCCGGCTCCGTCGCCTCGCCAGTCTCACGGCCGTCAGTCGCGACGACGATTCCGGCGACGTTCTGCCCGCGAAGCCGGGACGTCGCCGATGCGATGGCTGCGCCGACGCCGGTCGCCTCGCCGTCCGCTTCTTCGGCAAGCTCCTCGACCGGCCGCGTCGTCTCATCGAAGGCGAACAGCCGCACGCGGTGCGTCTCGGCCCAGCTCGGCATCGCCGCCTCGACCGCCTGCCGCGCCGCTTCGAGCCGCGTTTGTCCCTCGACGTCCGCCACGGCCATCGACGCCGACGTGTCGACCAGCACCGCCAGCACGCTCGGCTCCTCCCGGTCCCGCGTCAGCGACAGCGTCGGCCGATTCAGCAAGACGAGCACGCTCGCGATGACCAAAAGCCGCAGCGTCGCCAGCGTAACCCGCCCGGCCCGCGTCCGCCCGTCGCGGCGGTAGGCCCAGACAACCAGCACGACGCCGAGCGTGACCAGCAACAGATTCCACGACGCGGCCCCGAACGTCTCCTGCCACGGCCAACGCGGGCGAAAGGCGATGTCGAAGCGGCCTTCGCGGGCCCGCGCGCAGAGCGTGAGGAGGTAGGGCCCCGGCGCGTCCAGCGTCGCGATCCGCCTGTTCACATAGGCCAGCGCCAGGGTCGCCC
>CAYQCT010000070.1:14226-17272 GCA_964416015.1 uncultured Tepidisphaerales bacterium
GAGGCCGGCGAGCCGCAACCGCATCGACGCCCGGGCGACCGGCGTGAACCGCTCGTCTCGCGACGCCCGCTCGACTGCCGCCGGCTCGTCCGCAACACGCTCAACGCCCGCGTGCTCGGCGGCATCGAGACGGGCCGCGACCTCGTCCGACGACAGCGGCGTCTCGGCGTGCAGCACGACCTCCGGATGCCGAAGATCGACGTCCTCCACAAGCCCCACGACCGCCAGCGTCGGCACATCCATGGTCGTCAGCGACAGCTCCTCGTGCAGCTCGCGACGACATTCGGCGAACACGTCGATCGGCTGCGCGTTGTCAGGCCAGTCGAGGCTGCCGGCGAACGGGTGCAGCCGCCGCGGGTAATACGCAACGCCGTCGCCACGCCTGCCGAACAGCAGCACGTCGTCGCCGCAGCGGAGTGTCGCCGAGACGCCGACCGGGTTGCACAGGCACCGCGTCGGCAGGTCGCGTGGGCCGAAAAGATTGGTTTCGACAAAGACGCGGTAGCTCGTTCGGCTGACCCGCAGGACGAGGCGGCTGTCGACGATCTCGTGCGACTCGTACCGGCACATCGCGCCGTCGAAGAGCTTGCCGCCGAGACGCTGCTTCTCCCGCTGCCAGGGTCCCGCGAGATCTTCGTCAAGCCTCTCGTCTCGCGTATCGCCGACGACCTCCACTCGCACCTTCGCCGCATCGAACCGGCCGCTGGTCACAATGCGGTACGGAAGATCGTCGCTGCTGAGCATTGTTCTCGAGACGACGAACGCTAGATGTCGAAGTACTTCGCCTGCGGATGGTGTACGACGAGGGCGTCCGTCGACTGTTCCGGATCAAGCATGAACTCCTCCGTAAGCGAAACGCCGAGGGCCTCCGGCTGAAGCATCGAAAGCAGCTTCGTGCGGTCCTCCAGGTTCGGGCAAGCCGGGTAGCCAAAACTATAGCGGCTGCCGCGGTACTTCTGTTGGAAGAGTTTACGTGTCTCCGAAGCATCTTCGTTCGCGAATCCGAGCTCCGCCCGCATTCGCTTGTGCCACATCTCCGCCAACGCCTCGGCACATTCGACGCCGAAGCCGTGAAGGTAGAGGTATTCCTGGTACCTGTCGGCAGCACGCTCCCTCTCCGCAACGTCACTGATCGGCTGGCCCATCGTGACGAGTTGGACGCCGAGGACGTCGAACTGCTTCGAATCAGCGCTGCGGAAGTAGTCAGTGATGCAGAGGTTCCGTCGGCCTTCCTGACGCGGCAGGTTGAAACGCAGCAACTCGCGAGCAGTCGGCGTGGCATCACCTGCCGCCGCGAAGTCGTCGGGGTGGTAGACCACGAGGTCGTCCCCCTCGCTTTGGACCGGGTAGTAGCCGTACGTCACCTTCGGCTCCAGCATTCCGCCGGCTAGGGCTTGCCGCTTCAGGCGCTCGAAGGCTGGACGGGCCGAATCGGCGATAGAAGCTTCGAAAGCTTCGGCGGACAAACCCTTCTTCTTGAATCCCCATTGACCATTAAACAGCGCGATCTCGTTCACATAGCCGAAGATGTTCTGCAACGGGATGTCCGTCACCACACGACTGCCCCAGAAGGGAGGTTTGGGTACCGGGTTGTCGCTCACGACCTTCGGGATGTCGGCCGCTGCGGTGCTGCTCGGCTTTGTCGCACCGGCCTTGAGCTCTCGCCGCTTCTTCGCACTCGCCGCCTGTTCGTCAACGACGCTCTGGACGGCTCCTTCGCCGACGCGGTCCATCACGCGAAGGCCGTCGAAGGCGTCGCGGCAATAGAGAACCGGTCCGTTGTAAAGCTCCGTTAAGTCCTCCTCGACATACTCCCGCGTTAACGCAGCACCGCCGAGCAGCACCGGCGGCGAGACGCCGCGGCTGTTCATCTCGGCAAGGTTCTCCTTCATCACCGCGACGCTCTTGACGAGCAGCCCGCTCATGCCGATCGCGTCCGCCTTGCGTTCGACAAACTTGTCCAGAATCTCGTTAATTGGCTGCTTGATGCCGATGTTGTGCACGGTGTAGCCGTTGTTCGTCAGGAGAATGTCGACGAGGTTCTTGCCGATGTCGTGGACGTCGCCCTTGACGGTCGCCAGAACAAGGACGCCCTTGGAGCTTTCGCCGTCGATCTTGTCCATGTGCGGCTCGAGGTGTGCAACGGCGGCCTTCATCGTCTCGGCGCTTTGCAACACGAACGGCAACTGCATTTCGCCGCGGCCGAAGAGGTCGCCGACGACTTTCATGCCCTTCAGCAGTATGTCGTTGATGATGGAAAGGGGTTTGACCCCTTTTTGCATCGCCTCGTCGAGGCGGTCCGTCAGGTTCCGCTTCTCCCCGTCGATGATGTGCTTTTCCAGCTTCTCTTCGAGCGTCAGATTCTCGTCTTCGACCTCGTCGCCGGCGACAGTCTCGCCGTCCGGGAAGAGCTCGATGAAGGCCGTCAGCGGGTCGAAGTCTTCGCGGCGGCGGTCGTAGATCAGGTCGAGGGCGCCCTGCCAGCGCTCGTCTTCGATCTTGTTTTTGGGCAGAATCTTCGACGCGTGGACGATCGCACTCGTCAGGCCGGCGTCGCGGAGTTCGCTGAGGAAGACGCTGTTGAGCACCTGCCGCGCCGCCGGTCGCAGGCCGAAGCTGATGTTGGAGAGGCCGACCGTCGTGTGGCAGCCGGGCAGCTCCTCGCTGATCCGGCGCGTGCCGGCGATTGTCTCGGCGGCGTTGCGGCGATCTTCTTCGAGGCCGGTGCTGATCGGCAGGACGAGCGGGTCGAACATCAGGTCCCCGTCCCGCAGCCCGTACTTCTCGACGGCAAGATTACGAATTCGTTTCGCGATGCCAATCTTGCGCTCCTCCGTTCGGCCCATCGCGTTCTCCGGGTCCTCGTCGATCGTGCCACAGACGAGCAAAGCTCCGTACCGCCGGGCGAGGTCGCACATCTGGCCGAACTTCTCTTCGCCCTCCTCGAGATTCGTCGAGTTGAGCGCGCACCGGCCGCCGGCGAGTTTCAGGCCGGCTTCGAGCACCTTCGGGTCGGTCGAGTCGAGCATCAGCGGCACGCCGACCT
>CAYQCT010000071.1:0-2453 GCA_964416015.1 uncultured Tepidisphaerales bacterium
GTCGATCTCGTCGACGGTGCCACTGTGCCGGGCGGCATCGCGGAAGAACATGAGCTGGTCGGCGGCGTCGCGGATGACCTGGCCCAGCACGAGCCGGCGGACGTCGGCGTCGACATTGACGGTCGCCGCCTGCCCGCCGACGAGACGTAGCAGGCCGTCGAAGCTGACCACGCGCAGCCGGCACGTCGCGTCGATTCGCTCGTCCGCCAGCAGCCAGCGCTCGTACGAGAAGGTCGCCTGCCTCGGCACGACAACGACGACCGGCGGACCGATCGGCTGCGACGCCAGCTCTCGCACGACCCGCTCGCGGACCTCGCGCGTCTTGCCACTGCCGGCGCGGCCGGTGACGAACGAGACCTGCAACGGCACGCTGGCGATGCTACCGCCCAAGGCCGCCGCTCGCACCTACGTTGCACGCATGAGCGCAGGCGAGTTTCCCCAGGTCCGCATGCGACGAATGCGGCGGAGCGAGACGACGCGGCGGATGCTGCGGCGGGTCGACTTGCGACGCGAACACGTCGTGGCGCCCGTCTTCGTACACCGGCACGAGAAGGACCTCGAAGTCGCGTCGATGCCCGGCGTCTTCCGGCGGTCGGTGCATTCGGCGGCCGATTGGCTCGACGGTCTGGCCGCGGCGGGATTCGGCGGATTCCTCGTCTTCGGCGTCATCGATGCCTCGGCCAAGGACGACGTCGGCTCTGTCGCGGTGCACGAAAACAACGTCGTCTGCGAGCTGCTCCGCGAGATGAAGCGGCGGAAGAATCCGATGACCGCCGCGGCTGATCTGTGCCTCTGCGAGTACACGGATCACGGCCACTGCGCACCAATCGTCGACGGCGTCGCCGACAACGATGCGGCGCTCGACCTGCTCGGCATCCAGGCGGCGAATCTTGCCGCCGCCGGGGCGGATTGGATCGCGCCGAGCGGGGCGATGGACGGCATGGTGCGGGCGATTCGACGGGCACTCGACGAAGCGGGCCACGCGGACACGGCGATTCTTAGCTACAGCGTCAAGTACGCCGGCGCCTTCTACGGCCCCTTCCGTGACGCCGCCGACTCGGCACCGTCCCATGGCGATCGACGCGGCTACCAGATGGACGCGGCGCGTGGCGTCGACGAGGCGATTCGCGAGGCAGAACTCGATGTCGACGAAGGCGCCGACCTCGTCATGGTCAAGCCGGCCGGGCCGTACCTCGATGTCATCGCGGCGGTGCGGGCGAACGTTCGCGTGCCGGTCGCTGCGTACCAGACGAGCGGCGAGTACGCGATGCACCTCGCTGCCGAGCGGGCCGGTTGGATCGACGGCGACGGCGTGGTGCTGGAGAGTCTGCTGGCGATGCGGCGGGCCGGGGCGGACGTCGTGATCACGTACCACGCCGACCGACTCGACCGGCTGCTGCCGCGTCAATCGGAGGCGTCGGCGGGCCGCCTGAGAAGCTCGCGATAGAGCGGCGGCATCGGACGCGACGCGAGCGACAGGCCGCCGTTGGCCTGCAGCGTCAGGTCGTAGACGCGGCCGGGCTCAAAGACGCTGTAGACCTGCTGGCCGTGGGCTACACGAACGCCTTTCTCCGCGGCGAAGGCCTCGTCGTTCGCCAGGCGCCAGAAGTCGGCCCAGAGCTCGGTCTCGAAACTCCGTCGATCGTCCGCGTCGCCGGTCGCGGTCACGCCCTCGCTGCCGCCGGCGTAGACGCGCGGCGACTCGCCGATCGGATCGATCGGCTGCCCCTGCTCGGCGGCGGTCGCGCTGCCGTGAATCTTGTCCCACAACGCGAGCGTTCGGCCGCGGAGCGGATCGCCTTCGCGGACAAAGTGTTCTTCGAAGCGGATGAGCAACGCCCCGACGTGCACCTGCTCGCCATAGACGCGGAAGGCCCGCGGCGGCGTAACTTCGACGCCGTCCTTGCTGACGTCGAAGAAGAGCAGGTCGGTGACGAGAGTCTCCTGCGAATCGCGCTGCTGATCGACGACGACGATGCGGGCGACGCGCTCCTCGAGCGTCAGCCGATCCGCGACTTCCTGCAGGTACTGCGTCTCGGCCTCCAGCCGGGCGATCTCGCGGTCACGGTCGTCCGTGCGGCTCTGCAACCAGAACGCCGTCCCGCCCGCGACGCCGGCCAGGGCGAGCAGGCCGAGCGCGCGGCCGAGGATGAGCTTGCGGAGCACCACGTTTGTTTCTTTATCGGGTCACGTCCGCGGCGGCATCAGTCACGACGGCATCGCTCCAGACGGCGGTGCCGGCCCAGATCGTTTCGAGCTCCTCGCGCGTCACCGGCACGGCCGTGACGCCGGTGCCCTCGTTGCGGCTGCCGAGCCAACGGAACGTGTCGGCGTCCAGGTAATGCCGCGTCGGCGAGCCTTCGTAGCCGACGCGGCTGCTGACGACGACGACGCGCGCCATCCCACCGCCGGGCAGCTCGGCCTGCGTCGGGGCGGCGACGTCGAGGTACTTG
>CAYQCT010000071.1:2463-11584 GCA_964416015.1 uncultured Tepidisphaerales bacterium
CCCGCCGGTCCGGCACGTACGTCGCGACCATGATCGGCTCGCCGACGTCCGTCGCCAGCAGCCGCGGCAGCAGGTGATCGACCGCCTGCGGAATGTACCAGCCGGGCGGCTCGCGACGCACCGCTTCCTGCGCCTGCCGGCCGTCGAGCGTGAACTTCACGTCGAGGCGACGCTGCTGGCGGACGTCGAAGGTCGTCCGCGTGATGCCATCGTCGTCGATGTACTGCCGGCCGACCGGCACGTCACGCGCCCGCATCTGGCCGATGACTTCCGCCCGCGCCGCGACCGGCCGCTCGACGCGATGCCGCGTCGCCTCGGCCGGCTCGACGAGACGATTCAGCTCGCGAAAGTCGCCCGCATCCAGCTGCCGCGACGACCAGCTCCAGGTCGCCCGATCGAGGAACGGCCCGTCGCGGTCGTCGCCGGTCAGCAGCCGCATCCGCGTGCCGACACGAACGCCGGTCGCCGTCAGCGGATCGGCGGCGTTGTCACGTTCGGGATCGTCGAAGGCCCCGATCAGTCCGGTCGGCAGGCCGTTGGCACCTTCTTCGATCACGCGAGCAAACCCGATGTCGCGGCCGTCGCGGCGAATCCGCCACCAGGCTTCCGGCACGCAGACACTCTGCATTCGGCCCTGCGGACGAAGCTTGACCATCAACGCCCGCGTCGCGTCGAGGCGTGCCCGCTGCTCCTCGTACAACGCCGTCTGGTCAACGGCGGCGTAGCTGTCGAGCACGGCCCGGAACGTCTCGACGGCCTCGCGAACGGCGGGATCCTTCGCGATCGTCTCGAGGTTGCCCTCGGCGGCCGGCGAGACGAGCGTCAGGCGGTGCGCGAGCTGGGCGTTGCGGGGGATGATGGCGACCTGCCGCAGGACCTGGTCGGTGCCGGAGGCGTGCCGGGCGATGAGCAGGCCGGCGTCGGCGTCGCCGAGGGGGACGGTGGTGATGCGGAGGATTTCGCCGCCGACGTTGCGCCGCAGCTCGTCGGCCGCAAGCTCAAGCAGGCCCGGCTGCCGGCCGCCTTCGGGCAGGTCCGACGCCCGCAGCGGCAACGGCGAGGGCAGGAGAATCCGCCGCAGTTCAAATCGCGTGCCCGCCGCCTCGTCCGTGACGATGGCCATCTGATCCTCGTCGCCGAGGGCGCGCAGCGTCTCCTCGTCGAGTCGCTCGCCGGGCGGCAGGCGGACCTCGATGCCGCTCTCGACGCTGCGGTAGACGGACGGATCCTGCGACGGTTCTTCGAAGACGCTACGCGGTGCTTCCTGCGCTGCGGCGGTCGGAGCGATGAAGCCGAGGCCGCAGGCGACGAACAGGCATCGGCACAGCGGGTGGACGCGCATCGCCACGATGGTATCGGCTGCGGCGGTCCGGCGTCAGCCAGGATCGCCGGGTTCGGCGGGTTCGGCGGCGACGGTGGCGGGCCAGTCGATGCCGTCGTCGAAGCTGACCCACTCGGCGACGCCTTCGCCTTCGACGGGGATCGTCACGACGTTCCGTCGACCGTTCGTGTCCGCCGCGCCGGCCGGGGCACTTGCCGATAGCAGGGCTGCGGTGGTATCGCCCTTGGCCCGCGAGAGGCCGGCGGCCAGGAGCGTTGCAGCGTCGACCGTGCGGTTGCGGCCGGCCTCTGCAAGACTGGTGAGCATCTCGCGCAGGTGCCGCTTGCCGCGGTCCGGACGGATGTCGATCAGCTTCGCCTCGCGTCCGGCCGGCAGAAGCAGCCCAACGGCCAGGCCACGCGTCGCCGCCGCCGCGGCGAGACTCGCAGCGACGCCCAACGCCCGCTCGGCCCGCACCAGATGCTTCTCGTCGGCTTCGTCCGGCACGTGCGTGTCGACCAGCAACAGCAGCCGCGGCGGGGCGACGCGGTTCATCTCCTTGACCACCAGCGGCGAGCGTCGCGTCGCCAGCATCGTCCCGTTGCCCGCTCCCGTCGCAGCCAGCTGCCGGGCGCTGCGTCGCCAGTGCACGATGCGGGCCGGATCGCCCGGCCGGTACTCGCGCAGGCCGAACAACTCGTCGTTGCCGCCGGCGGTCGGCCGTTGGTTGAGGCCGCTGCTTTCGGCGCTGATGAAGCGGGTCAATGCTTTGGGATCGACCGCGCCACGCGGCGGCCCGACGAGCAGACGGTCGCGGTGGCTGCGGATGACGGCCCGCTTGATGAAGCCGAACGGGAAGCTCGTGCTGAGCTGGTAGCGTTCGAACTCGACCCACCCACGCCGCCGCGGCACGACTTCGGCGACGACGTGTGCTGTGCGGCCGGAGGCGGCGTGCAGGACGTAGGTTGCCGGCTGCCGGTCGAAGATTGCGTCACGTCCGCCGGCGTCGAGCTCGCTGAGCGTCAGGCTGAAGCTGGGCCAGAACCGCTTGGTGTTGGTGACGTCGTAGGCGATACGGGCGACACGTCCGACCTGTGCCGCGGCCGGCGGCTTGCGGCGGACCTGGACCTTGCCGAGGACGCTGCGACTCACAACGCCGCTGACCAGCAGCACGCCGACCATGAGCCCGAAGACGCCGAACAGCAGGTTCGCCTGGCTGTTGATGGCAGCCAGGCCGAGGAACATCATCATCGAGCAATAAACCAGCCCGGTGACGCTGAAGTCGAGCCCCGGCCGAACTCGCGCGGCAGACGGATCGCGTCGACCGCGTCGCCGCGGGCGCGGCGTGCGGAGGTGCGCGGGCGTCTGCTCGTCGGCCACGTCGATTTATTCTTCGTCGGCGCCGGATTGCTGGACGTAGCCCTTGCTGTCGAGCAGGACGCTCATCTGCGAGCTGTCGCCCATGCGAACCTTGATCATCCAGCCGCCTTCGAACGGGTCGCTGTTGACGAGCGACGGGTCGGCGACGAGTTCCTCGTTGACCTCGATGACCTCGCCATCGACGCCGCAGACGAGATCGCTGGTAGCCTTGACGGATTCGACTTCGCCGAAGGCTTCGTTGGCGGTGACGCTCGTGCCGACCTCGGGGAGGTCGACATAGGTGACATCGGTAAGCTCGTCGGCGGCGAACTGGGTGATGCCGATCGTGCAGACGTCGCGGTCGTCTTCGTCACGCATGTGCCATTCGTGGCTGGCGAGGTATCGGCGGTCGTCGGGCGGTGCTGCCATCGCGGGAACATAGCCGGGTTGCGCCGGCTGGTGCGTCTGCGGAAATTTCCCGCGACAAGCCTCACCGGTTTGGCCGGCGGTAGAAGGGCGTCGGGACGACCTTCGCCAACGCAATTTCTCGCTTGAAGTCGACGCCCAGCTGTTGGCCGACATTTGCAAACTCGCTGGCGACCAAGGCCATCGCGATGCTCTTGCCGAGCGTCGGCGACAAACAGCCGCTGGTGACGCGGCCGACCTCGACGCGGTCCACCATCACCGGCTGCCCCTGCCGCGCCGTGCGACGCGAGTCGAGCTCCAACCCGACGAGCTTCCGCGGCGGCCCGTCCGCCATCGCCTGCCGCACCGGCCCGCTGCCGACGAAGTCGCCCTCGGCCCGCACGCACCACGCCAAGCCCGCCGAGGCCGGGTCGATCGTCTCGTCGAGTTCGTGCCCGTACAGCGGCAGGCCTGCCTCGACGCGCAACGTGTCCCGCGCCGCCAGGCCGCAGGCGTAGATCGGGCCGTTCGTCAGGAAGCCCGCCGCCATGCCGGCCGCCATCGACGCGGCTTCCTTCGGCAGAACGATCTCGACGCCGTCTTCGCCCGTGTAGCCGCTGCGGTAGACGCTGGCCTCGAAGCCCATGAACTCGCCGGTCGCGTGGCCGAACCGCTTGAGCTCGCGGACATCCACGCCCAGCGGCTCCAGCAGCAGCGGCGCGATCTCGTCCATCACCTTCGGCCCCTGCAACGCCGCCATCGCCGTCTCGTCCGTCACGTCCCGCAGGCCCGCGTCGAGGCCGTGCTGCGTCGCGAGGTTGGCAAAGTGAGCCAGCAGCTTCTCGCGGTTGCTGGCGTTGCAGACCATGCCGTAGTGCGTCGCGAAGCGGGCGACGATCACGTCGTCCATCACACCGCCGTCGGCACGGCAGACGAGGGCGTATCGCGACTGCCCGGGCGTCAGGACGGCCGGGTCCCGCGTCGTCGCCAACGCCAGAAACGCTGCCGCATCCGGTCCTTCGAACCGCAGCCGGCCCATGTGCGAGACGTCGAAGAACCCGCCGGACGTCCGGCAGCGTTCGTGCTCCTCGACGACTTTCCCGTACCGCAGCGGCATCTCCCAGCCGGCGAATTCCACCATCGTCGCCCCCAGCTGCGTGTGCAGGTCGTGGAAGGGCGTGCGGTGCAGCGTCATGCGTCGATCCTACCGAGCCCGCCGCGGCAACGGTTTCAGCAGGTCGCCCAAGGCTGCGCGCAGGTCGCGGGCGATCGTCAGGTCGGCGGCGAGGTTGTAGTGAAACTGCCGCCCGCGGGCCCGGCGGTAGAACCGGCCGCCGAGCAGGGCCAGGCGGTCGCCGAGGACGAACCACGTCGCCGGTGCCGCACGCGACGCACAGGCGGCGACGGCACGGACGAGGCCTGCGTCGTCGTCGGCGTCGAGCTGCAACCGGAGCCGGACATCGGCCGGTGGTTCAATGGCTTCGGCGGCAACTTGATGCCCGGCGATCGCAAGTCGCCGCACGGCTTCGGCGGCGGCGGCCAGCACTTGCGTCGCGTCCCCGTCTCGCCAGACCTGCTCGGCCTGCGGCGAATCGGCGTCGACCTGCCGGCGGTGCTCGACCGCCTGCCGCGTCCAGTCGTGCGGCTTCACCAGCAACCGCATCTCGTGCGCCGCCCGCTGCGGCGAACGGCTCGGCACGTCCAGGAACCGCGGCACCGGCCTGACCCGTCGCGGCCCCCGCGCGATCGTCGGCATCGGCGGCCTCGTACGCGGCGGAAGCACGGCGCGAACAGTACCCTGACTGCGTGCCCGCCGGAGCGACCGAACCCGCCGACGACGGACCAGCCGTGCTCGAACACGTCTGGCGTTGCCTGGCCGAAGGGGCGAGCGACCGCCGCAGCGCGTACCACTGCCCGACGCTGGCGACGGTCGACGAGGCGGGTCGGCCGACGATGCGGACGGTCGTGCTGCGTCAGGCCGACGCGGCGACGCGTCAAATCTTGGTCCACACGCGGGTCGACGCCGCGAAGGTCGGCCAGATCCGTCGTACCGGTCGGGCGGCGTTGCACTGCTACGACGGGCCCGGCAAGCGACAGATCACGGTCGACGCCTCTGCCACCGTCGAGACAGCTGGCGAACTCGTCGACGCCCGATGGCGGGCAACCTCGCACGGCTCGCGCGCCTGCTACCGCCGCGTCACGCCGTCCGCTGCCGAGGCACCATGGCCGGAAAACGACGTCGACCCCGAAGACGAAGCCGCGCGGGGTCGGTTCGCGGTGGTCGTGCTCAGGGCGGATCGGGTCGAGTCGCTCGAGCTTCACCACGCTGGCCACCGCCGCTGGCGGTGCGACTGGACGGGCTGCTGTTGGAACTTCCGAAGGATTGCCCCGTGAGGTCCGGGCCTTGCTGTATCTTCTGGCTCCATGGCAGATCCTGATGACAGAACGCTTCGCGTGCTCCTGGTCGAGGACAGCGACGTCGACGTCATGGCGATGCGGCGAAGCTTCCGGCGGACCAACCTGCCGCACGACCTGCTCGTGTTCGGCACCGGCGAGGAAGCCCTGGCGTACCTGCGGGAAAAGCCTCGCGAACGGCTCGTCCTGCTCGACCTGAACCTGCCCGGCATCAGCGGCCTCGAGACGCTCCGCAGCCTGCGCGACGACCCAGCGTTGCGATCAACGGCCGTCGTCGTCCTGACCACCAGCGACGCCGATCGCGACAAGGTCGAAGCTTTCGACCTTAACGTCGCCGGGTACCTGCTCAAGCCGGTCGAAGCCGAGGAGCTGTCCCGGCTGGTGACGGTCCTGCACGAGTACTGGACGAGTAGCGAATTGCCGTTGCCGTGAAGATCGGCCGAATCATGAGGTGACGGTCTCCACCTTCTGGAGAAGAGAGTCGACCTGCGCCGCGTATTCCGCGGGTGATTCAACAACTGCCTGGTTGTGTCGCGTTTCGGGCCGCCAGACGAGCTTCGACGTGGCGGCCATCGCGTCGGCGTCGGCGGGCGAGACGAGCGTGTCCTGCGTCGGCAGGATCACCAGCGTCGGCACCCTCAGGCGGCCGAGCGCGTCGGCGGTGTCGAGCGGCGTGCCGGGCACGCTGCAGAGCCGGCCGCGAAGCCGTCGCGCCAGCCGGTCCTGCGGCGGCAGGCCGAGCAGGCGGCTGAAGTGGTCGACGCCGGTCCGCCAGGTGCGAATCGGGCTGTCGAGCACGACCGCAGCGATGTCGTCCCGCGTCGCCGCGATTTCCGCCGCGACGAGGCCGCCGAAGCTGACGCCGACGAGGACGACGCGGTTGCTCGGCCGACGGGCGAGCAGCTGGTCGAGGAGGCGGTGCACGTCGTGGACCTCCCAAACGCCGCCGCCAGTGCGGGTGCCGTCGGAGTCGCCGTGTCCGCGTAGGTCCGGCAAAAGCAGACCGAAGCCGCGGGCGTGCCAGAGGTTCGCCCAGGCCAACGCGCCGCTGCGGGCGTCGCCGTAGCTGTGCAGCAGGACGCAAATCGTGTCCCGCGGCCCGTCGGTCGGCGGCGGAATCCACCACGCCGCCAGCCGCAGCTTCCGGCCCGGCCGCGCGACGTCCTCGACCTCGTACGTCTCTTCCTCGAAGGCCAACCCGATGTCCTGCGGCGACGACCTCCCCAGCCGATACGCCGCCCGTACCGGCGTCAGCCTTGGTGGCCGACGCACCAAAATCGCTGTCAGCACGGTCGCCAGCAGCCAGACGCCGACGCCGATGAGCACCAGGAACAACCCGGCCCACAGGAACGGCGTGACGTCGCTGGCGTACCCGGCGGCTTTCGAAACGTCCGCCGCCACGCCGCACGCTACGGTCGCGTATGGCCTCGCCGCTGTCGACCCTGCCGCCGAAGAAACGCCTGCTTTGCGTCGCGCCGCACCCCGACGACGCCGAGCTGGGCATGGGCGGCTCGCTCATCACCTTCGCCCGCCAAGGCCACGACGTCATGATCGTCGACCTCACGGACGGCGAGCCGACGCCCAACGGCTCCCGCGAGATCCGCCAAAAGGAGTGGACCGAAGCCACCCGGCAGATGACGCAAGCCGCCGGTGTCACGATCCAGCGGACCAACCTCGGCCTGCCCAATCGGACCGTCACGCATGACGTCCCGAGTCGGCACAAACTCGCCGCCGTCTTCCGCCAGTTTCGGCCGCACGTCGTCTTCATTCCGTACGTCCCCGACGCCCACCCCGACCACGTCGCCGCCCACGCGATCGGGCGTGATGCCCGCTTCGACGCGAAGCTGACCAAGAGCGACATCCCCGGCGAGCCGTGGCATCCGAAGCGAGTCATCCAGTACTTCTGCACGCACCTGCGGACGGACATCGTGCCGAGTTTCTGCGTGGATGTGAGCGAGGCGTGGCCGGCGAAGCGGGCGGCGTGTGCGGCGTACGCGAGCCAAGGTCTTGCCGAAGATGACGGGCTTTGGCCGTACGTCGAGACGATGCACGGCTACTTCGGCGGGCGGTGCGGCGTGCAGTTCGCCGAGCCGTTCCGTACGGACGAAGTTGTCGGCCTTCGCGGGTTGGACGAGCTCGTGTAGCCTGCCCAAATCGAGATGAACGCGCCGCTTCCATCTTCTATTGCATCGGGCCAAAGCGTCTCGACCGTACCGGCCGACGTGCTTGACGCGGCGGTCGAGGGCACGGCCGTCGCGGAGCCGGCGACGCTGCGCGGGCAGCTGGATCAGGACCGGCCGACGTTGCTGACGTTCGTCCGTCACTTCGGCTGCCTGTTCTGTCGGGAGATGGTGCGCGACCTTCGCATCGCCAGCGAAGCCGCCGACGGACCGGGAGGAAAACGGCGGTATCCAAAGGTCGTCTTCGTCCACCAAGGAAACGTCGAGCAGGGCGACAGCTTCTTCGGCAACTACTGGCCGGGCGTGACAGCGATCAGCGACCCGCCGAAGCGTCTGTACAACGCGTTCCAGCTCGACCGAGGCAGCGTCGGGCAGATGTTCGGCCCACGCGTCTGGGCCTGCGGCCTGCGGGCGGCGGCGAAGGGGCACCGCATCGGCCGGCCAATCGGCGACCCGTGGACCATGCCGGGACTGTTCCTGTTGCAACCCGCCGCGACCGGCGACGCCGTCGTCTCCTGGGAGCACCGGCCAAAGCACGCGGGCGATCATCCCGATTTTGCCGAACTCGCGGCGTAGAGGTTCTTCTGCTCGATGTACGCCACGACCGCGTCCGGCACCAGGTACCGAATCGACCGGCCGGCGGCGACGCGGGCCCGGACGTCGCTCGAGCTGATCTCAATTTCCGGCACCTTCACTGCCGCCGATGCAATCTTCCGCACCGCCGGCGGCAGGGCGCCAAGGTCGATCGTGTGCCCGCCGCGCCGCATGGCCACGAACTGCAGGATCGTCGGCGGGTCCGACAACAAGGCTTCCGCTTCCCGCCAACGTGGCAGACCCGGCAGCAGATCTGCCCCAACGAGCCAGGCAACGGGCGCACCCGATTTTCGTGAAAGTTCGCGGGCCGTGTCGGCGGTATAGCTCGGGCCCTCGCGGTGTAGCTCGCGTTCGTCGACGACGAAGAGCGGGTCGCCTGCGACGGCCGCGCGGAGCATGGCGACGCGGTCCGCCGCCGGGGCCGAGGTGCCGGCGAGCTTGTGCGGCGACTGCCCGGCGACGATCAAGCGGACGATGTTCGCGCCCGTTGCCTCGGCGGCAGCGCGTGCGGTCACGAGGTGGCCGACGTGGACGGGATCGAAGGATCCTCCGTAACAGAGGGCATTGGCGGCGGTTGACACGCGGCATGTATGAGCCGGCCGGGGGCGTGGCAACTCGCCGCAGGAGAAATTCTGCGACAAGGTGGTTGACAGTTCGTGAGCGTTCCGTACGTTGCCGGGCCGGCTTCACCTCGCGGTGCGGCCAGGAGCACGTTGACCCTGGAAGGTGACCGGCATAGCCGGTGGCCGGAATCGGGGGACGCGGCAGTCGCCGAAACAGGAATTGCCACCCGTGGGTGCAACCGATCGGCCGGCTCGTGCGTCTATACGTGTGGCGACGCCCTGAC
>CAYQCT010000071.1:11594-17027 GCA_964416015.1 uncultured Tepidisphaerales bacterium
CCGAAAGAGTTGCGACGGTGACGCCGGATGGCGTTCCGTTTGCAGCGACCTCCGCGGGGCCTCCGCGGCGGTACGGGCAGCGACGATGAGCGGACTCGCCAGGACTGGCAAGATCTACATCGGCCGCAACCGGCAGCACGGGCGTTTCTGGAACCTTCTTCGAGGGCTCCGGGGTTTCGCACCGGCGGATCGGTAGATGCCTGTCGAAACATCTGCCGTCGTTCGGCATGATGTTCTTGCGGGGCCGGCTCGGCACGCCGGACCCGACGCGAGCGGCCCCACCGTGGGCACAATCGCACCCAGATCTGTACAACTCGAAGAGATTGATCCCACCACAGGACCGGCGACACGCGAGGCAACTGCCCCGCACCGCCACCCGGCAGGATGCGACGCCGACCCGCTGACGCGGACCCTCGGCGGCGGGAAGGAGACGACAACGTGAGCACTGTGACCACTACCAAACCCAAAACCACGCGGACCCGTACCAAGGCCAAGGTCGACAAGTACGTGCCGCCCACGCCGACCGGCAAGCCGCTCGACCGCGCTCCCGACGCCGCCCTCGAGGCGGAGCTCGACCGCATCGAGAAGGCCGCCGCCGAGCCCGAGGTCGTTTCGCCCGCGCTCAAGAAGCGGGTCGACGCGATCCTGGCGGAAACGTACGACTTCATGGACTCCGAGCAGTTCGTGCGGCGTGGCATCGAAAAGGAGCTCTTCGACGAGCACCTCAACCGCCTGCCGCTGACCGACTGGTACCAGCCGACGCGGGACGAGGCCTTCGAGGATCAGGACAATGTCTCCTCGCCCCAGCTCATGAAGCCGGCGGAAGAGAAGCTGATGTTCCTTCGCTTCAACTTCGCGAAGCTCAAGGTCAACCGCATCCAGCGGCGGATCCGCAAGAAGGGCATCAACAACCTAGAGAAAAAGGACGGCCAGGAGCTCATCCGCTGGCACAACCGCTTCGAGCACCTGCGCGAGTACCTCGTCCGCACCAACCTCGCCCTCGTCCTGGCCATGGCCAAGCGGACGCGCTTGGGCGACGTGGACTTCGCCGAGGTCGTTTCGGAAGGCAACATGGCGTTGATCCGGGCCGTCGACAAGTTCAATGTCGACAAGGGCTTCAAGTTCAGCACCTACGCCTGCCGCGCCATCCTCAAGGCGTTCAGCCGCACTGCCATGAAGCACTCACGGCACCGCCAGCGGTTCCCCGTCGAGTTCGAGCCGGACCTCGAGAAGTCCAACTGGCTCGAGACCCGTCGGCAGGACGTCCGTGAGGATTGTGTCGTCGAGCTCAAGACGATCGTTGACCGCAATCTCGCGGACCTGACGGACGTCGAGCAGACCGTGCTCAAGCGGCGCTTCAACTGGGAGCAGGACTCGAACAACCCGCTCACCCTCGAACAGGTCGGCAAGATCATCGGCGTGACGAAGGAGCGGGTCCGGCAGATCCAGAACAAGGCGCTGACCAAGATCCGCAAGCTCATGGAAGAAGGCGTCCTCCGCGACGAGGCCCGCGAGCGTTCGCTCGATCCCGGCGACCTGCAGCACCGCGGGCTCGTCTTCGAGCTCAAGCGGATGGAGGCCGAGAGCCGCGGCGAGCGGTTCGACGTCTTTGCCGAGGAGCCGTTGACGTACAACGCCGACGAGTTCGAGCTCGACCCGGTCCCGACGGTCCAGCCGAAGTGACCGCCGGCATCAACTGATCCGAAGCCCCGCACGATCGTGCGGGGCTTCTTTGCGTACAAACTTCCTGTGGACGAACAGTGGTATCTCGACGTTGTCGCCGGCCGGCCCGGCATCCGGGCGGCGGTGACGCGGAAGATCCTGGCGTCGTTCGAGCCGGCATACGCGAAGGAGGTCGCACGGCGCAACCGCAGCTTCGACCGCGGCCGCGGCGTGCATCGCCTGTCGCGGCCGACCGTGTCCGTCGGTAATCTCACCGTCGGCGGCACGGGCAAGACGCCCGTCGTCGCCTGGCTTTGTCGACAGCTCCTCGACCGCAGACGTCGGCCCGCCATCCTGACGCGCGGCTACGGCAGCACAGCCACACAGCCGCCGGACGAGGCGCGGCTGCTGGCAGAGCTGCTCGAAGGCTGCGTGCCGGTCGAGGCGAATCCAAATCGACGCAAGGGCGCGGCCGACGTGGTGAAGGCGGACGCCGAGATCGACTGCTTTGTCCTCGACGACGGCTTCCAGCACCGCCGGGCGGCGCGGGACTTCGACTTGGTTCTGATCGACGCGACCCGACCCTTCGGCCATGACCGGCTGCTGCCGCGTGGGTTGCTGCGCGAGCCGGTCGCGTCGCTCGCGCGGGCGTCGGCGGTGCTGATCACGCGGTGCGACTTGGTGGACGACGTCGAGGCAACGCGAGCGACGATCACGGAGGCGACCAACGCCCCGATCTACACGAGCCGCTTCAAATTGGACTTCGAAGAAGACGTCGCCCGGCCTGCCGTCGTCGCCTGCGGCATCGGCAACCCGCTCGCCTTTGCCGCCGCGTGCCGGGCTGCCGGGGCGGACGTGCGGGAGGAGCTGACCTTCGGCGACCACCACGCGTACGCCGACGCCGACGTCGCCCGCATCGCCGCCGCCTTGCCGCCGGACGGCATCGTGCTGACGACCGGCAAGGACTGGGTCAAGCTCCGCCCGCTTTGGCCGAAGAACCTGCCCGTCGCTGTCGCCCGGCAGTCGGTCGAGATCGAACGCGAAGCCGATCTGCTCAAGCAGGTTTCGGCCGCTCTCGCGACCGGATGAATCGATCGATCGGCCCGGTCAGCAGGAGCAAAGCCACGCCTGCGACCGCGATACCGATCGAGATCCACATGCTGAACGTCATGCCGGCCCCGACCTCGACGTTCACGCGAAGCAGCTCCAGCGTAAACCGGCCGGGCCCGTACATCGCCAGCATCAGGCCGAAGACCCGCAACGGTACCGGCCGCATCATCAGCAAGAGCAGCGTCGCCGCGAGGATCAAGGCAGCATTGAGGACGCTGTAGATTTGCGTCGGATGGACCGGCAGGGACCGTTGCTGCTTGGCCAGTGCCGCGAGCGACGGGTCGGCGGCGACCGTTCGGGCCGGGACGAGCCGTTGAATGCTGCTGCCGTCGACCAGCGGCACACGTTCGACCAGCGTCGGCGGGAGCTGATCTTCGCCGAAGCCGACCTTGATCTGGCCCGTCTCGACGTGGTGCTCGTGCGGCGGGCTGTCGTACGGGAAGGTCAAGGCCCACGGCACGCGGTCGGGGTCGCAGACGCCGCCCCAGCAGCAGCCGTTGAGCAGGCAGCCGACGCGGCCGAACATCAGGCCGACCATGAGGCACGGCGCCACGACGTCCATGCCGCGGCGGATCGGGATCTTCTTCCACTTGCCGTAGCCGATCAGGACCGCCGTCGCGAAGAGAAAGCCGCCGTAGAACGTCAAGCCGCCGTTGCTAAGATTGACGGCGGCTTTGAGGTTCTCGAGGACGCTGCGATCGGCGTCGGTGTAGACGTCGAGGTTCTCAAGAATGTGGCTGAGCCGTGCTCCGACGACGCCGCTGAACAGGGCCAGCAGGCCGAGCGTGGCGAAGTCGTCGCCGTTCATGCCGAACCGGATCGCCAGGCGGCGGGCGAGCTCGATCGCACACCAGACGCCCAGCACCAGCATCAGCCCGTAGCCGTAGACCGGCAGGTCGAGGCCGGGAATCCGAAACAGTTCCCGCAGCACGCCTCGAGCTTACGGCGTTACGTCGACGAACAGCCGATTGTCGATCAGCCGCACGCCGCCGACGCGAACTGCCGCGGCCAAAAGGAGCGGCGGGGCGGCGGTCGATCGCAACGTCTCCGGATCGACGGCCGCGGCGTAGTCGACGGCGAGCCCGGCCGATTCGAGTCGATTCCGCAGCCATGCCGCGACGTCCGGCTTGCTCGCGTCGGCTTCCAACAGTGCCCGCGGCAACGCCAACGCATCTGCTCGATTATCCGGAGAAAGCCGCACGTTCCGACTGCTCATCGCCAGGCCGTCCGGGTCGCGTGCGATGGGACCGCGGACGATGTCGATCGGCAGGTCAAGTGCCGCCGTCATCGCTTCGACGATGCGGAGCTGCTGGAAATCCTTCCTGCCAAAGACGGCGACGTCGGGCCGCACGAGGTGGAAGAGCTTGAGCACGACTTCGCAGACGCCAGCGAAGTGGCCGGGCCGGTGTTCGCCCTCGAGCACGTCCGCCAACGCCGGCACCTCGACCTTCGCCCGCGGCCGCCCCGGCGGGTACATCTCGTCCGCCGACGGGCAGAAGGCCAAGGCGACCCCGGCGGCTTCGAGCTTCGCCAGATCGTCTTCCAGCGGCGTCGGATAGGCCCGCAGATCCCGCGGGTCGTCGAACTGCGTCGGGTTGACGAAAATACTGACGACAGCGCGGTCGGCGTGCTGCCGGGTGAGGTCGACGAGCGAGAGGTGTCCGGCGTGCAACGCACCCATCGTCGGCACGAACCCGACGCGGCCGACGAGCTCGGATCGAGCCGATCGCAGGGCAGCGATGGTGCGGGCGACCTGCACGGCCGACGCTACGCCTGCCACGAGGTGTTCCTGAAGAACGTAGCAGCGGCGAGCCGCCGCTGCTACGCCAGGGTTCCCAAAGCGTGCGTAGTTGACGCTATGCGGTTCGCCGGTTGCAGCGTCGGCAGGGCGGCGTAGGATCGACGCCCGTTTCCCGCCCCGTGCGAATCCACCAGCCATGACGCTCGCCGAGTCCCCCGCCGAACCCACCACCTCCGCCGCCGACACGCGGACCGGTCGCATCGCCCAGGTCATCGGCTCGACGTTCGACGTCGAGTTCCCCGAAGATCACCTGCCGGCCATCTACAACGCGGTCACCGTCGCCTACGACCTCGACGGCGAATCCGCCAGCCTCACCGGCGAAATCCAGCAGCACCTCGGCGGCAACAAGGTCCGCGCCGTCGCCCTCGGCGGCACGGACGGCCTCAAGCGTGGCATGGAGGTCACCGACACCGGCTCGCCCCTGACGGTCCCGGTCGGTAAGGAGACGCTCGGCCGCGTCTTCAACGTCCTGGGTGAGCCAATCGATGAACGGGGCCCCGTCAACGCCGACGGCTTCCGCCCGATCCACCGCGAGCCGCCGGAATTCAGCGACCTCTCGCCCAAGGCCGAGGTCTTCGAGACCGGCATCAAGGTCATCGACCTCCTCACCCCGTTCATTCGCGGCGGCAAGGCGGGCCTCTTCGGCGGTGCAGGCCTCGGAAAAACTGTCATCATCCAGGAACTCATCGCCCGCATCGCCCGCGAGCACGGCGGCTACTCCGTCTTCGCCGGCGTCGGCGAGCGAACCCGCGAAGGCACCGACCTCTGGCTCGAAATGCAGGAGGCCGCCATCGGCGACACCGGTAAGAAGGTCATCGACCAGACCGTCATGGTCTTCGGCCAGATGAACGAGCCGCCCG
>CAYQCT010000072.1:0-13457 GCA_964416015.1 uncultured Tepidisphaerales bacterium
CGACAGGTCGCACCGGCAACGGTCGCCATCGTCGCGAGTCAGGACGCGGCCCCTGTCGACGCACCGGCGGGCACGATCGAGCTGAGTCCGCAGCGACTCGACGAACTCTTGGCCGGCCGATCACGCACGAGCGGGTCGGGCGTCTGCATTGATCCTCGTGGCTACATCCTGACGAACCAGCACGTCGTCAGCGACGCAAAGCAGCTCTACGTCGTCACCGATGGCGGCCGAGTGATGCCGGCGATGGTGGTGGCGACGGACCCGCGGGGCGACTTGGCACTCATCAAGGTGCCGCGGCCGCTGCCGGCAGTCGAATTTGCCAAGACGCCGGCCCGTCGCGGGCAGTGGGCGGTCGCGCTCGGCAACCCGATCGGCCTCGGCGAGCACGGCAAGATGGCCGTCAGCGCGGGCCTCGTCAGCGCCGTCGGCCGCGAGTTGCCGATGTTGTCCGCACGCGAGGGTCGGCACTACGCGAATCTCATCCAGACGACCGCGCAGCTCAATCCGGGCAACAGCGGCGGCCCGCTCGTCGATCTGGAAGGCCGCCTGCTCGGCCTCGTGACGGCCGTCGTGCTGCCGCGGCCGGAGGCACCCAACGGGCTCGGCTTCGCCCTGCCGCTCGATGCCGCGGCGCAGCGGCGGGTCGAGATGATGAAGACGGGTCGGCCGCCGGTCTACGGCTACCTCGGCGTGGCCGGTCGCGATGCGGCGGACGTGCCGGGCCTGCTGGTGACGCGGGTCGGCCGCAATACGCCGGCCGAGGGTTCGCTGCGGCCGGGCGACGTCATCCTGGCGATGGCCGGCAAGCAGGTCGACGGCGAAGAGGCCTTTATCCGCCGCGTCGGCCAGTCCGAGCCGGCCGCACCGGTCGCCTTCCGCGTCCGTCGCGGCAGCCGGATCGTCGACGTCACCGTCCGCCTGCTGCCGCGCCCGGACGCCAACGGCATCGGTCACAAGCAGCAACGGCTGACGTGGCGTGGCGTCACGTTCCGCAACAGCGACGCCGGCGTCCGCGTCGATGCCGTCTCACCGGACAGTCCGGTGATCCGCGACTTTGCCGTGGGCCAGGTCGTCCACGAATACGCCGGCCGGCCGACGCGGGATCTCGTGGCATTGCAGGCGGCGTTGGATCAGTAGACGTTTGCTCAACCGCCGCGCCGGAGACTCAGCATTTGGCGAATCAGGCCGTCAACGCCTTCGGGTTTCGGCTCGATTGCCTTGGCCCGTTCGAGCAACGTCTCCGCATCGGCGCGCCGTTCGCCGAGTTGCACCAGAGCGTCAATGGCATCGACTTCCTCCGGCGTCGTTGCAGCCGTGGCGACCTTCGGCGCGACGGGCGGAGGAACGTCGCCGGTGACGAAGCGGCCGACCTTGCCGGCCAGCTCGGCGATGATCGTTTCGGCGGCGCGTTTGCCGATCTGCGGCAGCTTGGTCAGGCCGCGGGCGTCTTTGGATTCGATCGACGCGGCGACTTCCGCCGGCGGAACGGCCAGGGCACGCAACGCCTTCCGCGGGCCGATGCCTTTGACGGTGATGAAGGCGTGGAAGAAGCCGCGGTCTGCTTCGCTGGCAAAGCCGACGAGGCGTGGCGTCAGGTTGCCGCCGCTGGCTTCGCCTTCCATGTAAAAGACGGTGAAGAAGGTCACGTCCTGCCCGATTCGGCCGCGTAGCTGCTCCACATCGGCGGCCGGCACGAGCAGTTCGAATGTCATCGCGCCGGCTTCGACGTACGCGCGATCGTCGGTTACATCGTCGAGACGACCTTGGAGCCGGGCGATCACGCCGCAGCGTATGTCGCCGTAGGCTGATCCACATGGAGGACCAACACGACGCGGTCTACGAGCCGAGCGAGGAATTCCGCCGCGAGGCTCGCGTGCAGTCGATGGAAGAGTACCGCCGCGAGTGGCAGCGGTCGGTCGACGAGCCCGAGGCGTGGTGGGCCGAGCAGGCGGACGAGCTTCGGTGGAGCAAGCGGTGGAAGAGCGTGCTCGACTGGCAGGAGCCGGACGCCCGGTGGTTCGACGGCGGCGAGATCAACGCAAGCGTCAACTGCCTCGACCGCATCATCGACAGCGGCCGCGGGGAGAAGCTGGCGTTGATTTGGGAAGGCGAGCCGGTCGACGAGGACGGCCTGCCGCGCGAGGTCCGGCGGATCACGTACCGCGAGCTACGCGACGAGGTCTGCCGCTTCGCCAACGGCCTGCGGTCACTCGGCGTCGGCAAGGGCGATGTTGTGACGCTCTACATGCCGATGGTGCCGGAGGCGGTCGTGGCGATGCTGGCGTGTGCCCGGATCGGTGCGCCGCACAGCGTCATCTTCGGCGGCTTCAGCAGCACTGCCATCGCCGACCGTCTGGCGGATGCGAAGAGCAAGTTTGTCGTCACCGCCGACGGCGGCTGGCGAAGGGGCAAGGTGATTCCGCTCAAGGCCAATGTCGACGAAGCAGTCGCGCAGTCGCCGGACGTGGAGAAGGTCGTCGTACTGAGGCGGTGCGAGAACGACGTCGCGATGCACGTAGGCCGCGACGTCTGGTGGCACGACTTGGTCGACGATCAGCCGACCACCTGCGAACCGGCGGCGACGACGAGCGAGGACACGCTCTTCGTCCTCTACACCAGCGGCTCGACCGGCAAGCCCAAGGGCATCGTCCACTCGACGGCCGGCTACCTGCTGCACAGCTATCTGACGTGCAAATACGTCTTCGACCTCAAAGACGAAGACGTCTACTGGTGCACGGCCGACGTCGGTTGGATCACGGGGCACAGCTACATCACCTACGGCCCGCTCGCGATGGGGGCGACGCAGCTTCTGTACGAAGGTGCGCCAAATTTCCCGGACTTCCGCAGGTTCTGGCAGATGGTCGAGCGGCACCGCGTGACCGTCTTCTACACGGCACCGACAGCGATCCGCGCGTTCATGAAGGCCGGGCGTGACCTGCCGGACGCGAGCGACCTGTCGAGCCTGTCGCTGCTGGGTACGGTGGGCGAGCCGATCAACCCGGAGGCGTGGCGGTGGTACCACGAGGTGATCGGCGGCGAGTCATGCCCGATCGTCGACACGTGGTGGCAGACGGAGACGGGCGGCCACATGCTGACGCCGCTGCCGGGCGCGACGCCGACGAAGCCGGGATCGTGCTGCCTGCCGATGTTCGGGATCGACGCGGCGGTGGTCGACCGCGAGGGCAACGAGGTACCGGCGGGCGAGACGGGTCTGCTCGTCGTCCGCAAGCCCTGGCCGAGCATATTGCGGGGGATCCTGAACGACCCGGCCAGATACAGGAAGACGTACTGGAGCGACGTGCCGGGCATGTACTTCAGCGGCGACGGGGCGCGGCGGGACGAGGACGGCTACTTCTGGGTGACGGGTCGCATGGACGACGTGCTCAACGTCAGCGGCCACCGACTGGGTACGGCGGAGGTCGAGTCGGCGCTGGTGCTGCACCCGGCGGTCGCCGAGGCGGCGGTGGTCGGCATCAAGCACGAGGTTAAGGGCGAAGCCGTCGCGGCGTTCGTGATCCTGCGGACCGGCTTCGAGGCGAGCGACGATCTGAAGGCGGAGCTGATGAAGCAGGTGGCAAAGGAGATTGGTCCGTTCGCGAGGCCGGACGTGCTGAAGTTCGCCGATGGGCTGCCCAAGACCCGCAGCGGCAAGATCATGCGTCGCCTGCTTCGTGAAGTCGCCGGGGGCGGCGAGGTCAAGGGCGACGTGACGACGCTGGAAGACATGAACGTCGTCGCGAAGCTGCAGGAAGGCTGAGCGGATGTGGTAGGATGATGACCATGAGCGTTGCCCTTGCCGAGCCGCCGAAGGTCGAACCGACGCAAGTCGAGCCGACGCGGCCTATGCGGCGGCAGGTGGTGGAGCCGGCTCCGGCCTCCAACGGCCACGCCGTGGGTCCGACGCGGCATCCGAAGCGGTTCACGGTGGAGGAGTTTGATGCTCTTGACGAAGCCGGCGTGCTGCCGCAACGGGTCGAGTTGGTGGACGGCGAGATTGTGGAGATGGAGCCCGTGAAGAATCCGCACAGTATCTGTCGGTATCAGCTCAATCGGATCTTGACGCCGGTGTGCGAGCCGCCGCGGTTCTTGCGTTCGCAGGACACGCATCGCTTCGCGAACGGATGGTGCCCGCAGCCGGACTTCGCACTGCTCGACCAGTTTCCGCAGGCGGGCGCGGTGGTCGACCCGCCGGTGCGGCTTGTCATCGAGATCAGCGACTCGACGCTCGAGTATGACCTACACGACAAGCGGCTTCGCTACGCGCAGGTCGGCGTGCCGGAGTACGTCGTGGCGGACCTGCCGCACCGAAAATTGCACGTCTTTCGCCAGCCGGACGCGCAGGCTCGGCAGACGGACGAGGCGTACAAGGTCGTCGAGGTCTTGGGCCTCGAAGACGTGTACTCGCCGAACAGCTTGGACCTGAAGATCAAGGTGGCAGACGTCCTTCCCGAGGTGGAACCGGCCGAAGACGCCGCATCTGGTTCGTGAGGCCTCGCGTTGCTTCGTTCATATGAGAAGAAGTTTCTGTTCGTCCACATCGAAAAGACGGCCGGTTCCAGCATTGCCGACGCCTTGCAGAAGTACGCACATCGGCCGGAACGCGATACTCCGGCCAAGTGGCTGGATCGGATCGGTATCCACGCCAACTACGTCGGCCCGCACACGTGGCGGCGGTTTCGCATCCACGCGACGGCAGCGACGGCACGTCGGCATCTGCCGGCGGACGTCTTCGACTCTCTGTACAAGTTCGCGTTCGTCCGCAATCCGTATGAACGACTGCTCAGCCAGTACCGCTTCATCCTCCGCTACACGCCGCACCATCGGCACGAGACGGTAAAACAACTCGGCAGCTTCGGCCGGTACGTTGCCTGGGAGGCGGAGCGAAACAAGCGTACGCAGCACGCCTTCGTCTTCGACCGCCGCGCCCGATACCTGCTGGATTTCGTCGGGCGATTCGAGTCGCTCGCGGAGGATTACCAATCCGTCTGCGACCGCATCGGCATCCCGTGCAAACTGCCCGGCGGCAACGAGGGCAACAGCCGCGACTACGTCCAAGCATTCGCCGATCCGCAGGTGCGGGCGGATGCGGATCGGTTGCTCGGACGCGACGCGAAGCTGTTCGGTTACACGCTCGACGGGCCGATGTGGGACACGGCGGAGCTGAACGAGCGGTTGGCGAAGCTGCGATAACCCGCCGCGCGTCGGCAGCGAGGGCGAGGACGTGCTATCTTGCCGCGATGGCGTTGCAGGACCTGCCGCTCTACCGCGACCCGTCCGGCGAATCGTCGGGCGGCGCAGACCGCTACAAAGCCATCCTCCTGCTCGGCCCGCCTGGCAGCGGCAAAGGCACGCAGGGCAAAATCCTCTCGGCCATCCCCGGCTTCTTCCACTCCGCCACCGGTGACATCTTCCGCAGCCTCGACCTGCAATCCCACGCCGGCCGCGTCTTCTGGGACTTCGCCAGCCGCGGCGAGCTCGTGCCCGACGAATTTACTATCGACGTCTGGCGGCAATTCATTCGCGGCATGGAGATGATCAACCAGTTCCACCCGGAAACCGAATTGCTCATCCTCGACGGCGTCCCCCGCAGCGTCCGCCAGGCCGAGCTACTGCAGGACACCATCGAGGTCGTCCGCATCATCCACCTCAAGGCCGACTTCGAGAAGATGGTCGAACGGCTCAAGCGTCGCGCGTTCAAGGAGAACCGCGTCGACGACGCCAAGGACGACGTCATCCGCCGGCGGATGCACGTGTACGAAGAGACGACGCGGCCGCTGCTTGCGCACTATGACGACGAGTTGGTGGCGGAGATCGACGCGACGCAGAGCCAGATCCGCGTGCTGGAGCGGATCGTCGAGCTTCTGGTGCCGTTGAAGGAGCGGATGGACGACGCGGCCGAGCACCTGCTCCAGAGTCTGCCGACGAGTCGGCCGAGCGTTGTCAACGCGTAGCGTCGTCTTCCGCCAACTCGTCCTCCGGGAACTCGACGTTCTCGTACAACTCGGCCAACGGCAGGTCGATGTCGAGCGAGCGCAGCTTGGCAACCGCGTCGATACCGCTCCAGGCCTTCATCGACCACGTGCCGTCGTCCTGGCGGAGGAAGGTCTGCACGTGGGCGAGGTCCTGCTCGATCAGCACGATCTCCTCGACGCTCGGCATGGCGATGTACTCGCGGAACTTCTCGCGGCGATCGAACTGGCTCGTCGAGTCGCTCATCACCTCAAACACCACGCGAGGGTTCATCAACGTTAGCTTCTTCTGCTCTTCCTCGCGGAACTTGGGCTCTCCACAGATGACGGACGCATCCGGATACCGCTGCTGGCCTTTGGGCGTCGTCTGAACCTTCATGTTCGGCCCGTGTGCCCGGCAGCCGGACCCGCGGAGACGCGTCCGAAGCTCGCCGGTGAGATTGAGGCTAATTGAATCATGCGAGTCGGTCCCGCCCGCCATCATCTCGACGTTGTAGAGGACGTTCTTGCCCTTGCCGGCCCAACTCATGCCGGTGCTGATGTCGCCCATCGGGTAGAGGATGCCGTGGGAGAACTCGCTCTTGATCTCGACGCCGACCTCAGCCGCGAGGTACTCCTCCACGGTCATCCGCCGCCTCGACGGTGGTGCATCTTTCTCTCGAGTCGCGCTCATGCCGCCACTCTACCACGATCTGGCCGATCGACCGCCGTGTCCTGTTCCATGCGGCCGCTGCGTTGCAACCACGTCGCTGCCGCCCAGACCAACAGTCCCCACGCCAGCCCGATCGTCCAGCCGGCAATCACGTCCGTCGGCCAGTGCACGCCGACAAAAACCCGGCTGATCCCGACCAGCACCGGCACGAGCAGGCCGACGAAGAAGATGTAGCCTTTCAACAACGGCCGATCGACAAGCTTCGCCAGCAGCACCGCCATCGTGAAGTAGGCGATGGCGCTGTTGGTGCTGTGCCCGCTGGGAAAGCTGGGCGTGTGGACGTGGCTGCGGTGCTCGAACATGTCAGGCCGCGGGCGTTCGTAGAGCTCCTTGAGGATCAGGCTGATCGCGAGCCCGCCCAAGACGCTGACGACGACGAACAACGCCGCCCGCCATCGCTCGCCGATGCAGAGGAAGCCGACGACGGCCGAAACGAGCAGCGTGATCGTCGCCGTTCCGCCGAGGCCCGTGATGTCGCGGCCGACTTCCTGCCAAAACTCCGGCACACGGTCATACAAGCCGGCGATGGCCACGAAGACGTCGCGGTCGAACGCGTTGGCTTCCCGACCGCCGATGGTGTCTGCAACCTCAAAAAAACCCCACAACGCCACCGCTGCAATCGTTGCCAAAGCAATCGGCAACCAGCCGCGGCCGGAGACGAAGTCGAGAAGGTCGCGGAACCTGCGAAGCAACAGCATCGCCGCGAGTCTGCCGGATCGTGAAGATCGCGTGAAGGGACAATCGCGAACACCAGGAGCGCCCGCTACAAGGCACGACCGTGAGGAAGTGCTATGGGCGGAGCCCATTTTCGGGCAAGCCACGCAGTCCATACAACGGACCCGGACATCGCCTGCGGCAATAGCACTTCCTCGCGGTCGTGCCTCGTTGCGAATCTCGAACCCCGCGCATGACACAACGAGGCGCGGCCGGGCCGCGCCTCGTTGTCATTCAGGAGAAGCCGTCTCAGCCTACTGCACCGGCCCGCTCTGGCCCGGCGTGCCGCCTTGCGGGGCCTGCTGCTGGGGGAGCTTGATCTCGCCGAACTGCTGCTCGTACCGCTTGACGAGCTGCACCAGCGAACCGGCCAGCCGCTTGGCGTTGGCGTAGCTCATGATCACGCGGTGCGTGCCCTTGTAGAGCACCTGCGGGCCCTGGGCCTGGCCCTGTTGGGGCTGCGGGTTCGGGTTAGGCATGTTGTAGCCCAGGTCGACCACGACCTCGTCCGCCGCGTGGATGCGGTAGGCGTTGGCGTAGACGTGCTGCATGTCGCGCTCGTCGATAATAACCTGCGGGCCACGCTGCTGTCCGGCGGCGGGGGTCGATTCGGGGGTGTCGTTGCTCTCGTCAGCCATGGGCAGTTGTTCGAAGTCGCTGTGGATGCCGCCGCGCCACGTCGGCCGGCGGGGCGGGCATTGTTCAGCCTTTGGCCGCGATAGCAACCCTTAGGAGTATTCCGCCCTGCTTACTCGTCCAGCCGGATCGACCGCCAGCCGCCGGCGCGGAACCGCAGCCACATAAACAGGCCCAGCACCGCCCCGTACACCGTCGCCACCGCCCACGGCCCGGCCACACCCCAGCCCGGCTGCCAGTACGCGACGCCGCCCGCGACGCCGACGACCATCGTCCAGCACAACCCCGCCGTCGCCACCGCCGGCACCAGCGTGTCGCCGGCACCGCGTAACGCGCCGACGTAGATGATGTAGAGCGCGTCGAAAAACTGGTACGCCGCGGCGAACAGCATGAGCATGGCCCCGAGCCGGATCAGCTCCGGGTCGTCCGTGAAGACGCCGATGAGCTGCCGGCCGAAGATCGCGAAGATCGCCCCGCAGAGCAGCATGAAACCGGCGGTCAGGAAGAAGCCGAGCCGGGCGCGGTCCGCGGCGACCTCCGGCCGGCCCGCGCCGATGTTGCGCCCGACCAGCGCCGTCACCGCCGCCGACAGGCCGAAGGCAGGCATGAAGCTGGCGCTCATGTAGCGCATCATGAACGTGTTCGCCGCCATCGCCTCCGTGCCGAACGCGGCCATGACCCACAGGCCAAAGACGCTCCAGGCCAGCACATCGCCGACCATCTGCAATCCGCTGGGCACGCCGACCAGCAGCAGCGTCTTCACCCGCCGCACCCGCGGCCGCCAGTCGAGCACGTGGAATGTCGTGCGAATCCGCGGCAGCAGGCAGAACCCGAACAGCACGCCGAACTCGACCGCCGAACCGACATTTGCGCCCCACGCCGCGCCCGCCAGGCCGAGCTCCGGCAGGCCGAAGTGGCCCCAGATCAAGGCGTAGTTTGCGGCGGCGTTCGTGATTGCGCCCGCGACGGCGGCGAGCAGCGTCTTGCTCGGATGTCCGACGGCCAGCAGGAACTGCCCCGCCGCCGCCGACGCCAGCCGCAGGCCGGTGAACGTCAAGACGATGCCGAGGTACTGCGCCTCGAAGCTCGCCAACCGCGGCTCGTGCCCCAGCGCCTCGAAGACCGGCCTGCCGACGAAGACCAACGGCAGCACGAGCACGCCGTAGAGCAGTCCGAGCCAGACGCCCGCCCACAGGTGCTGCCCGCACGCCCGATGGTCGCCGCGGCCGAACGCCTGGCTGACGAGGGTGTTGACGACCCACATCGTCCCGAATCCGAGGCTGATGAGGGCGAAGCCGAGCAGCCCCGCGTTGCCGCTGGCGGTCGCCTCGACCTCGCCGAGGCGGCTGAGCATGTACGTGTCGACGAACTGCGTCGCGTTGTAGCTGGCCATCTGGGCGACCGTCGGCAGCGCCAGCAGCAGCAGCTCGACCAACGGCCGCTTGGCAACGGGCGGCACGACCGCGGCTTCCTCCTCCAGCCGCATCAACGGCAGCCTAGCGACGCCCGCGACGAGGCACGCCCGTAGGAAGTGCTATCGCCGCAGGCAATCTCTGCGTCTGTCGCGTCGCCGGCCGGACATGGGCTTTGCCCATCGCTCTCCCTCACGGTCGTGCCTCGTTGCGGTGCCCTAGCGGCGGAGAAAGCCGACGACGAATCCGCCCAATGCGGCCGTTGCGGAGGGCAGGCGGCCGAGAACGAGATCCTTCAGCTGACTGCCAAAGCCCCGCGTCGCCTCCGCGGCCGAGCCGTAGTTGTCGCGCATCGTCGTGAAGTCCACGTCGATGATCTCGAAGTAACTCAACCCGACGACAGCAGCCACGGCCACCGCCGTCACGGCGGCCACGGTCTTCAGGAACGAGCGGAAGAAGACGCCCACGACCACGCCGACGGCGAAGCTGATGCCGAGCTTCGCCAGCCAGCCGCCGAGTTGGCCGTGCCAGGGCAGGCCGGGTTCCTCGGCCTGCTCGAGCTCTACCGAACCCGCATCGCCGACGAAGCCGCGGGAGGGTTCGGGCTGATCCGACAGGAAGACCGGCGGATCGTCGAGCCGCACCTCGCCGCGGCTGGTGAGCGTCGCGTGCGTCCACATCACGCCGCCGACGGCGGCCATGACCAAGAACAGACTGACGAGCCATCGCTGCCAGCCACTGAGGCGGAGCAATTCGCTGGCGATCGGGCCGCCGCGCTGCTTGCTCGTCGGCCGCGTCTGCTCCGGTGGTTGCTCGTCCGCCACGAGGTCATGCTATTGCAGGTTGACGAAGACGAGTACCGGTAGGGTGGGCTTCAGCCCACCATCTGCGGCCGAATGGTGGGCTGAAGCCCACCCTACGTGATGTTGCGAGGCATCACACGAAGCGCCAAGGCACTGTTCTTGCTGCCAAAGGCGATGCAGTTGCAGAGCAGGACGCCGCCGGGGAAGGGGCGGGCTTCGCGTGGCACGTAATCGAGATCGCAGTCGTCGCTGGCGTGCGTCAAGTTCGCCGTCGGGTGCACGACGCCGCGGCGGGCACAGAGCACGGCGGCGGCGAGGCCGGCGGCACCGGCGGCGCCCTGCGGATGGCCGACGAGGCTCTTGGTGGCGCTCATGGGAACCGTGTCTGCGCGGCTGCCGAGCAGCGAACGGACGGCCTGCGTTTCGAGGCGGTCGTTCATCTCCGTCGACGTGCCGTGCAGGTTCATCGCGGCCACGTCGCTTGCCCCGACACCGGCATCGGCGAGGGCGTCCTGCATCGCCCGCACGCACTCGGCCGTGTCGGGCGCGATCCGCACGCGGTGGTACGCGTCGCATGTGCTGGCGTACCCGGCGACTTCCGCAAGCTCCTCGACTTCGCCCCGCCAGCCGGCGCGCTCGAGGACGAACATCCACGCACCCTCGCCAACCACGAGGCCGTCGCGGTCCCGGTCGAACGGCCGGCTGCTCCGGTTGGGGTCGTCCCAGCGGCGGGGGCTGACGACGCCCATCCGCTCGAACGCCCGCAGGATGCCGGGGGCGATCGGCGCATCGCATCCGCCGCAGACGACGGCGTCGCAGAGACCGCTGCGGAGCAGAAGAAAGGCGTAGCCGACGGCGTCGGTGCTGGCGGCGCAGCCGTTGGAGACAACGTGGCTCGGGCCGTGCAGGCCCAGGGCGATCGAGAGCTCGCCGGCGAGGTTGCCGTGCGTGCCGCCGGTGATGGCGAAGGGGCTTGCGCCGTGCCGGCCGGTGAAAAAGCCGCGGTATTGCTCCTCGACGAAGGCGAGCCCGCCGCCGCCGGTGCCGAGGACGAGGCCAACGCGACGGCTGACGTCGCGGTCGCTCAGGTCCAGCTTCGCCTCCGCCAACGCCTCGCGACAGGCCGCCAACGCCAACGGCACGACCCGCGGCAGGCGACGCAGGTCGGCGGCGTCGAGCACGCTCGCCGGGTCGAACTGCTTGGTCGTGATCCGGCCGATGCTGCTCGTGCGAAGACCGGCGTACGCCTCATCGTCCGGCGGCCGTTTCAGCCCGCCGCGGCCGGCGATGCAGGCGTCGGCAAAGGCGGCTGCCCCGACGCCGTTGGGCGCGACGACGCCGGTGCCCGTGATGACTGCCCGCGGTCGCGTCAACCGCCGACCCTACGCCTCGCCGCCCACGGCGACGGCTTTCAGCCGATCCAGCGGGACGACCGCCAGCGCCTTCTCGTGCGTCGCCGCCAGCACCACCGGCGGCGCGACGCCCGCCCGATCCGCCTCCAGCCAGCGACTGCTGCACAGGCACCACCGGTCGCCGGGCCGCAGCCCCGGGAAGTTGAACTCCGGCCGCGGCGTCGCCAGGTCGTTGCCCCGGCCCGCCGTGAAGTCGAGGAACTCGGCCGTCACGATCGCGCAGACGGTGTGGCTGCCCAGGTCCTGCGGGCCGGTCTCGCAGCAGCCGTCGCGGTAGAAGCCGGTGACAGGGTCGTTGCCGCAGGGCACGAGGTCGCCGCCGAGTACATTCCGCGACGGCGGCGGGACGGTGCCGTTGGTCGCGGCGTGAGTTCCGTTGCGTTGACTCATGCGACGACGCTATCCCGCAACCGTCGGTCGGCGGCTTCGCGGAGCAGTCGAAAATTCTTGCGGTGCGCCTTGAACAGCAAATCGCCCGCGTCGCCGGCCACCGGTACGAGGCCGACGAGGAAGTCGAGCAGGAGGTTCCAGAGCATCCGCGTCATGAACCGCTTGCCGAGGTTGTGCTTGCGGACGAGGTGGACGGGATAGAGGCCTAGGCCGGCCGTGATGGCGTCGCCGATGCCGGGGATGAGGCCGACGAGGCTGTCGAGGCCGAACTTGACGCCGGCGATCTCGAACTGGTCGTCGAGCAAGCGGGCCAGCTTTTCAGCCGAGGCGAGGTCTTGGCGTAGATCTTCATTAGACGCGTGTGGCATGGCGCGGGGCCAGAGATCGCGAAGACGCGAAGCGGCGAAGAGGGAGGCGAAGGGCTGAGACGAAAGGGTAGTGGATGCTCTTTCTTCCGGTGCGTCGCCTGCTCGGGTATCTCGACGAAAAGCAGCGAGAAGGCAGCTTCGGCACCCACCTTCATCTCCTCCGGCCTTCGCTTCTCTCTTCGCCCCTTCGCGTCTTCGCGATCTCCGGCCGCCCGCTTACGCCACAAGCGCCGCGTCGATCGCCTCGATCGTTGCGTCGTCCAGCTCAATGCCGCTCGCTTCGGCGTTGTCCCGCACCTGCTGCGGCTTGGTTGCCCCGGTGATGACGCTCGAGACCTCCTGCCGTCGCAGGCACCACGCCAGGGCCAGCTGCGGCATCGTGCAGCCGAGCTCCTCGGCGATTGGCTGCAACTGCTGCACGCGCTCCAGCAGGTCGCGATCTTCGACGAGGCCCTTGATGAACTGGTTTTGCCGATCGTCGTTCGCCCGGCTCGCGCCCGGCAGCGGCTTGCCCGGCTCGTACTTGCCGGTCAGGACGCCTTGGGCGAGCGGGCTGTAGACGACCTGCCCGATCCCGGCGGCGTGGCTGATGTCGAAGACCTCGTCCTCCGCCTTCCGCTGAATCGCGTTGTACTGCGGCTGGCTCGAGACCGGCTTGTAGAACCCCTCGGCATCGCAGAGCGAAAGCGTCGCCTCGATCTGGCCGCGGGACCACTGGCTGAAGCCCCAGTAGACGATCTTGCCCTGCTTCACGAGGTCGTCCATCGCCCGCACCGTCTCCTCCAGCGGCGTCTCGTCGTCCCAGCGGTGGCATTGGTAGAGGTCGATGTGCGTCGTCCGCAGCCGCCGCAGGCTGTTCTCGCAGGACTCGACGATGTGTTTGCGGCTCAGGCCGCGTTGCGTCGGGGCGTCGCCCATCGGGAAAAACACCTTGGTCGCCAGGACGTAGCTGTCACGGGCGTGGTCGGCGAGCAATTGGCCCCAGGCCGTCTCGCAGCCGCCGCGGGCGTAGGCGTCGGCGTTGTCGAAGAAGGTGATGCC
>CAYQCT010000072.1:13467-16986 GCA_964416015.1 uncultured Tepidisphaerales bacterium
GTCGATGACTTCCTTGCCTGCGTCGTCGGAGACCGCGTTGCCGAACGTCAGCCAGCCGCCGAGCCCGATCTCGCTGACCTTCATGCCCGTGCCGCCAAGACGCCTGTACTTCATGCGACGGTTGTAGGCGATCGGCGGCCGATCCGTCAGGGCGAACCACCGTGGGACGGCGAGCGTCTAGTTCGCAGGCGTCGCGCTGCAACCTGCGGCGCATCGGCGGGTGGTGACTGACACCGCCTCCCTCGGATCCGGCTTCTTTACGCGAATCTACATGCACCGAACCACCCGTCTTGCCATCTCCGCCGCCGCCGCGGCGGCTGTTGCGTCCGCTCTGCTCCTGCCGGCCGCGACGGTCCGCGCCGAGGAACCGACGCTGCCCGCCGCCGGCGAGGACGGCCTGATCTCGATGACGCCCGCGCAGCTCCGCGCGATGATGCAAGCCCGCTCCGGCGGCTCGTCGGAGAGCAATGACGACCTGCCGGACGCGTCGGAGGTGGTCGAAGGCTTGGCGAAGGTTGACAACGACGAGGGCCAGCTCTTCGCCATCTACTACGAGGACGACAAGTCCGCCAAGCAGCCGGGCAAGCTGTTCGCCGAGATTCCCAGCTCGCTGCTCGGGCGGGACATGCTCCTGGCGACCAGCATCGGCAGCGGCGAGCTGGCCGGGTTCCAGTGGAGCGACTACCTCGTCCGCTTCGAGCGTCGCGGCCAGCAGATCGCGGTCATGATCCCCGAGCTCGCCAACCGCGCCAGCGGCGGCACGCTCCAGGACGCCGTCAACCGCACCTACCGCGACGCCGTCCTCTGCACCCTGCCGATCCGCGCCAATGGCGGCGGCGGGCTCATCGTCGACTTCACGCCGCTCACCCTCGGCAGTGCCATCCGCGTCCCCGGCGTCGGGTTCGCTGATCGGTCGCTCTCGCGGCACACGAAGGTCAAGACCTTCCCGGAAAACGTCCTGATCGAAGCCGAACGCTTCAGCAGCCGCGGCGTGCCGACGGTGGTGACGTACAGCTTCCGCGCTCTGCCGCAACGCAGCACCTTCCGCCCGCGCAAGGCCGACGAACGCGTCGGCTACTTCCAGAGTGCCGCACAGAATTGGTCGACGCCCTACACCGCCAACGAGACCATCGAGCGGTACATCCACCGGTGGGACGTGCAGAAGCTCGACCCATCGCTCGAGATGAGCCCGCCGGCCGAGCCGATCGTCTTCTACGTCGAGAACACCGTGCCCGTCCGCTGGCGCAAGTACGTGCAGGACGGCATCGACGAATGGAACAAGGCCTTCGAGAAGGTCGGCATCGTCGGCGCGATCGAGGTCCGCCAGCAGACCGACACCGCCTACACCGACATCGATCCCGAAGACGCCCGCTACAACTTCGTCCGCTGGATCGTCAGCGGCCGGGCGTTCGCGATGGGTCCGAGCCGGGTGGATCCGCGGACGGGGCAGATCCTCGACGCCGACATCATCTTCGACGACTCGATGCTGCGGTTCTACCAGAACGACCTCGATCGGCTTTCTCCCAAGGCAATGGCGACCGAGGCCGGCGTGGATCGGCTTCGCTTCTGGATCGAGAACCCGGCGTTCCGCCCGCTGGGCATCAGCGAGCGTGACGTCGAAGCCGCCCTCGTCGAAGCCGTCGGCCGCGACACCTACACCGCCGCCGGCAGCAACGGCGCGGTCGACATCGACCCGAACGCCGCCCGCGACGCGCGTGCCGCTTTGGCCGCACACCTCGGCCACGACTTGGCCGCGCACGACCACCCGCTCGCCAGCCGCGCCGCGGGCAGCATGGGCGTCTGCAACCACGCCGAGGGCGTCCGCCACGAGCTTTCGCTGGCGCACCTCGTCCACCTCGCCGGCCAGATGCCCGCGACCCGGCCGTCGACCCGGCCAAGCGACATGGAGCTGACCGAAGACACGGAGGAGCAGATCGACGAAGCCGCCGAGGCCGTCGGCGACGCAATTGAAGAAGTCGGCGAGGCCGTCGAAGCCGTCGCCGAAGACGCGACGACGGTTGACGTTCAGACGCTGCCCGACCGGTTCCTGGGCATCGTGCTTAAGGAAATCGTCGCCCACGAAGTCGGCCACACGCTCGGCCTGCGGCACAACTTCAAGGCGTCCAGCTGGCTGTCGCTCGAGGAGATCAAGGCCCTACGCAAAGACGAAGACGCCCCGACCACGGCCAGCGTCATGGACTACAACCCGACGCTCCTCTTCGCCGGCGACGACCTTGACGAGCTGGCTACGGTGAAGAGCCCGGTCCTCGGGCCGTACGACGAATTCGCGATCGAGTACGGCTACACGATCGTCTCGCCGCGTCGCGAGGAGCAGAAACTTAAGGAAATCGCCAGCCGCAGCGGTCAGCCGGGCCTCGCCTACGCGACCGATGAGGACACGCGTGGCCCGATCAGCCCTGACCCGCAGGTCAACCGCTTTGACATGGGCGACGACCCGATCGCCTGGGCCAAGAGTCGGCAGGAGCTGGCGGACGAGATGCTTGCGACGGTCGACCAGTGGGCCCAGGAGGACGACGAGCGGAGCGAGTTCCTGCGTCGCGCGTTCCTGAACCTCTGGTTCGAGAAGGCCGGTTCCGCCAGCTACGTCGCCCGCATCGTCGGCGGCCAGCACTTCAGCCGCAGCCGCCCCGGTGACGAGATCGCCGAGGGCCAGGACCGGCCCGGTCTGACGCCCGTGCCCGCCGAGCGGCAGCGGGAAGCGATGAAGTACCTGAGCGAAACACTCTTCGCCCCCGGCTACTTCGACGCGGACGCGGACCTGCTCAACCGCATCCACTCCGACCGCCTGCCCGGCCTGCGGTTCCCGCCGGCACGGATCGACTTCGCCATCCACGACACGATCCTGCGGTTCCAGGATCGCGCGCTCAACGTCCTCTGCGACCCGGCGATCGTCCAGCGTGTCTACGACGCCGAGCTCAAAACCGAGGGCGACGCCTTCACCGCGAACGAGCTGCTCACCGGCGTTCGCGAGGCCGTCTTCGGCGAAGTCACCGACCCGGCGGAGCTGGGCGTCATCGAGAGCACGCGACGCAACCTGCAGCAGCAATACGTCGAGTACCTCCTTGCCGCCGCCGACAGCGAGCCGGGCCGGCTGATGAGCGCCGATCTTCGCAACCAGGTCCGCCACCAGGCGCGCCTGCTGTCAGACGAGCTCGAGGACGCCTTGAAGAAGGCCGAAGGTCTCGACGCTGCGACGCGGGCCCACCTGTCGGAGACGCACGAACAGATCGAGCGCGTCCTCAACGCCCCCCACATGAAGGCCGGCGGCGGCGCGAGCGGCCCGATCATCCTCATGCTCGGCCAGGACGGCGAGTAGGTTCTCCATCAATAGAGGTCTTACGACCCGCGTCTCAGGACGCGGGTCGCTCTCATTGACATGAACGTAGCGTGCTGAGATGCAACGTCAGTTGCTTCTAAGGTGCCTGCTCGTCTTGCAGATGTAGCAACTCATACGGATCCTGAAAGGACCGTGCGCTTCTTCCATGCGAGCCCTGAGCG
>CAYQCT010000073.1:0-1756 GCA_964416015.1 uncultured Tepidisphaerales bacterium
CTACCTGCTCGGCGTCAGCGGCGGGGCGGCATTGGCAGCCTTCGCGTGGACGCTGCCCGCACTTGCCCTGCCATCCTTTGTCGAAGCGGCGGGGCAGAACCTGTTCGCCTTCCTCGGCGGACTCGCGGCCGTCGCCGTCGTGCTCGCACTCGCCGGCGGACGCGGGCGACTTGAGCCGCAGCGGGCGGTCCTCGTCGGCGTCGTCCTGGCCGTCTTCAGCGGCGGCGTTTTTGCCTTGCTCGCCGAAGTCGTCCGACAACCGGCGGGCGGCGGCCTCGCGTTCCTCTTCGGTCGCATTCCGCAGCCGACGCCGTTGCAGATCATCACGCTCGTGGTCGTCACGGTCGCCGCCGCCGTCTGGCTCACAGCCGACGCGCGGGCGACGTCGGCCGTGGCACTTTCCGAAGACGAAGCCGCCGCCGTAGGCATTTCGATCGACCGGGCGCGGTGGAGCATCTTGATCGTCGCAAGCCTTGCCGCCGCGACGGCAACCGCGGTCGTGGGGCCGATCGGATTCATCGGGTTGATGGGCCCGCACCTGGCGCGGCTCCTCGTCGGCGGCGACGTGCGACGCGTCCTGCCGGCGGCATTTGCCGTAGGAGCTGCGTTGCTCTGCCTCGCCGACGCCGTCGGTCGATCTGCCGCGGGCTGGATCGGCACGGACATCGCCGCCGGCGTCCTGACGAACCTTGCCGGGGCACCGTTTTTTCTGTTGCTCCTCTACCGCCGACGCGGCGAGGTGGCGGCATGAGCCACGTCCTTGGCCTCTCACAGATCACGCACGTCTTCGATCGCAAGCCGGCGGTCGAAGCCGTCGACCTGACGGTTTCTGCCGGTGAAGTCGTCGCGATCGTCGGCCCGAACGGCTCGGGCAAGAGCACGCTGCTTCGAATCGCCGCCGGCGTCTTGCGGCCGACGAGCGGGCGATGCGTCTGGTTCGGGCGGGAGATGCCGCGGCGGGACCTCGCGCGGCGACTGGCGTATCTGCCGCAGAATCCGTCGTTCGCCGCGGGCCAGACGGTTGCACAAACCGTCGCCGCCGGTCGGGCTCCGCACTGGCGTGCCTTCGGCTGCGAATCGACCGTCGACGCCGCCGCCGTCGCGTCAGCCGTGCGGCTCGCACGGACGCCGCCGATCGATCGGCCGGTCGACGCGTTGAGCGGCGGAGAACGGAGCCGCGTCTTTCTCGCTCGAGCTCTGGCGCAGGTCGACGGTGCAACGCCCGGCGTCCTGCTCCTCGACGAACCCGACGCCGCCCTCGACCTCGTCCGCGCGGCCGCCTTTGCCGATCTGCTTCGCACGCTCGCCGTCGAGCGTGGCCTGGCGATCGTCCTCACGACGCACGACCTGGCGACGGCAGCGCGTTGTGCGGACCGAATTCTGCTGCTCGCCTCTGGCCTCACGGTCGCACTGGGCCCGCCGGAAGAGGTGCTGACGGAAGACCTTGTTTCCGCAGCGTATGGCGAGCGGATGCGTTGGACGAAGGTGCTGCGACCGTAGTTCTGTCTGCCGCCAGCCGCCTTACCGACGCTTCTTCTTTGCCGCCTTCGGCTTCGGCCACCGCCGCCCGAGCGGGCCGCCGCGGCGGTCGTGCTCGGCGACAATCTCGCGCACCATCGCCGGCGGCCGACGCGTCGCGAGCAGCTCGGCCATTGTCCGCATCGCCGGGTCGATGTGGTTGAAGAACGGCCGATACCCGCCGCAGAGGTAGTTCAGGCCGTCTTCGCCGTCGGCGGTGTGCATGAAGCGGTGCTTC
>CAYQCT010000073.1:1794-15663 GCA_964416015.1 uncultured Tepidisphaerales bacterium
GCCGTGGCAGGCATGGCGGACCTCACACTCACGACACTGCCGCGGCAATTGATCACGCTTGTCCAGACCAAACTTCTTTTGGAACGGCGACTCGACCAGCTCCGTCAACGGCGTCTGCATCACATTCCCGAGCTTGTAGCGCGGATAAACGTAATGGTCGCAGCTATAGACGTCGCCGTTGTGCTCGACGGCGAGCGCTGTGCCGCAGGTCTCGCTGAAGACGCACAAACTCGCCTGCCTTTGCCCGGTCAGCTTCGTCAGCCAGTTGCCCAGGGCGACGTCGAACATCTGCACGAAGGTTTCGCCGACATCCTTGCGGATCCATTCGTCGAAGATCGTCGCGAGGAAGGTTCCATAGTCACGACTTCGGACGCTCCAATCTGTGACAGGTGCTTTGTAGCGTTCGCCGCCGTCGACGTCGGGCGGGCCTTGTAACCAGAGTCCCTCATCCTTAAAAGGAGCGTCGTCCGTCGCATCGCGTTCGACGAGTGGAATGAATTGGAGAAAGCCGCTGCCGATCTCCTTGAGGTAGTTGTAGACCTTCAGCGGGTGCTGGCTGTTCTTGCGATTGACGACAGTCAACGTGTTGAAATCGACGCCGTGCTTTTTCAAAATGGCGAGGCCGCGGAGGACGCCGTCGCTGCTGGGATTGCCCTGCTTGCCGACGCGGTACGCATCGTGCAGCTCCGGCGGGCCGTCGACGCTGAGGCCGACGAGAAAGTTGTGTTTCTTCAGGAACTCGCCCCATTCGTCGTCGAGGAGGGTGCCGTTCGTCTGGAACGCGTTGTCGATCCGCCGGCCTTCGGCGTGCCTTTGTTGCAGCTCGATGACGCGGCGGAAGAACCGAACGCCGAGCAGCGTCGGCTCGCCGCCTTGCCAGGCGAAGCTGATTTGGTCGCCCGGCTGGCTTTTGATGTACTGGCGGATGTACTGCTCGAGCACGTCGTCCGACATCTGCCATTTCCGCTCGCCGTTGTACAAAGCTTCCTTCTCAAGGTAGAAGCAGTACTTGCAGTCAAGATTGCAGATCGGCCCGATCGGCTTGGTCATCACGTGGAACGGCCGGGTGGCCGTGTAGACGTGTTGCACGGGGGCCGCACGGAGCGGCGTGGCGAGACCTTCGGCGACGGGCAGCTTGAGCGACGGCTTCGTCGCGAGGACAGACATCATTCGATCCTAAGCAACTCGCCGATCAGTTGTCCGTTGCCGGGTCGACCGGGCGGACGAGCATCGACCATTCGCTGGTTCCGTAGCCGTTTTCGACGCGGAAGAGGATGCGATTGACGCCGGGGCGGAACAGGACGAGGCGGACGGCTTCGCCGGGCACCCACGACTTGTGGTGGTTGGCAGATTCCCAGATCGGGATGTTGCCGGCAACGGGATCGAGCACCCAGGCGCGGCCCTTGTCGTCGCTGGCCATCGCGACCCAGGCGGCGTAGGCGGCGGCGTCGGTCGGGAACTCGATCTCGGTGTACGCGTACCAGACGCCGTACGTCGCGCGGTTGCTGGCCTCGGCGGCGAACCACCAGGGCGGGTTCCGCTTGAGCGTCTTCGCGTGCGCCTCGCTCACCTGCAGGCCGCGTGTGTCGCGGTGCCAGGCAGTGTGGAAAGTCCAGCGGAGGTCGATGCCGTCCTTGCCTTCGCCGGCGTAGACGGCGGAAAGGTCGACGAGGTTTTCCGGCGTGAACTTCCGGTCACGGTTGCGACGGGCGGCGTTGTCGTAGGGGCCGATGACCCACCAGTCGGTGATCGCCATCCAGTCGCCGTAGGTCGCGCCTGGGCCGTCGCCGAGGACGCGGCCGGCAGCGGGATTCGACGCCTTGCTGATCGACGGCGGCGTTCGGGCGTCCTGCGGCAGGTTGGGAACGCTGCCGAGGCTCAGGTTCATCGCGTCGGCCATCGCGGCGGTGAGGTCGCTGACTTGGCCGCTGCGGTCGACACTGGCCAAGTCGCGAACGCGGTCGATCGGGGTGACCTTGCGGATAGCCATCGCGCCGCCGGTGCCGTCGGAATCCTCGGATGTGGAGTCGGTCGCCTCGCCGCCGGGAGTGCCGGTGCTGGCGATTGCTTCGCTTGGCAGTTCTTCGCCCAGCCCCCGATCGGCTTCGGCGATGGCGTCGCTGAGGAACATCCCCGCGAGCTGCGCCATGCCGGCGACTTCGCGATCGGCGGCGGCGAAGGCGTCCTTCTTTTGCTGCAAAGCCGCGTCGGTTGTCGGATCCTTCCGCAGCGTTTCCTCGTCCACGCCGGGCCGCTCGGGCAGGGCGACGTCGACGCGGTCGCGGGCTTGCTTCGGCGTGAGGCCGGACAAGGCAGCCAGACGCGTCGCCTTCACCTCGGCGTACGCGTCGGCGGCCTTCTGCTCCAGCTCGGCAGCGGCATCGTGCAGCTCGACGGCGTCGAGGCCGGCGAGTTGCAGCGGCTCGAAGTCCTCGTCGGCCGGCAGCTCCGTGCCCTCCAGCTCCGCGGCTGCGCCCCGCGCGGCTGCGGCGGCCTTCTTCTGCAGCGCAAGTGCCTCGGCCTGCTTCTCGCCGGCCTGCTCGCTCAGCTTCGCCGCCTCGGCTTCAGCTTCGGCGAGAACCGGTGCCTTCTTCTCCAATTGCGGCGTCTCGCGGCCCAGGCGGTACTTCGCCTCGCGGATGCGTCGATTGGCTTCGTCGATTTTCTTCTTGTGATCACGAATCTCGCGGTCGGTCTTCTCTACGGCCCACTTCGCCCTGTCACGATCCTTCTTCGCCGCGTCAAACGCCTTCTTCGCCTCGCTCGCCGCCGCGCGGGCTTTGTCCCTCGCTTCATTGGCGGAAGCCTTGGCATCACCTTTGGCTTTCTCGGCTTCCGAATCAGCTCTCTTCCGAGCTGACTCGGCCGCCTTGCGAGCATTGTCCGCGTCTTTGACTGCCTGCTCGGCGGCTTCACGGGCTGCCTTCTCCTCTTCGATCTTCGCCCGTGCTGCTGTGATGGCTTCCGTGCGTTCGGCAAGCTGCGTCTCGTACCGCTCCAGCTTGGCGGCATTCTTCTCGACCTCACTCTGATGCTTCTCGACCTGCGGGCGAAGCCGATTCGCGGTGTCCGTCGCTTCCTTCAGCTTCGCGGTGGTGTCGCTGGCATCCCGCTGCGCCGCATTGGCGGCATCGAGGGCTTCCTGCACCTCGCTGTCCGCTTCGCCGAGCAGCCCGAGCTCGCCGGCGGCACGTTCTTGCGCATCTTCGGCGGCCGACTGCTCCTGCGACGCCTCGCCGAGCGCGTCTTCATCAAGTGCTGCCTTGGCAGCCTCCATCTTCGCCTCGGCCTCGGCCAGAGCGGCTTCAAGGGCATCGGGCGCGTCCTCGCGACGTTCGGCCAGCACCGGCTGAAACGCCTCGGCCTGCTTCTTGCGGACCTCGTCGAGCTGCGCGACGGTCGCCTGTAGGACCTCGACCTTTTCGCGCATCTGCTCCGTCGCGGCCTGCTCGACGTGCGTTGCGACCTGCTCGACCTTGCTGCGGCTGATCGCCCGGTCCGGGTCCGGCTGGGCGGCCATCGCCTCGTCAATCAGCTGCGGCAGGGGCGTGAAGAAGTAGAGAATGAACGCCAGAATCGCGTGCAGCAGAATCGCCAGCAGGAACCACAAGCCGTACTCGCGGCTGTCGTTCCGCCGACGCCGCGGCCCCGTCCCGATGCCCGTCTGGATCGCAGTCACACCTGCATCTTACACGATCGGCGGCCAAAGTCGGCGGCGAATCGGCTACTCGTCTTCCGGCCGGACGTCGCTCACCTGAGCGTTCACGTCGGTGAGGCCGGCGAATTCGGCCGTGTTGACGATGGCAAGAACGGTGCCCCATGGCGCAAAACGGTCGCCCGTGACCCGTACGGGCCGGTCCGGCGTTGCGGCACCGGCTTCGGTCAGGGCGTCGACCCACTGCCCCTGCGGTGTCGGGTTGCCTCCGAGAAACACCTGGCCGCTCGCGTCGACCGTGATCCGAAGAACCGAATCGTCGCTCCGCGCGGGCGTCACGAGCGTGCTCACGACCGGCTGCGGCAGCTCGACGGGCACTTCCTGCTCGATCTTCTTCAACGTCGTCGCGACGAGAAAGAAGATCAGCAGCAGAAACACGCAGTCGATCAGCGGCGACATCTGCACGTCGGCGTCGGAATCGTCACTCGGCAGGTCGATGCGCACTTAGTTGGGTGCTTGGGACTTGGAACTGGGAATTGGGGCCGGAGTGGGAGCAACGTTGGCGGCTGGTACGGCGAGGGGCTTCTGCTTCTGTCCAAGCCCCAAGTTACCAGTTCCTAGCTTGTTCTCATCGCCGAACCAGTCGTTGACGAGTTCGCCGGCCGTCTCCTCGAGCTCGATGCCGAGGATGCCGGTGCGGACCTTGAAGAAGTGGTAGAGCGCCAGTGCCGGGATGGCGACGCTGAGGCCGGCACCGGTGGTGATGAGGGCCTTGGAGATGTCGCCGCCGAGGATGCTGGCGTCGCCCATGCTGCCGGCGGTGGCGACGGAGTCGAACGCGCCGATCATGCCGATGACCGTGCCGAGCAGGCCCAGCAGCGGCGAGAGCGTCGCGACGACCGCCAGCGGGTAAGCCCGCTGCAGGTGGCGCCGCAGGTCCCGCGCCGCCACGTCGCCCGCGAGTCGCTCCGCCGTCTCGGCCCCGCGGCTTCGGTAGCGGGCCACCTCGTAGACCATCTTGCCGAGCGTCGAGCGGTCCTTCTCGGTGAGCTTCATCAGCTCGTCCCGCTTCCCGGACCGCCAGAGGCCGTCGGCCCTCTTCAGCAGGGCCTCCGGCAGGATCGTGCCGCGGCGGAGGTTGATGAAGCGCTCGATCGCGAAGCCGACGCCGGCGATGCTGACCAGCAGCAGGAAGAACATCGTCCACCCGCCCTGGATCAGCTTCTGGATGAATGCAGCCCCGCTCGTTAATTCGTCGGCACCGGCGGCGGAGGCCGTCGCAAGGAAGAGTTCCATCTGGCCGGCACCATACCCGCTGTGCCGCCGCGACGCGATGTTGTCACGCCCGCCGACGCAGTCACTACTCTGTCCGTCGCATGTACAGCGACGTCGGCTTCGAACCCCGCAACATCGGCGACGTCGACGTGGTCTTCCACGAAGGCACGTTCCACCTCTTCCACCTCGTCCTTCCCAACCACGACTACATCGCCCACGCCGTCAGCGACGACGGCCTCAACTGGCGACGCGTCGAGAACGCGCTCTTCATCGGCGATCCGGGCGCGTGGGACGACGACGCGCTCTGGACCATGAACGTCAGCGGCGACCCGGACAAGCCGGGCAGCTGGCGTATGTTCTACACCGGCCTGAGCCGGCGAGAACGCGGCCGCGTGCAACGCATTGGCCTGGCCGTCAGCGACGACCTGATCCACTGGAAGAAGGTCGACGACGGCAACTACCCGATCGACGTCGCTCGCGGCGGCGAGACCTTCTACGAAAGCAGCCTCCGCGAAGGGCGACGCTGGGTCAGCTTTCGTGACCCGCTCTTCTTCTGCGACGGCGGGCGACGTTTGTTGCTCGTCAGTGGCCGCGTGAAGTACGGGCCGGTGATTCGCCGCGGCTGCGTGACGATGGTCGAGGAGGTCGAGCGGGACAAGTGGGAGTTCCGCCCGCCGCTGTATCACCCGCGGCGGTACGACGACGTCGAGGTGCCGGGCCTGTTCAAGCTCGGCGGCAAGTACTTCCTGCTGGGCAGCATCCGTGAGGACGTGAAGGTCCGATATTGGTATGCTGACGAATTACGCGGGCCGTGGCGGAACTACTTCGACAACGTGCTTCTGCCGCAGGGCAACTACGCAGCGCGGACGTGCGTCTATCCGTTTGAGGCCCAGGAAGTCGGCGACGACGGCCGGCTCAAGGGCGAGACGGTAAGCACCAGCGACGTGTGTGACCTCGACGGCTACGGCCGGCTCGTCTTCAACTTTTATTTTACCGGCACGAGTCCGGCGGCGAGCAAGTACGGCCAGGCCCGCAACCTCATGCCGCCGCCGAAGCGGCTGGCGGTGCATGAGGACGGCCGGCTGATGCTCAAGAGTTTCGACGGCTTCGACCGGGCCGTGCGGCGCACGCTCGGCCCGCTCGACCTTGCGCCGCTGCGCCCGATCGCCGGGAATCCGGACAGTCGCATCGGCAGCAACGACCTCGACTGCTGGTTCGGCAGCGACGCCGGCTTCGAGACGTTCCTGGTGCAGGGCAGCCACCGCGACTTCCGCCTGCGCGGCACGCTCCGATTGAAAGGCCAGGGCAAATGCGGCATGGTCTTCCGGCTCGACGAGCCGACGACGAGCGGGTACTACCTCTCGCTCGACCTGCAGAAGGGCCTGGCGCAGCTGCGGAGTTGGAAGAGCCATCACCAGGGCGAGGAGCCGCCCGCGACGCCCGGCCTCGGCGACGCCATCAGCGGCTCGGCGATCGGCGGCGGCACCCTACCCGGCCTCGGCACGCCCGACGACGGCCTCGGCGAGCACGCCTTCAGCTTCAACGCCATCCAGTCCGCCAACTTCCTCACCGACCGCGAGGGCCCCTGGGAGGTCGAACTCCTCGCCTACGGCCGCTACATCGAAGTCAGCATCGACGGCTACGTGCGTCTGAGCCTGATCGACGACACCTTCCGCGAAGGCCGCCTCGGCTTCTACGCGGAGACTGCCGAGATCCGCGTCGACGACCTGAAGGTCGACCACCTCTACCCGCCGCACGACGAGGCGGCGGCATTGACGGAGTAGCGTGAGGCGACTTGTCGCCCGAGAAACCTTCGCCACTCCTCAACCACCTGCCGGTGCGGGCCGACATGTCGGGTGCAACCTGGTTGTTCGTGCGGATCCGAGGGGATCAGCGGACGGCGGGGCGTCGTGATTGCCGCGTTGGCGGTTACGGCGGTGGAGGGTCGGCACGATGCCGGCCGCCGCTTGTGTGAGACGTGGCCATGTCGGCACGATTCACGAGACGGGCCGGGCGGAACCGGGCGCTTCGGCGGCCGGGTGCCCCCGGAGGCTAGTTAGGGGCCGGGCACGCGTGGCAACTGCAACGTGTCGGTCGACGTTCGAGCAAGTGCGTTTCCTAGGTCGCACTTCGCGGATGATCGCCGATCACATTCACCGCCGCGTACGACCCGAGCCGCCGGAGCCACCCGACCCACACACGTCGCCCCGACCAATTCGGCGGGGCCAACCAAGGAGAAGCGCTATGACGCTCAGCACCCTGAAGGACCAGGCCAAGTCGACCGCCGCGAAGCTCTACACCGAAGAGGACGGCGGCGAACTCCTGGAGTACGCCATGATCGCCGGCCTCATCGTCGTCGCCGCCATCGGCGCCGTGAAGCTCTTCGGCACCACCCTGCGTACGAAGATGAAGGACATGGAAGGCGCGGTCAAGAAGGAAAGCTTCAAGACCACGAACTAAGGCTCGCTTCGGCGACCTTGTTCCTCTTCCCAATCTCACGCCGCCGGCCTCGGGCCGGCGGCGTCTTCTGTTCGTTCCAGCCTCGTCTCAAGTCGCCTCCTGCTCCGCCCGATACGCCGCACGTGACCGATCCTTCCCGCAACCCGCTCGACCTCACCTGGTCGTGGGCCTGGCCGCACCAGTGGGATCCCGGCTATGCATTGCACGTCGCCGCGCTGACGCCGCTGTTCGTCGCGATGATCATCGCGGCCGTCATCGACTGCCGCGTCCGCAAGATTCCCAACTGGCTGACCTTCTCGCTCGCCGCGGCAGGCTTGTTGCGTTCGTTCGTGACGATCCCGGGCGGCTTGGAGTTCACGCCGCTACACGCCTTCGGCGGCCTGCTCGTCGGGCTGCTGGCGGGCGTGCCGTTGTTCATTCTCGGGGCACGCGGCGCGGGCGACGTCAAGCTCTATGCCGCCGCCGGGGCATGGCTCGGGCCGGCGGGCGTCATCGCGCTGATGATGCTCGAGGCGATCATCGGCATGATCGGCATCGTCGCCCGGGCCACTGCCCGTGGCGAGCTGTTGATTCTTCTCAAGAACACCGGCGTGCTGATCGCGACGCTGATCCACGTGAAAAGCCTCGGCACTGAGCAGGCCGCCGACAACGGGCGGCGGTTCACGAGCATTTCCAAGCCGCTCCCGCACGCCGTTCCCGCGTTGGCCGCGATTGTTCTTGCTGCGATGCAAGGGCGGTTGTAGCCGTCGCTCCATCTGACACGAGATCCACCGTGACCATCTCCCGCACCCGACATCTTCCTCGTGCCCGCCGCGGTGCATCGTTGCTCGAAGCAGCGATGATTCTGCCGATTATCATGATGGTCCTATTCGCGACCATCGAGTTCGGCTGGATGTTTCATGTTCGCGGCCAACTACAGAATGCGGCCCGCGCCGGGGCTCGCGCCGCCATTGTCAAGGGCGCGACGAACGCCGATGTGACGGCCGCCGTGAACGCGGCGCTGGCGGCGAACGACTTCTCGACGCACACGACGACGATCGCGATCAAGCGGGGCGACACCGACGCCGCCGCGAGCGTCGCCAGCTTGCCCGCGGGCACGCCGGTGCTTGTGCAGGTCACCGCGCCGTGGTCGCAGTACAGCGTGCTGACGGTCGACGTCGCCGGCTTCTGGACGGACGACGTCGAAGGCTCGGCCGTCATGCGTCGCGAAGGCGATTGATCAAGAGAACAAGCTCGCGGCGCGTTCGACGCCCGGCCCCATAACGGCCGGGCGTCTTGCTTTTTCTTTCATTGATTTCTTGCACCACGTCAACCCGCCCGTCGATCGCGACGACAAGGGCAGCAGGCAAAGCCATGTGGCCGCCACTGAAGCATCCCGCACCCGCGAACTGCATCGTATGAACGTCAACACTGAAGAACTTCGCAAGTGGGCACCCCTGGGTGCCGCCGGCGTGCTGGGCCTGGCTGCGGCCGGGATCGGCTGGACGCTGATCAGCAGCGGCTCGTCGAACGACGTCGCCGTCGAGGCCGCCACGGCACTCGACGAAGTCGTCGTCGCCGCCCGCGCCCTGCCGCCCGGCCATGTCCTGACGGCGGAGGACTTGATGATCTCCCGCGTCGAAGAAGGCAGCCTGCCCGCCGCGGCCCACGTCGACTATGCGACACTGCTCGCCGTCGGCGAAGACGAGATGCCGCGGGTCATCCGCGTGCTCGTCCCGCAAGGCGTTGCCGTGACCGACCAGCACCTGGCCCCGCTCGGTAGCACCGGCGGCCTGACCAGCATCCTGCCGCAGGGGCGACGGGCGATGACGATCAGCCTTTCGCCCGAAGCCGGCCTCAACGGGATGCTTCGTCCGGGTGACCGCGTCGACGTCGTTGTCACCATCGGCTCCGGCGGCCAGCCGACTGTCCGCACCGTCGCCCAGGACCTGCGCGTCCTCGCCGTCAACGGCCGCATGATTGATACGCCAAACGACGCCGAAGATGGCGGCGATCCGTACGCCGAGGTCGAGGACCAGCAGGTCGCCCGCATCACCTTCGAAGTCAGCTTCGAGCAGGCCGCCCGCATCGACCTGGCCGCAAGCAACGGCTCGCCGCGACTCGTGCTCCGCAACGACAGCGACCGCGAGCTTTCGCCCTTCGAGGGCCTGACCCTCGGCGAGTTCAGCGGCACCGTCGCCGACAAGATCGAGGGCGTCATCGACGACGAGTGGTTCGCCGGCGACGACATCGAGATCGAGCCGTTCGACCCGATGGAGACCGCGACGCCCGGCGTCATCGAGAACCCGACCGGCATCGACAACACGAGCCTCGCCGGTGCGGATCAGAGCGACTTGTTCGGCCCGACCTCGGCACCGCCTGCGGGTGTCGAGACGGCCGAGACGAAGCCGACGCCTCGTCGCGTCCGCAAGCCGCGTCCGCACGTCGTGGAAGTCATTCGCGGCGGCGTCGCCAGTCGCGAGTCGCTTCCTGCCGCCGGCTCGAACAAGCCGGCCCCGTCGCACGACGAAGACCCGTTCGACTGAACGTGTTGATTCTCCGCCTTTTCCTTTGATTCTCCCCCGCATTCGCCCACCGGCCGTCCGATGATCCGCACCCGATATCTACTCGCCGCCGTCGCCGCTGCCGCGGCTCCTTGCCTGCCTGCGTATGCCCAGGAGGCCGACCCAATGCCGGTCGTTCTCGAGGCCGACGAGGCCGGGCCGTTGTCGCGGTTCGCGTCGCGCTTCGGCAACCTCTTCCGCGAGGTCGCCCAGAAGGCCGCCGTCGAGGCCGCGGCCGCGCCGGCGATGCAGATCACGCCCGCGTTGATCTCCGACGACGACATGGTCGATGGCAAGCTGCGGGTGATGGTGAACGACACGCGGGTCATCGAGACGACGCGTCCGTTCCACCGCGTCAGCATCGGCCGCGACGAGCTCGCCGAAGTGCAGCCGCTGGGCCCGACGCAGTTGCTGGTGACGGCCAAGCAGGTCGGCACGACGCAGGTCGTCTTCTGGGACGCCCAGGACCGCCGGCAGACCTTGCTGTTGCAGTCGTCGGCCGACCTTCGCGTCATCGCCGACAAGCTCGAGGAACTGCTGCCGGGCGCGAACATCGGCGTCAGCGACCTCGGCGGCAAGATCGCCCTGGTCGGCACGGCCCGCGACGCCGAACAGGCGGAGCTGGCCGAACGGATCGCCAGCGGCTTCGGCGACGTGGAGAACCTTCTCCGCATCGCCGGCGGCCAGCAGGTCGCGCTTCGCATCCAGTTCGCCGAGGTCAGCCGCAGTGCCGGCAAACAGTTCGGCGTCAACTTCGGCTTCCAGGACAATTCCGGCACCATCTTCGGCTCCAACGTTGGCCAGGTGAACCCGCTGGCCTTCGGCTCCGATCCCGATACGGGCGTCATCGACCGCCTCGGCATTCTCGACCCGACCACCGGCGTCCAGCTCTTCGGCCTCGGCCGTCTCGATGGAAACCCGTTCGCTTACTACATCCAGGCCCTTCGCGACAGCAACCTGCTCCGTATCCTGGCCGACCCGGAGCTGGTCGTGGCCAGCGGTGAGCAGGGCAGCTTCCTGGCCGGCGGCGAGTTTGCCGTGCCCGTGCCGCAGGAAGAAGGCATCGCCATCGAGTACCGCGAGTTCGGCATCAAGCTCGACTACACGCCCGTCGTCCTCGGCAACGGCCAGATCCGCATGCGGCTCTTGAGCGAGGTCAGCGACATCGATGCCACGGTCGGAACACGCGGCCCCGGCGGCATCATCGTGCCGGGCCTGCGCAAGCGAGTGACGAGCACGACCGTCGAGCTCCTCGACGGCCAGACCCTGGCGATCAGCGGCTTGATTCGCAGCCGGAGCGTCGCGAACAAGGAAGGCATCCCGCTGCTGGGCGATCTGCCGATCATCGGCGCCTTGTTCCGCAGCACGGCCTACCAGCGGGAAGAGACGGAGCTGGTCGTGCTCGTCACGCCGCGACTCGTCGCACCGCTGGACGCGACCGCGATGCCGCCGCTGCCGGGACAGACGTGGCGGCACCCGAACGACGTCGAGCTTTTCCTTGGCGGCCAGATGGGTGGCGACGCGGGCGTGGCATTGCCCGACGACGCCGACGTGGATGGCTCGGACGACCTCGCCTCCGGACCGGCCCTTCGAACGCGGTACGCCTTCACCGAGGCGACGCCGGTCGAATAGAAGCTTCATCACAGCAGAGACGAGAACGTCCCGGCCGATCGGCCGGGGCATTCTTGTTTCATGACGTCGGCCTCAACCCGGTTGCTGATGCCGCCGAAACAAAGACGGAGCGTCGTTCGGACGCGTCCTGCCTCTCACCCTCCGCACACCATGAGCGCTTCTTTCCTACAGCTTTCTGCCATCGTTGTTGATGCCGACACGGAGAACCGTCAGGAGCTCCACGAAGCCCTGAGCGGGTACGGCGTGAATGTTTCCGCCGGCTTCGGCAAGATCAGCGAGCTCCAGCGTGAGCTCGAGCGGAGCGAGCCGCCGCAGGTCGTCCTCATCAACCTCGACCCGTCGGCCACGTCGACGCTCGACGAGGTCGAGTCGTTGCCGCGAAAGTATCCGGGCGCGGCCTTCTTCGCCATGAGCCAGGTGCTGGACCCGCAGCTTCTGATGCGGTCGATGAGTGCGGGCGTCCGCGAGTTCATTCCGCTGCCGATGCCCGAAGCGGCGTTGCGGCAGGCGTTGGAACGCGTCGCCACCAGCCACGGCGGCGAACGACGTGGCCGCGTGATTCACGTCGTCCCGACCGCCGGCGGTTGCGGCAGCACGACCGTCGCCTGCAACATCGCCGCGAGCCTCGCCAACAGCGGACACCGAGCCGTGCTCCTCGACCTCGACCTCGTCCGCGGCGACGTCGGCGGCGCGTTCGACGTCCGGCCCAAGTACACCATCGCCGACGTCATGGAGCAGGGCGATCGCCTCGACCAACAGCTCGTCGACAACGCCCTCATCGAGCACGAGAAGACCGGCCTCAAACTGCTGGGCCGACCCGAGCTGATGGAAGAGAGTCAGCGGGTGACGCAGGCCGGCGTGCAGCGGCTAATCGGCGTGCTTGCACGCAACTTCGAGTACGTCGTCGTCGACGGCCAGATGAGCCTCGACCCGATCTACGCGACCGTCGTCGCCGCCAGCGACATGACGATTCTGACGATGCAGCTCAACGTCCCGAGCTGCCGCAACGCCGAGCGGTATGTCGCGGCCCTGCGTCGCATGGGCGTCGAGAGCAGCAAAGTTCGTGTCGTCGCCAACCGCTACGTCAAGAAGGGCAGCGACATCGACGCGAGCGAAGTCGAGCGGTCGCTCGGCCTGGAGATCGCCTGGACGATTCCCAACGACTTCAAAACTGCCATTGGCGCGATCAACTACGGCGAGCCCGCGGTGAGTCGCAGCCCGCGTGCGGAGATGAGCCAGTCGCTCCTGCAGATCGCCCGCGAAGTCACGAGCGGCCGCGGCCCCGTTGAAGCGCCGCCGAGCCCCGGCGACGAGAAGAGCCGCGGCGGTTTCTTCCGCCGTCGCGCCGCCTGATCCGTCCGTCGCACCGTCCGTCCCTGCCGATTCTCCCGCCGATCCACCCATGGGCCTTTTCACCAAAACTTCCCCCGTTCCAGCTTCCACGCCCGACGGCAGCGACGCCGCGGCCTTCCCGCGTCTGGCGGACGAAGAGCTGGTCCGGTCGCTCCCGCAGTCGCGTGAAGCCGGCGACGCCAAGCCACCGGCCGAACCCGCCGTCGAGTCGACGCCGCCGACGGAGGAAGAGGTCGCCGCCAAGACCAAAGCCGATGCGTTCAAGCCGAGCAATCTCGTTAAGGCCGCCGTCACCGATCCCGCCGCCGGTCGGGCGAAGCTCGTGCAGAATGACGACCGCAGCGCCGCCCGCTTCGCCTCGCTCAAGTCCGCGATTCATCAGCAGCTCGTCGACCGGCTCGACATGGGCACGCTGACGAAGATGAAACCCGAGCAGGTCCGAAGCGAAGTCCGCCAGCTCGTCCGCGAGATGGCCGCCGGTCAGAAAGGCCTCATCAGTTCCGGCGAACAGGACCGCCTTGTCGAGGAGATCCTCGACGAAACCTTCGGCTTCGGGCCGCTCGAGGCGATCCTCAAGGATCCGCACGTCAGCGACATCCTGATCAACCGCCACGACCAGATCTACGTCGAACGCAAGGGCCGACTCAGCGTCAGCGAGACCGTCTTCCGCGACGAGCGTCACCTTCGCCAGGTCATCGACCGCATCGTCGCCGGCGTGGGACGGCGGGTCGACGAGACGCAGCCGATGGTCGACGCCCGCCTGCCCGACGGCAGCCGTGTCAACGCGATCATCCCGCCGCTGGCCCTCGACGGAAGCAGCGTCTCGATCCGCCGCTTCGGCTCCAAGCCGTTGCAGCTCGAGGACCTGCTCCGCTACGAGGCGTTTCCCGCGGTCGTCATGGACTTCCTCTCGGCTGCGGTGCAGGCACGCTGCAACGTGCTCATCTCCGG
>CAYQCT010000073.1:15673-16875 GCA_964416015.1 uncultured Tepidisphaerales bacterium
TGTCTGAGCCGCTACATCGGCCTGGGCGAACGCGTCATCACCTGCGAAGACGCCGCCGAGCTGCAATTGCAGCAGCCGCACGTCGTCCGCCTCGAGACACGCCCGGCCAATATCGAAGGCAAGGGCGAAGTCACCGCCCGCGACCTCGTCAAGAACTGTCTTCGTATGCGGCCCGACCGCATCATCATCGGCGAGACCCGCGGCAGCGAAGCCATCGACATGCTCCAGGCCATGAACACCGGCCACGACGGCAGCATGACGACGGTCCACGCCAACACGCCGCGTGACGCGCTGGCCCGGCTCGAAGTGCTCGTCGCGATGGCCGGCTACGACATTCCTCCGCGTGGCCTGCGGCAGCAGATCAGCAGCGCCGTCAACATCGTCGTCCAGGCCAGCCGACTCGCCGGCGGCAAGCGGAAGGTGACGTACGTCTCCGAGATCGACGGCATGGAGGGCGACACGATCCAGATGCAGAACCTGTTCACCTTCGAGCAGTCCGGCGTCGACATCGACGGCAACGCCGAAGGCCACTTCATGTGCCACGGCATCCGGCCCAAGGCGTTGCAACGCATCGAGCACCGCGGCATCAAGCTGCCCAGCGACATGTTCGAACAACGCCGCCTCGGCTGATGCACTTCGCAATTCTTCCGCACATCCTTCCCCATGAGCCCTGAGACTCGCCTGTATCTCGAGATCGCCTTCGTCGCCACACTCGCCTTCGGCGTGGCCGGCGTCACCTGGTGGGCGTGGACAAGCTTCGGCGCGAGCCTGCTCGACCGCGGCCGCCTGCGCAACCGACTCACCGGCGTCACGACGCGTCGCAGCGACGTCAAAACTGACGGGCCGACGCTCCTCGGCGAAGAGGGCGGCGTCGCGCACCTTCGTGCGGCGCTCTCCCGCTTCAGCCTGACTCGCGAGCTGCAGGCGAACCTGAAGCTATCAGCGCCCGACCTGAGCGTGGAGAAGTTCATCAGCATCTGCGCGATCCTCGGCTTCGGCATCGCGATCGTTCTCTTCGCCGTCCGCGGCTCCGTCCTGGTCGGCAGCATCGGGCTGTTGGTCGGTGCCTACCTGCCGTTCCTCTGGCTCGGACATCGGCGGATGAAGCGGCAAAAGCTCATCGGCGAGCAGCTCCCCGACGGCCTCGACTTCCTGGGCCGGAGTCTCAAGGCAGGACACAGCCTGCCCGTCGGTCTGCAGAT
>CAYQCT010000074.1:0-16547 GCA_964416015.1 uncultured Tepidisphaerales bacterium
ACGCCATTCAACTCACCGTCGGCCAGGCCCGGCTGTTGCAGCGCCTGCCGACCAGCCCCAGGCCCGCACTGGTGCTCCGCACCGACGTCGCCAACGTCTACGGCACGAAATTGCCGCGGACGCTCTTCAGCGAGACCATCGAAGAGGCGGCCCTGACCGGGGTCCGACTCGACGCCGCGTGTGTCGTGGTCAACCTGTTCCTGATCCCCGGCGAGCCGGAGGTCACGCGGGACTGCGTGCGGGGCATCTGCCGACTGCGGAGCGAGTGTGAGCGGTACGCGATGCCGCTGATGGTCGAGCCGCTGGTCTTCCGGCCCAACGCCGAGGCGGGCGGGTACATGGTCGACGGCGACGCCGACAAGATCGTGCCGCTGGTCCGGCAGGCGGTCGAGCTCGGGGCCGACGTCATCAAGGCGGATCCGACCGACGACGCCGACGAGTACGGCCGGGTGGTCGAGACCGCGGCCGGCATCCCGGTGCTGGTCCGCGGCGGCGGGCGGGTCGACGACGCGACCCTGCTCGAGCGGACCGCCGCCGTGCTCGATCAGGGCGCCCGCGGCATCGTCTACGGACGCAACATCATCCAGCACGAGCACCCCGCGGGCATCACAAGAGCGCTCATGGCGGTCCTGCACGACGGCACCTCCCCCGCCGACGCGGCCGGGATGATCGGGGGTGGGAAATGAGCGACCGCAAGCGTATCCGTTTCGGCGTGATCGGCGCGGGGCTGATGGGCCGGGAGTTCGCCGCCGCCGCCGGGCGGTGGTGCCAGCTCGACGCCGGCCCGACCCCGCCCGACTTCGAGCCGACCATCACCGCCGTCTGCGACCTCAACCCGGACGCCCGGACCTGGTTCGAGCGCAACTGCCCGATCGAGCGGAGCACGAGCGACTACCGCGAGCTGCTCGACGGGTCGGTCGACGCTTTGTACGTCGCGGTGCCCCACGACCTGCACGAGCAACTCTACCTCGACGTGATCGAGGCCGGCGTGCCGTTCCTCGGCGAGAAGCCCTTCGGCATCGACGTCGCCGCGAACCACGCCATCACGCAGGCCCTGGACGAGCGCAAGACCTTCGCCCGGTGCAGCAGCGAGATCCCGTTCTTCCCCGGGGTACAGCGGATCGTCAGGCTGGTCGAGAGCGACGCGTTCGGCCGAATCCTCGACGTCGAGGCCGGCTTCTGGCACAGCAGCGACCTCGACCCCGACAAGCCGATTAACTGGAAACGACGAATCGCGACCTGCGGCGAGTACGGCGTGCTGGGCGACCTGGGCATGCACCCGCTGCACCTGCCGCTCCGCTTCGGCTGGATGCCGGCCGACGTCCGGGCGGTCCTGACCAAAGCCGTCGAAACCCGGCCCGAAGCCAAGGGCAGCGACGAGCGGGTCCCGTGCGAAACCTGGGACAACGCGACGATGCTCTGCCGCGTCGAGCACGAGGCGAGCGAGTTCCCGATGAGCGTGAGCGTCAGGCGAATCGCGCCCGGCCACCAGAACACCTGGTTCCTGCGCATCCACGGCACGCGGCAGTCGGCGGAGTTCTCGACGCAAAACCCCAAAGTTCTCAAGACCATGCCCTATCCCAAGAACGGCGGCCCGCAGGCGTGGCACCACGCCGACGTCCCGCTCGACCCGCCCTACCCGAGCATCACCGGCGGCATCTTCGAGTTCGGTTTCAGCGACGCCATCCAGCAGATGTTCGCCGCCTTCTGCGACGAGCTCACGAACGGCACCGACGGGATGAGCCAGCCCTTCACCTGCGTCACGCCTACCGAGGCGAAGCGGCACCACGCGATCCTCGACGCGGCGTTGCGTTCGCACGAGGCGAAGCGGACCGTGGAGGTGACCTCATGAGCCGGCCGCCGAACATCGTGCTGACGATCGCCGACGATCAGCGTGGGTCTTCGATCGGCTGCGAGGGCGTGGAAGCCGTCCGCACGCCGGCACTGGACCGCCTCGCCGAGCAGGGTGTGCGTTGTCGGAGCGCGTATCACCTCGGCTCCTGTTCGATGGCCGTCTGCGCGCCGAGTCGGGCGATGCTGCACAGCGGGCAGCCGTTTTTCCAGTTGCCGGGCCGGTACATGGGCGAGGCCTGGTGGCGGGATGACCTGACCGGGTTCCCGCCGACCCTGGGTGAGCGGCTGCAAGGGCTGGGCTACGACTGCTTCGCGACCGGCAAATGGCACAACACGCGCGAGCTGTTCGCCCGCAGCTTCAATGCCGCTTCGAACGTGTTGCTGGGCGGCATGGCCGACCACTGGTTCACGCCGGTCCACGACTTCGACCCGGCCGGCCGCTACGACGCGAAACCGAGGATCGCCGACGGCTTCAGCACCGACGTCTTCGCGGACTCGGCCGTCGATTTCATCCGCTCGCGGCGACGCGGTGATCGGCCGTTCTTCCTCTACTGCGCCTTCACCGCCCCGCACGACCCGCGGACGCCGCCGGACGACTACCGGCGGATGTACAACCCCAAGTCGCTCGACTTGCCGCCGAACTTCGCCCACCTACACCCGTTCGACAACGGCGCGCTCAACGTCCGCGACGAACGCATGCTCGGGCATCCGCGGCTGGAGACGCGCGAGCCGAGCGACCTGAGCGAGGTCCGCCGGGAAATCGCCGACTACTACGGGATGATCACGCACATGGACGCAGGCATCGGCCGCGTCCACGAGGCGCTCGCCGCGGCGGGCATCGGGGATGACACGCTCGTGATCCACACGGCCGACCACGGGTTGGCCGTCGGGCAGCACGGGCTGATGGGGAAGCAGAACGTCTACGAGCCGTCGGCACGCGTGCCGCTGATCGCCGCCGGGCCGGGCGTGGCGCGGGGGCACGTGGCGTCTGGGCTCTGCTACCAGCACGACCTGTACCCGACGCTGATCGAGGCCGCCGGCGGCGACGCGGCGGACAGCTGGTTCGACTCGCTCGGCCCCCTGTTCGGTGGCGACGCGACCGCCGGCCGCCCCTTCGTCGGATGCGCCTTCCGCCAGGTGCAGCGAATGGTCCGCGTCGGCGACCGAAAGCTCATCCGCTACCGTGTCGACGGCTTCGAGCACGAGCAGGTCTTCGATCTCGCCGCCGACCCGTTCGAGACGCGCGATCAATCCGATGACGGCGTGCCGCGGGAGCTGATCGACGCGTTGCGCGACTGGCAAGCGGGCGTCGGCGACGACGACGTGAACTTCGGCCGGGACTGACGGTGGCGACCGCGGGGCCGATCTGCCGATCGCTATGCTCGGCGAAGATGACGCCCGACGTGACCGCCGCCCATGACGTCAACTGGTCCGCCCGCCCGACGCTGCGGTTCTCGCCGCCGCAAGGCTGGATGAACGACCCGGTCGGCCTCGTGACGACGCCCGACGAAGACGGTCCGACGCACCATCTCTTCTATCAGCACGACTGGCCGCGAACCTGGGGTCACGCCACGACCCGCGACTTCAGGTCGTGGCAACACCACCCGGTCGCCCTGCGGCCCGACGCGACCGGCGACTGCTGGTCCGGCTCGGCTGTCGCGTTCGACGGCAAAATCGCCGCGCTCTACACCGCCTGGCGAAGCGACGAGACCCAACATCAGGCGCTGACCACCAGCAACGACGGCGGGCGAACGTGGCGGGCGCACGCGGGCAACCCGGTGCTTCGCCAGCCGGCGGGCGAGCGGCACTTTCGCGACCCGAAGGTGCTGTGGCACGCGGGCACGTCGAGCTGGGTGATGCTCCTCGCCTGCGGCCGGCGGCTGAGGCTTTACCGGTCGCCGGACCTGGTCGACTGGACGGAGGTCGGCACGTTCGACCAAGACCCGCCGGGGCCACAGGGCAGCGTCTGGGAGTGTCCCGACCTGTTCGAGATGCCTATCGAGACCGGCGGCGGCACGCTGTGGGTGCTGCTCGCGAGCTACTGCGACCAGGCGATCTTCGGCAAGGGGGAGCAATTTGAAGGCGAGAGCGGAACGATCGCGTTCGTCGGCGACTTCGACGGCGAGCGATTTGCGGTCGAGGCCGGCCCGCTGCCGTTCAGCGTCGGCCCGGACGACTACGCGGCCGTCACGTGGCCGACGAGCCCGCCGGTGGCGGTCGGGTGGATGAGCCACTGGAGCTACGGCGCCCGCGTGCCGGACGTCGGCTGGCAGGGGATGCTCACGCTGCCTCGGAAGCTGTATCTCTCGCGCGAAAGCGGCCGATTTCGGCTGGACCAGCGGCCCGCGTTCGCCTTGCCGGAAGCGGCGGCGATCGACCGCGACCTGCCGCGGCCGTCGATCGCGACTCTCGACGACGGCCACTTCGAGTTGCTGTCGGACGATCGGCCCTACGCAACGATCGAGCTCGGCAACGGTCGGCTGCGGCTGCGACGCCACGCGACGCCGGGCCTGCCCGATTGGTTCGACCGCACCGTCGAGATGGAGGCGAGCGGCCCGGCGACGCTCGTGCTTGACGGCGGCGGGATTGAGCTCTTCGCCGACGGCCGCCACGCCGCGGCCGCCTGCCCGGTGCCGCCGCTGACCCGCGTGCGGGTCGCCTGAGCGTGCGTTATCATCCGCCGCGTGAGCGGGTCGAGCGTCGAGATCATCTGCTGCGGCCATGCCTGCCTCGATGTGATCCCGGCGATGTTGCACGGCGAGCTGCCGGCCGCGGGCGCGCTCGCCGAGGTCGGCCCCGCGACCATCGCCACCGGTGGGAGCGTGAGCAACACCGGCCTGGCGTTGCACAAGCTTGGCGTGACGACCCGCCTTGTGACCAGCGTCGGCGACGACGCCTTCGGCCGGGAGCTGCAACGCCTCTACGACCACACCGGCGTCGACGCCTCCCTCGCCATCAGGCCCGGCGCGACCAGCTACACCGTCGTCCTCTCGCCCCCGGGAGACGACCGACGCTTCCTCCACTGCCCCGGCACCAACGCCGCTTTCACCGACGCCGACGTCCCCGATGCCGCGTTCGACGACGCCCGCCTGCTGCACTTCGGCTACCCGCCGGTGATGCGGGCGATGTGCGACGACCACGGCAGCCCGCTCGTCCGGCTGTTCGAGCGGGCACGGCGGCACGGCTTGCTGACGAGCCTGGATTTGTGCGGCGTCGACCCGGGCGGCTGGGCAGGTCGCATCGACTGGGACCGGCTGCTGAGAAACGTCCTGCCGCACGTCGACGTCTTCCTGCCCAGCCGAGACGAGCTGCGCCAGATGACCGATGCCGACGACGAGACGGTGCTCGCCCTTGGCTGCCGTGTCCTGGTGGTCAAGGACGGCGAGCGTGGTCTGGCGATCCGGACCGCGCCCGAAGCCGACTCGATCGTGGCGGGCTGGGGCGGGCGGATCCTGCGGGCGTCGACGTTCGAGGTGGAGGTCATCGGCACCACCGGTGCCGGCGACACGACGATCGCAGGCTTCCTCGCGGGGCTGGTCGCGGGCGAGCCGCTCGACGTCGCCGCAGACCTTGCCTGCGCGGCGGGCGCGAGGTGCGTCGGGTCGGCGGACGCCACGAGCGGGCTCTGCACGCTGGCGGAACTGCGGGCGTTTCTTGCCGGCAACCCGCCCCGCCGCTCCGCTAGCGACGACGCCGCAGGAGCGTGAGGCCGCCCACCGCGAGGAGCGAAAGCATGCCGGGCTCGGGGATCACCAGCGACATGACGGTGTGAACGTCGGTCGTGTCGATGTAGCTGCCGCGGACCGGATCGACGCCGTCGAAGAGCCCGGCGAACAGGTCGCTGCCGACGCCGCGGGTCCAGAGGGGGACCAGCTCGTTGGTGTGGTTGGTGCTCCACCAGATGGCCTCGGGCAGCTCGCCGACGTCGTTGGCGACGGGGGACTGCATGTAGACGGTGTCGCTGTCCGGCCCCAGGAGCAGGCCGTTGCCGTGGTCGGTGGTGATGATCAGCAGCGTCTCGTCCCAGGAGCTTTCGGTCTCGATCCAGCCGATGACCTCGTCGACGGCGCGGTTGAAGGCGAGCTGCTCCTCGACGAGCCGGGCCAGGTCGTTGCTGTGGGCGGCGGAGTCGACGCTGGCGTTCTCGATCATGAGGAAAAAGCCGTCTTCGTCCTGCTCGAGCGTCTCGATGGCGGTGCGGGAAAGGGCGTCGAGGTCGGGCATGACGAACGGCACGGCCCCGTTCGGGTCGGCCGGGTCGTAGAACCGCGGGTCGTAGGCGTTGGTCCGGCCGGTGGTGTCGCGGCCCTGGAGCTGGGAGCCGGTGGGCACGAGGCCGAACAGGCGGTCGGGTGCGGGCGCCCCACCCTGGCCGATGGCTTCGAGCTGGTCGGCGTCGTCGACGAAGGTCCAGCCGTCGAGCCCGTCGCGGAGGGCGGTGAGATTGGCTTGGGAGACGGTGTCGTACTCGGGAGTGGTGTCAGGGACGCCGCCCGAGTCGAACTCAGGGTGGCCGGGGGAGATGATGACATCGAGCAGGCCGTTGCGGATCATGCTGTCGCTGATCTGGGCCTCGAGGTTGCGGTCGATGCTGTTGGTGCCGAAGGCGGCGGGGGTGGCGTCGGTGAAGGGCTTGGTGGTGACGACGCCGGCCTTGCGACCCGAGGCGACCATGCGTTGGGTGATGAACTCGACGGGGTTCATCTGCAGGTCGACGTTGATGCCGGTGTTGTAGGTCTTGACGCCGCTGGCCATCCCGGTGCCGGCGGCGGCGGAGTCGGTGACGCTGTTCGTGACCAGGTAGTCGTACGCGACGAAGCCGGCGGTCTCCGAGAGCTCGAACAGGCCCGCGATCTGGTTGGCGACCGCGGCCAGCTCCGGCGGCAGGCCCGGCAGCGGCGTCAGCGTCGTGGGCGTGCCGCGGCCCAGCAGGCCGTCGTTGTCGACCATGCGGACCGGGCCGGGCGTGGCGTCGTTCGCCTGGGCCGGGTCGTAGCTGCCGAAGGTCGGGTAATCGAGCTCGACGAAGAGCCGCGGCAGGAGTTGCCCGCCGGTGAAGCCCGGGTTGACCGGCTGGTTGTGGCCGGTGAAGGTCGTCATCCAGTGCTGCGTGAAGTCCGAGCCTTCGTACTGCTGGCGGAAGGCGTTGCTCGTGCCGGCGGCGGTGCCGAACTGGAACTGGTTCGCCGCCTCCCACGTCGTCGGCCCCGCCCCGTCGGCGATCATCAGGATCACGTTCTTGGCCTCCTGCCCCGAAGCCACCCCGGCCAGGGCGAGCGTGACGGCGGAAGCGGCGGCGAGGGCGGTACGGCGGTTGATGGGCATGGACGGCACCAGAGCCGCCCCGCCCCGCCGCTGCGCAAATTCCCGGTCACGGTTTCATGAAGAAACGGCTTACGCGATGATGCCCACCATGCACCCCGCCCGCCGAACCTACCTCGACATGCTCCGCGACGCCGGCATCGTGTTGACGCCCCACGAAGCCGACACGATGGAGCTGGCCACCCTGGGCCTCGACGACTTCGAACGGACCGGCCTGGGCCTGGTCGTCTACGAAAACAACGACCGCTACTGCGCCAAGGAACTGATCCTGCTCCCCCGCCAGACCTGCCCGCAGCACCGCCACCCGCCCGTCGGCGACGACCCCGGCAAACGCGAAACCTTCCGCTGCCGGGCCGGCGTCGTCTACCTCTACGTCGAAGGTCCGCCCGCCCAATCGCCCCACGCGACCCCGCCTACGGGCGATGAGGCCCACTACACGGTCTCCCACGAGGTCGTCCTGCACCCCGGCGAGCAGTACACCATCGAGCCGGGCACCTGGCACTGGTTCCAGGCCGGCGACGCCGGGGCGATCGTCAGCGAGTTCTCCAGCACCAGCCGCGACGAGTCCGACGAGTTCGTCGACCCCCGGATCCGTCGCGTCGAGCCCTCGCCCGAGTGACCCGGCCGTCCCACGACCTTGCCTAGACTCCCGCACGTCTCCGCGGCGGTAGCTCAATTGGCAGAGCGTCAGCCTTCCAAGCTGAATGTTGAGGGTTCGAACCCCTTTCGCCGCTTTCTTCCTCGCTTGTTGCAACCCCGTCGGGCCGACGGGTGTCACAGGATGTCGCGGAAGTCCTGGGGATCTTCGTCGTCGAGGTCGGTGGACTCGCGGAGCAGCCAGTCTCGGCCGCCGTCGCCGATGAGGGAGTCGATGGCTCCGTCGGTGGTGATGGTCGAGGCGTTGAAGGCCGCGCCCGAGGTGCCCAGGCCGGCGGCGATGGCGAGGCGGCGGTCGTCGAAGGTGAGGTCGGTGCGACCCCAGCGGCCGGCGATGGCGGTCAGGTCGCGGCGGGCGTCGGCGGCGGCAAAACCGGGGAGCAGGTCGGCGGGTCCGGTCATCGCGTTGAGGATGTCGCCGTAGGTGGTGCTGCCGGCGATGAGGATGTCCTCGTCGGTCTCGCCGGCTCCGAAGAAGAACTGGGTGAGTCCGTCGGCGCCCCGTCCACCGATGAGGATGTCTCGGCCGGGGCCGGCGACGAGGGTGTCGTCTCCATCGCCGCCGAGGAGGATGTCGTCGCCGAGGCTGCCCAGCAGTCCATCGTTGCCGCCTTGGCCGACGACGAGATTGCCGGTGCCGTCGAAGGCCGAGAGGGTGTCGTCGGCCGCCCCGCCGACCAGGAGGTTCCCGCGGGAGTTGCCGCTGAGCACGTTCTGCGCGGTGCGTGAGCCGAAGAGGCCTTCGAAGTTCTCAGCGTCGGGCACGTCCGGCCCGCCGGCGGGGTCGGGGGCGAAGAGTTCGACGCTCGACCCGCCGGCGTTAAAGGCCTGACTGACGAGGCTCAGGTCGAACTCGACGGGGTTGGTGGCGAAGCCGAGGTCGAGGATGTCGAAGCCGCCGCCGCGGGCGATGCCGGTGCCGGGGGCCACCGAGCCGTCGCTCTCGACGAGCCGGACGTCGGCGTCGCCCTGGAAGATGTAGTTGTCGTCGCCGGCTCCGCCTTCGATGAGTTTGGAGCCGCCGGCGATGAAGACGGCATCGGCCGCCCGGCCGGCGAGGACGGTGTCGTCGCCGTCGCCGGAGAAGATGTTGTTGCTCAGGCGGTTGCCGGTGATGAAGTCGTTGCCCACGCCGGTGGCGACATCGGCGAAGTGGGTGCCGGTGCCGAAGAGGTAGCGGTCGTTGCCGACGGCGATGAGGGAGTCGAAGTCGTCGGAGATGTCGATGGTGACGCCGACGGTCTCGGAGCCGATCCCCAGCAAATTTCGCCCGCCGGCGACGTCGATGATTTGGTCGAGCTGGAAGTCGCCGCTGGTGTTGAAGATGTAGCCGTCGTCGCCGGGCCCGCCGTCGAGGAGGTCGTCGCCGTCGCCGTCGATGAAGATGTCGTTGCCTTCGCCGCCGATGAGGGTGTCGGCCTCGGGGCTGCCCTGGAAGAGATCGTTGAAGTCGGTGCCGATGACTTGTTCGTAGCGGGCCTTGGCGGGGTCTTCGACCTGGAGGAGCCCACCACCGGTGCCGGCCAGGAGCGTGCCGGGCCGGGCGGGGTCGATGATGACGTTGACGCCCTGGCCGAGCTGGGAGAAGTCGAGGGTGTCGACGCCGCCGTCGTCGAAGAGCGTGTCCGTCTCGGCAATACCGGAAGCGGAGAGGTCGACGAAGACGAAGAGGTCCGAGCCGAAGCCGCCGGAGACGGTGTCGCTACCGAAGCCGCCGGTAAGCGTGTCGGCCCCGCCGGCGGCGGTGATGCTGTCGTCGCCCGCCTGGCCGTCGATGCGGTTGGCCAGGTCGGTCCCGCGGATCGTGTCGGGCCCTTGCGAGCCGATGACGTTCTCGATCGACAAGGCCGCCGCGAGGACGACGTGCGGCCCGCCGACGGCGAGGTTGGTCACGGTCAGGTCGACCGCGTAGCCGGCGGTGGCGCGGGACAGGTCGAGCGTGTCGTTGCCGGCACTGAGCAGTGCGTCTTCGAGAATGACGTCGGACGCGCCGCCGGGGTTGGGATTGAAGATGTAGGTGTCGTCGCCGCGATCACCGATGAAGAAGTTGTTGCGATCGTTGTCGACGAACACATCGTCGCCGGGCGTGCCGAGGACGTTCTCGATCTCGGTGACGCCGTCGGGGTCGAAGACGGTGTTAAGGCCGTAGCTGGCGAGGTTGCCGGGATCGTCGAGTTGTACGACGACCGGCGTGTCGCGGGAGATTTGAGAGAAGTCGAGGGAGTCGACGCCCTGGCCGGGGGCATCGAAGACGACGTCGTCCTGGATGCCGTCTTCGGGTCGGAAGATGTAGAGGTCGTTGCCGTCGCCGCCGAGGATGGTGTCGTTGCCGGCGTTGCCGGTGATGATGTTGGACTCGCTGTTGCCGAAGATTTCGTCGTCGAAGGGGGTGCCGACGACGTTCTCGAGCACGGTGCCGGGTGCGGCGGTGATGTTGAGGGTCAGGCCGGTGACGAAGTTGGGGTTGTTGAGGTCGATGCTCAGGCCGCTGTTGACGCCGGAGAAGTCGACGGTGTCGGTGCCGACGCCGGTGTCGTCGATGAACTCGTTCTCGGTGCCGACGGGTGTGTCGAAGCGATAGAAGTCGCTGCCGTCGCCGCCGAAGAGGTTGTCGTCACCGGCACCGCCGGCCAGGGAGTCGTCACGGGTGCCGCCGATGAGTTCGTCATCGCCGTCGCCGCCGATGAGGGTGACCGAGCCGAGGGTGAAGCTCGAGGCGTTCAGGCTGTTCGCGTCCGAGCCGCCGACGATCCAGGCGGTCTCGACTTCCACGAGCTCGTCGAAGCCCTGGCCGTCGATGAAGTTGTCGTCGAGGGTGACGTTGTTGTCGACCGCGAGGAAGACCAGGTCGGTGCCCTCGCCACCGATTAGGGTGTCGTTGCCTTCATTCGGGTCAGCGTCGTCGGCGGACCGGTCGGCGCCGCCGACGAGGCGATCGTCGTCGAACTGGCCGTCGAGCTCGTCGTTGCCCTCGCCGCCCAGGAGGGTGTCGGGCATGCCGTCGGGAACCAGGCGTGGTTCGGACGCGATGTCATGGTCGCCGATGACGATGTCATCGCCGGCCTGGGCGTCGATGGTGTCGCTGCCGTCCCTGAAGCCCCAGGACTGGTTCTCGAGCTCGAGCCCGGAGGGATCGGTCGAGGTGTCGGCGACGAAGTCGAGCGAGGCAGAGGGCGAGCCCAACTCCCGAGCGACCCAGAGCTGCCCGTTGTTCGTGCCGGCGGCGGCGAAGGTGATGAACAGCCGCTCGCGGTCGGGCGTGAAGTCCATGCCCGCGACGCGGACGCCGCCCCACGGGATTTCGGTCCCGCGGGGGAAGGCGTTGGTGAACTCGGGCACGGGCTGGTCGAGGTCGAACTCGAGCAGGGCGCTGTCGGTGAGGACGACGCCGCGGCCTCGCCCGTCGAAGGCCAGGGCCGAGACGTCGCGCGGCGAGCCGATCGGGTCGCCGTTGATGGTTTCGACGATGGGGGCGACCAGGGTCGCGGCACCGGTCTCTGGGTCGATTTCCATGAGGAACCAGACCGGCACGTCGAGGCCGAGGTTGACCGGCAAGGCGGCCATCAGCCGGCCTGGCCGCGCGGGGTCTTCGGCCGGCACGAAGTCGAGGGCCCCTTCGTCGAACTCGAGCGTGATGGCGACCTGCGGGTTGTCGATCAGGTCGAAGTCGGCGGCGAAAACCTGCGGGCCCAGCAGCGTCGCACCGGTGTCGGGGTCGATCTCCAGGAGCCGGCCGGTGGTGTCGATGCCGACGAACTGGCGAGGCGGCGGGGCTTCGTCGGGGCCGACCTCGACCGCCGGCTCCAGGGCGATGCCGATGACATTGGTGACGGCCTGTCGCGGCTCGGTGAGCACGCCGGTCTCGAGGTCGATCTGGAACAGCGTCCCGTTCGTGAAGTCGATGACGGTCTGACGCGGCGCGGGGAACAGGTCGTCGGGCAGGTCGCGCGGGCCACGCAGTGCGGTCAGGGACTCGGCCCCACGCGGGCCTTTGGTCAGCCCCTCGCTCGGCACGGCGGTCGCGATCCGGAACGGGCCCTGGTGGGACGAAGACACGTTGCCGACCATGACGATCGACGAGCCGAAGCTCCCGCCGCGGCTGCCGAGGTTCGCCCCGGCGGCGCCGCTCGTCGCCGCGGACGAACCGGTCCCTCGGTCGCTGCTCTCCGCCGGCGGGGGCGTGTCCTGGCTCTGGCCGAAGTTGCGGCGCAGGATCAGGAAGTCCGAGAGGTTGACGGTGCCGTCGCCGTTGAAGTCGCCCGAGGCGGCACCGTCCTGCGGGTTGGTGCCGAAGTTGCGTCGCAGGATGAGGAAGTCCGAGAGGTTGACGGTGCCGTCGCCGTTGGCATCGCCGGGGAGGGTCGACTCGGGCTCGGCGTTGGCGAAGTCGATGTCGGTGAAGTTGCGTCCGTCGAGGCTTCGCAGCAGGTAGCTGTTGTCCCCCGCACCCGGGCGGATGAGCTCGAGGTCGGTGACAGGTTGCTGGAAGACGCGGAAGAGTGCGGGCGCAAGGTCGGTGAAGGTGTAGAACCCGCCGGGCGAGGCGGTGCGGGTCGGCTCCAAGACGGTCGTGTTGAGCGTCCACGAGTTGACGGTGACGGCGTCGGGGTCGCTGAAGGAGAACTCGATGAACCACTGGCCGGTGAGCCCGAGGCCCACGAGGTCCGAGAGGTTGTCATCGGCCAGGAACGTGCCGGTCAGGCCTGACACCGTGCCGGTGGGCACCGGGGTGGCGGCGGCGTCGGAGAGGCTGAACTCGAGCCGGGTCTGGCCGGTGGTATCCACCTGGAACTGGAACAGGCTGATGTCGTCGCCGCTGGGGCCGAAGAGGTCGGCCTGCAGCGTGACGGGCCCGGCGGATGAGCCGGAGTTACGGACGGTCAGGTCCAGGTCGAGGGTGAAGTCCTGGAGCTGCCCGATGACGCCGGTCACGTCGATGAGGCTCTCGCCGGGGCGGAAGTTCTGGGTGCTCGAGTAGGAGAAGGCGCGGTCGTAGGTGCCGGCCACGCCGTCGCCGACGGCGTCGTTGCCGCTGGGCAGATCGAGGAACAGGTTGGCAGGCAGGCCCGGCTCGCCGGGGTCGCGGACGCCGTCGCGGTCGAGGTCTTCGAAGGTGAAGCCCGAGACGCTCGTGGGATCGACCAGCCGCAGGAAGCTCGCTGGGGTCTGGGCGAAGGCGACGACGTTGACGTTGCTCGATGCCGGGCTGAAGCTCGAGACCGAGGGGCCCATCTCGACGACGTAGGGCCCGGGGGCGACGCCGACGAAGCGGTACTGGCCCTGCTCGGTGTAGGGGTCGATGAGGCCGTCTTCGTTGAGGTCGATGGGCCCGGTGGTGGCGTTGGCCAGGACGTCGCCCGTGGCGGGGTCGACGAGTCGGACGGTCTGGCCGTTGATGGGATAATCGTTGCCGTCAAAGAGGCCGTTGCCGTTGTCGTCGCGTCGGACCTGTCCGGTGACGTCGCCGGTGGCGCGGGTATTGCCGAAGTCGAAGTCGCCGGCGGCCTGCCCGCTGACGGCGTCGACGAGGTGGGCCTGGCCCAAGGTGGTGACGCGGACGTTGTCGATCGCCCACCCTTCGAGCTGCGCGACCGGCGAGTCGAAGTTGCCGCCCAGGATGTTCTCGAGGCCTCGGCCTTCGAAGGCGAGCTGCAGGATCGGCGAGCTGTGCGGGATCGTGTACGACAGCCGGTAGCGGGCGTCGGTCAGTTCGATCTCGCGGTCGCTGACGATGAAGCTGAAGCCGAGCTGGTCCTGCGCGTTGCGGCCCTCACCGGGGAAGTTGAGGGCGACGACCTCGTCGACCGTCTGCGGGTAGGTCTGGCGGAACTGTGCCGGGCCGCCCAGGTTGAGGTTGCTGAAGGTGTACTCCTCGGAGACCACGCCCTGGCTGCTCAGGACGGAGGCGGACCAGAAGTCGCCGTCGAGGCCGAAGGGCAGGCCGTTCTCCTCGCTGCCGCCCCAGTCGCCGATGATGTAGAGGTCGAACTCGATCGTGACGGCGGTGTGGGGCACGGGGACGGGCAGTTGCGCCTCGACCCGCTCGTTGCCGTAGACGCCCAACAGGCCCTGACCCGGGATAGACGGCGCGAAGAACTGGCTGGCCCGGTCCCACTCGGGGAATTCCTCGTCGTTGTTGAAGGTCTGGAAGTAGGTCGGCACGCCGTTGTCGGGGAACGTCTGGAACCAGCCGGGCTGGACGAACTCCTCGACGATGTACTCGCCCGGGATGACGCTTTCGAACGTGTACCGGCCGACGGAATCGGTCGTGGTGATGTAGGTCGGCAGCGGGTCGCTCGGGTCGGCCGGGCGGGCGCGGATCGACCAGTTGGCCAGGAGCGGCTCGCCTTGGTCGCGGTGCCCGTCGCGGTCGATGTCGTTGAACTTCACACCGGTGATCCGCGCGTACTCGCGGTTGAGGAGCGTGACCAGCTCGTCGCCGCCCTCTTCGAGGTCCAGGGGCACGGTCTCGCCGGACGCGGGGACGAACTGGAACAGGTCGTCGGGGACGACCTGCTCGGCCTGGTAGCTGCCGGGCTCGACGTCTTCGAAGACCGCCAGACCTGAGGCGTCGGTGGTGGCGACCGCGACGGGCACGCCGTCGGGGTCGAGCAGCCGGACCAGCACGCCGGCCAGGCCTTCGCCGCCGGTGAAGCTGCCGTTGAGGTCGCCGTCGAGGCCCACGCGGATCGTCGCGGTGCCGGGCTCGACTTCGATGACGGTCGGCTCGGTGGAGCAGTCGACCGCCGCCCAGCCGCCGGGCGCGTTGGACGCCGTCAGCTCGCCGGTCACGTCGTCGAAGGTGCCCACCGAGACGACTTCGGCCAGGAAGGCGTCGGTCGAGCCGCCGGAGATGAAGTCCCCCTCGCTGCCGCCGCAAATGAAGTCGTCGCCCGGCCCGCCTTCGAGGTGCTCGCCACTGTCGCTGTCGGGGAAGCCCACCGCGTTGGCCAGCAGCACGTCGTTGCCCCAGTTGCCCAGGATCGTGTCCTGCCCGGCCTGGCCCAGCACGAAGTCGTTGTCGAGCCCGGCGTCGACGTAGTCATCGCCCTCGCCCGCCTCCACCAGGTCGTTGCCCGCGCCGGCGATGATCGAATCGTTGCCGTCACGGCCGAAGATCTCGTCCGAGCCCGAACCGCCCAGCACGGTGTCGTTGCCGGTCGAGGCGTCGATGTAGTCGCGTCCGCCGCCGGCGTCGACGAAGTCGTTGCCGCCCTGGGCCCGGATGGAGTCCCGGCCCGCGCCGCCGAGCACGGAGTCGTCGCCCGAGCCGGCGATGACGGTGTCGTTGCCACTGCCGGCGTCGACGGTGTCATTGCCGGCAGCGGCGGTGATGGTGTCGGCACCTGCGCCGCCGTCGATGTCGTCGTTGCCCGAGCCGGCGGTGATGGTGTCGTTGCCGCTGCCGGCGCCGACGACGTTGTTGCCGTTACCGACTTCCAGGAGGTCGGCACCGGGTCCGCCCAGGACGGTGTCGTTGCCGCCCAGGGCGACGACCGTGTCGTTGCCGGAGCCGGCGTCGACGTCATGGGTGCCGGTGTCGGTGGTGATGAGGTCGTTACCGGTGCCGCCGATGAGGGTGTCGTCGACGGTGGAGCCGTTGAGGGTGTCGTTGCCGGCGCCGCCGTTGGCGATGACGGGCAGGTCGAAGCTGCCGTCGGTCAGGTCGGCCAGTTCGAGCAGGTCGCTGCCCGCGCCGCCGTCGAAGAGGATGCGTTGCACCCCCGTGTAGCCGGCGATGATGTCCAGGACGCTGACCTGGATGACGCCGGGCGCGACCTCCGTGACGGTGACGGCTTCGCTGGTGTCGCTGGCCCCGCCGCCACGCAGGTCGGCGAACTCGCCGGTGTGGATGACCAGCGTGCCGGCCTGGACGTCGTTGCCGTCGTAGGTGAGCTGGCCGGTCGTCTCGACGAGCGTCGCCGGGACGAGCTTGGGACAGTTGCCAGAGTTGTCGGCCGAGAGGAGGACCTCGTCGAGCAGGTCGGCCGAGCCTTTGACGAAGAGGACTTCCCAGAAGACGCTCAGGACGATGCGGATCCGGGCTTCGATGTCGAAAAGGCAGTCGAGGCCGTCGGTGGAGACGATGCCGATGATCTCGTCGACGTACATCTTGCCGTCGTCGTCGGGATCGCGGAAGTTGAAGTCGACTTCGCCGAGGAGGGTGCCGCGGACGCCGGCCTTGAGGCCCGGGAAGCCGACGCTCACGCCCAGCGACGCGCTGAGCACGAGGCCGAACTCAGCGATGTCCTCGCCGGTATTGAGGTCGAGGTCGGAGAGGAAGAATCCGTCGAAGAAGTTGCCGGTCTGCAGCCCGCGGGTGTCGAAGCCGACGGCGAGGTCGACAAAGGCCTCGAAGCCCAGGCCCAGCTCGACATTGATCGGCGGGGGCGACCAGATGGGGAAGGTCTTGCTCCACTCGAAGGTGAGCGCGAACCGTGGGATGTCCCAGGTGATGATGTTGACGGTGTCGCCCAGCAGGAACCGGAAGATGTTGGCCGGCTCCAGGAAGTCGAGGTTGATGCCCAGCCCGCCGTCGTCGGCATCGCCGGCACTGGCGTCGGAGTTGATCGTCGAGAAGAGGTCCGACACCGCGTTGTTGCCCGAGTCGAGCACCTCCTTGGCCGCGTCGAAGAAGCCCGCGACGCCGTTGGCTTCCAAATCGCTCGAGGCCGAGGCGGCGACGCCCGGCAGCCGGGGGTCGAGCCCGCTGT
>CAYQCT010000075.1:0-12004 GCA_964416015.1 uncultured Tepidisphaerales bacterium
CGATGGTCAACTTTCCCGGCGCCTTGCACGCCTTCAGCAACCCCGAAGCCGACGTCAAGGCCGAGGAATTTCCGCAGCTGGCCGAGGCGATCGCGTACGACGCGCAGGCGGAAGGGCTGTCGATGCAGATCCTGGAAAGCTTCCTGTCGATGACGCTCGCCGACCGCGGGTAGCCGCGGGCGGTCGGAGCGACAAGGCTAATCCGCATGATTCTGGCCGGCATCGACGAAGTGGGCTACGGGCCGGTGCTGGGGCCGCTGGTGGTCGGGGCGGCGGCGGTGCGGCTGCCGTTCGAGGCCGACGCGGCGGCGGTGCCGGACGTGCACGCGTTGCTCAGAGACGTCGTCGCCGATCGTCGCGACCGCACCGGTCGGCGGCTGCACGTGGCAGATTCGAAGAAGGTTTACTCGCCCTCGACGAAGCACGGCTTACGCGAGCTGGAGAAGTCGGTGCTCGCCTTCGCCGCCGCGGCGGGCGTGGCGACGGACCGGCTCGCCGACGTGCGTGAGCCGGCCGAGCCCTGGTACGCCGGCGGCGCGACGGAGCGGCAACCCGCCGAGGCCGACGCGGCGGGCGTTGCGATCGCGACGAACGCGCTGCGTCACGCTTTGTCCGCCGCCGACGTCGCGGTGATGCCGCCGCGGGCGGTGATGTTGTTCGAGCGCGAGTACAACCGGCGCTGCGACGCCACGCGGAACAAGGCGGCCGTGCAGCAGTCGGCGACGGCGTTCCTGCTAGATCACCTGCTCGCGACCCACGCCGGCAGCGACGGCGGGCTGCTCGTCGTGCTCGACCGTCACGGCGGGCGAAGCCACTACGGGCCGTTTCTCAGGCAGATGTTCGAGGATTGGGAGCTCCGCGTGCTCGACGAATCGGACGAGCGCAGCGACTACGAGCTGGCCCGTCCCGGCGGCCGGGCGATGCTGCTGTTTGCCGAGAAGGCCGAGTCGCTCGCCCTGCCGACGGCGTTGGCGTCGATGACGGCCAAGTACCTGCGCGAGCGGTTCATGCACCGCTTCAACGCCTGGTGGTCCGCCAGGCAGCCCGGCCTGAAGGCGACGGCCGGGTACTGGACCGACGGCCAGCGTTGGCTTGTGGAGACGTCGGACCTGCGTCGCGAGCTGGGCGTCGAAGATACAAGACTCGTGCGGTCGCGGTGAGGGTTCTATCCTGCGGCCCATCATGCCTGACACCCAGAAGACACTCATTCTGCTCAAGCCCGACGCCGTCCGCCGCCAGCTCATCGGCGAGATCGTGGGCCGCTTCGAGAAGAAGGGGCTGACCATTGCGGAGATGAAGCTGATGACGATCCCGCGGGAAACCGCCGAGACGCACTACGGCGAGCACAAGGGTAAGCCGTTCTACGACTCGCTCGTCAGCTTCATCACCGGCGGCCCGGTTGTGGCGTTGTGCCTCGAAGGCCCCGAGGCGATTGGGCTGGCGCGGACGATGATGGGGGCGACGAAGTTCACCGAGGCGGCTCCTGGCACGATCCGCGGCGACTTCGCCCATGATCTCACGGAGAACCTCGTCCACGGCAGCGACTCGCCCGAGTCGGCCGAGCGGGAGCTGAAGCTGTTCTTCAGTTCGTAACAACCATCGAAAGACGTAGGAGCGTAGCAGCGGCGGCTCGCCGCTGCCGCCCGGTGCCATTGCTTCTACCAGTTCCGAGGCAGCGGCGAGCCGCCGCTGCTCCATTCTCAGATGACGCCTAGGCCGTTTCCTGGTACGGCAGGAGCGCCATGAAGCGGGCGCGCTTGACGGCGCGGGCGATCATCCGTTGGTGCTTGGCGGAGGCCGAATTACGCCGGCGGCCGTTGAGCTTGCCGTTGTTGCTGGTGAGGCGGCGGAGCGTCTCGGTGTCCTTGTAGTCGACGTAGTCGAAGCCGCTCTCGCTGGTCTTGACGACCGGCGGAAGGTCGGGCTTCTCAGGCGCCGCCGTAGCTTCGCCGGCCTCCTCGTTGGCGGCGGCGGTCAAATCGCGATCTTCGTCACTTCGGCCCATCGTCGTTCCAGCAAAGCAGGTCAAGGTCCTCCCGCGCCGCCCACGCGACACGCTCGGAGGGGCGGCCAGTGTAGGCCGGTGCCGGGCCGTGCGTAAAACCGGCCGTGCCCACCGAACCGATCCGCGTCGTCGTCGCCGGTCCGACCGGACGCGTCGGGCGACTGCTCGTCGAAGACATCGACGCCAGCGACACCTTCGTCCTCGCCGGCACGCTCGGCCGCGGGACCGGCGAGCTGCCGGCGTGCGACGTCCTGATTGACTTCACGAGCCAGGCCGGGTTCCAAAGATGCCTCGACGTGGCCCGCGCGGCGAAGGTCGCCCTCGTCAGCGGCACGACTGGCCTGTCCGGCGAAGACGAAGCGGCGATGCGAGAGGCCGGCGGCGAGATTCCGCTGCTGCACGCGACCAACACGAGCCTCGGCGTCGCGTTGCTGAACAAGCTCGCCGCCGACGCCGCCCGCGTCCTGGGCGAGGGGTTCGACGTCGACATCGTCGAGACGCACCACCGCCACAAACAGGACGCGCCCAGCGGCACCGCCTGGACGCTGGCCGACCACGTCCTCGCCGCCCGCGGGCAGACACGCGACGCCCTCGACCTCTTCCGGCCGGAGCACGGCAGGCGACAGGCCGGCCGCGTCGGCATGCACAGCCTGCGCATGGGCGACGTCGTCGGCGAGCACACCGTCCACCTCGCCGGCGTCGGCGAACGGATCGCCCTGACGCACGCGGCAACGGATCGGCGGACGTTCTCCCGCGGCGCGTTGCGGGCGGCGGCGTGGCTCGTGACGCAGCCGCCGGGCGTCTACGGGATGGCGGACGTGCTCCGTGAAGAGCTCGCGTGAGGCAAGAACGATCCTGGTGCCGCGGCTACCGGAAAGGGAGCCATCGTGTAACATGCAGATTATGTTTGCTTGGAGGAGCTACCGAACGCTACTGATCGTCGCGTGCATCGCGACGTGCCTGATGCCGCTGTCGACGGCGGCGCAGATGCGGGACCCGGAGACGCGGGCGGCGGACGTCGAGGAGGCGATTGGCAGAGGCGTCGCGTTTCTTTACAAGCAACGTGATCCGCAGAAGCACTGGGAGCCGGTGGCCTTTGCCGATCGCAACGGCGAGAAGCACAGCGACAAGGGCGGCCAATGGGGCGGCATGACGTCGCTCGTGAGCTACGCCCTGCTGGCGGCGGGCGAGTCGCCGGACCGGCGGCCGGAGCTGCGGGCGGCGGTGGACGACTTGGCAAAGGTCGAGATCGAGGGCGTGTACGCGTTGGGCATGCGGGCGCAGGTCTGGCTGAATCTGCCGCAACGCCCGCAGTACCGGCAGGCGATGGCCCGGGACTACGAGACGTTGCTCGAGGCCGTGCAGGGCAACTCGCCGCAACGCAGGAACCGGCGTGACGTGCCGAATCGCGGGCTCTTCGACTACCTGCCGAAGGAGACGGACCGGATCGACATGAGCGTCAGCCAGTACGGCGTGCTGGGCATCTGGGCGGCGGCGGAGTACGGTGCGGAAGTGCCGCCGGCGTATTGGGAAGAAATGGCCCAGGGCTGGCTTCGCTGGCAGCTTCCCGACGGCGAGTGGGCCTACGGCGGCAAGCCGGGCGGCAACCACCCGAGCAGCCTCGGCATGGCGCTCGCCGGGGCCGCGTCGCTGCTCATCAGCCAGGACTACCTCCGCACCGACGGCGGCTGCAACGGCAACGTCACCAACCCGCCCATCGAGAAAGCCCTCGACTACATCAGCCAAAAGCTGCCGTACCTCGTCGACCTCAAGACGAGCAACGACGAAAAGCTCAACCGCGTGGCCAACGTCAGCAAATGGCGGTACTACACGCTCTACGGCGTCGAACGGGTCGGCGTCGCCAGCGGTCGTAAGTACCTCGGCGACGTCGACTGGTACGCCGCCGGCAGCGATTGGTTGCTCAAGAAGCAGAAGTCCGACGGCTCCTGGGGCAGCGAGCAAGACACCGCCTTTGCCCTGCTCTTCCTCGCCAACGGCCGGCACCCGGTGGCGATCAACAAGCTCGCCTGGAGCGACGCCGAGGGCGAGGCCGGCATCTGGAACCAGCGGCCGAGGGACGTGTCGAACCTGCTCAAGTACGTCCGCCGCAGCGACGAGCGGGACGTGAGCTGGCAGAGCATCGACCTCGCCGCGACGCTCGCCGGCTCAGACGGCGAGGCTGCGATGGCCGAGGCCGTGCGGGAGATGCACGAGGCCCCGCTCGCCTGGCTCGCCGGCAGCCGGGCGTTCAACCCGAGCGAGTCGCAGGTTGCGTTGCTGAAGGAGTACCTGCTGACCGGCGGGACGTTGCTCGTCAACGCCGACTGCTCCGACCGCCGCTTCGCGGGCCAAGTGACGAAGGTGTTCGAGGACGCCTTCGCCGACGAGGGCTACAAGTTTCGCCCGCTGCCGGACTCGCACGTCTTGCTGTCGGACCAGAAGTTCACCACGCGGCAGATGCGTCGCAAGCCACGGCTCTTCGCACTCGGCAACGGCGTGCGCGAGTTCGTCATCCTCGCGCAGGGCGACGACCTGGGCCGAACCTGGCAGACCGGCGCCGGCGGCATCGGTGAGTCGGCGTTTCAGGTCGGCGTGAACCTTTACCTCTACGCCGTCGGCGGCGAGCAACAGCGTGGCAAGGGCGTCACCCACCTCGTCGCCCACAATTCCGCCGTGACGCCGGAGCAGACGGTCCGCGTCGGCCGGGTCAAGCACGCCGGCAACTGGAACCCCGAGCCCGCCGGCTGGACGCGGCTGGCGAACGTGCTGCATAACGAGCAGAAGATCGCGGTCGAGCTCGTCGAGGCCGACCCGGCCGACGGCGCTGGCGCGTTGGCGGATCTCGACCTGTTGCACCTGACCGGCGTCGGTGAGGCGAAGCTGAGCGAGAAGGCCGTCGCAGCGATGGTCGAGTACGTCCGCGGCGGCGGGACGCTGCTGGTCGACGCGGCCGGCGGCGACGGCGCATTCGCCAAGAGCATCGAGGCGACGTTGCAACAGGCCTTCGGTGCCGACGGCGAAGCCCTGTCGCGGCCTTTGCCGGTAACGCATCCGCTGTACAAGACCTACGCCGACGGCCTCGACGGCGTGCGGTACCGGCTGCACGCGATGAAGACGCTCGGCAGCGAACGGACGCCGCGGCTGCGCGGCCTCGAGATCGACGGCCGACTGGCGGTGATCTACTCGCCCGAAGACCTGTCGGCCGGCCTGGTCGGCAACGACGTCGGCGGCATCTTCGGCTACAGCCCGGACTTTGCCACGCGTCTCACGGCTGCCGTCGTCCGGCTGAGCGTGGCGGATCGCGGCGAGTGAGGGAACGCCGCTTATGGGACCGAGTGTCCCCCGATTTGGCGTAGGCACGGATCGGCGGCATCCGATATCCTGTTGCGGCCGACATGCTGCCCTTGAAGTCTGCCCCGCCTTCGTTCTGCCGGCGGTGCCTCCGATGATTCGAGCCAACGACGACGCTCCGCTGCTTGCTGCTGCGCCAGCTGCCGAAGGAGGCCGCGGCCGGCGTGACGAGGCCACCGATGCGGCGCGGATCCGTTGCGACGGCAAGTTCTTCCGCGTCGGCACCGACCGGCGCAAGTTCCATGTCAAGGGCTTCGCCTACGGCCCGTTCGCTGCCCGCGACGACGGCACACACCTGCCGCCGGCCGAGGAAGCCCACGCCGACCTACGGCAGATGGCCGCCGCCGGGGCGACCGTCGTCCGCGTCTACCACGCGCCGCCAAAGTGGTTCCTCGACGCCGCGTTGGAGCTGGATCTTCGGGTCATGGTCGACGTCGCCTGGCCGAGCAATCTCGCGTTCGGCCGCGGCGAAGGCAGCCGCCGCGTCCGCGCCGCCGCCCGGCGGGCCGTTCGCAAAGCCGCCCGCGCTTGCGGCAACCACCCGGCGACGTTCGCCATCAGCGTCGCCAACGAAGTGCCCGCCGAAGTCGTCCGCTTCGTCGGGGCCCAGGAGACGGCCGACCTGCTCGACGAGCTCATGGCCGTCGGCCGCCGCGTCGCGCCGACCTGCCTGTTCACCTACGCGAACTACCCGTCGACCGAATACCTCCGCCCGCGGACGCCGGACTTCCTGACGTTCAACGTCTACCTCCACGAGGAGCAGGCGTTCCGCAACTACCTCGCCCGCCTGCAAAGCCTCGCCGGCGAGCTGCCGCTGGTGCTGGGCGAGTACGGCATCGACACGCCCCACGAGGCCACGCCCGACGAGCAGGCGACCCGCCTCGAAGGCCACCTCCGGGCCGCGTTCGACGAAGGACTTGCCGGCGCGATCGTATTCGGCTTCACAGACGATTGGGTCGTCAACGGCTGGCGGATCGAGGACTGGGCGTTCGGCGTCGTCGAGACGCGTCGCGACGAAGCCACCGGCGAACGTGTCGCCAAGCCCGCCCTGGCCGCGGTCGCGAGCGTCTTCGCCGACGCCCCGCACACCGCGATGTTCGACGGCCGCCCCGCGTGGGACGCGTTGCCCAAGGCCTCGGTCATCGTCTGCAGCTACAACGGCGCGGGCACCGTCGAGACCTGCCTGCGCAGCCTGCAGAACCTCAACTATCCCGACTACGAGGTTGTCTTCGTCGACGACGGCTCCAAGGACAACACGCAGGAAATCGTCCGCAAGTTCAAGCGTGTCCGCAACATCAAGCAGACGAACCACGGCCTGAGCTACGCACGCAACGTCGGCATGCGCGCGGCCCGCGGCGAGGTGATCGTCTACACCGACAGCGACTGCGAGGCCGACGAGGATTGGCTGTATCACCTCGTGCTCGCCATGAAGCGCAGCGGCCACGCCGGCATGGGCGGGCCGAACCTGATTCCCGACGAGGGCGACAGCGACGAAGGCGTAGTGGCCGAGGCGGTCGGCATGAGTCCTGGCGGGCCGACGCACGTCATGATCGACGACCGGACGGCCGAGCACGTGCCCGGCTGCAACATGGCGTTCCGCCGCGACGTCGCCCTCGAGGCCGGCGGGTTCGACGCTTCGTATCGCAAGGCCGGCGACGACGTCGACTTCATCTGGCGACTGCAAGACCGCGGCTACACCATCGGCTTCGCCCCGGCCGCGCAGGTCTGGCACTACCGCCGCAACACGATCGAGGCTTACCTCAAGCAGCAACGCGGCTACGGCGAGGCCGAGGCGATGCTGCAGTTCAAGCACCCCGACCGCTTCAACACACTGGGCGCAAGCCTCTGGCACGGCCGGATCTACGGCCCCGACGGCCCCGGCAGCGTCGCGCTCCGCTTCGGCACCGACATCATCTACCACGGCGTCCAGGGCACGGGCCTCTTCCAGACGATCTACCGGCGACGGGCAAGTCTTGCCGCGGCGTTGCTGATGAGCCTCGAATGGCACGCGTTGGCGGCCTTCGTGGCGTTGCTGGGCGTGGCGTGGCCGTGGATGTTCGTTGTCGCGGCGGGCATGGAACTCACCAGCATCGGCCTGGCCGTTGCGTCGGCGATGCAGCAGCCGCCGATGAAACGTCACCGACGCTGGGCGCGGCCGCTGATCGCCTACCTGCACTGGCGGCAGCCGATCGCCCGCGGCTGGGCGCGGTACCGCGAACGCCTCCGCGGCAAGACCGCCGGCGAGGGCCGATTCCGCCGATCCGGGCCGCTGCCGTACGACCCGAAGGACCGGCGGACGCTGCGGTACTGGTGGGATCCGTGGCACGAGTCGGGCCTGCACAAGGACCGCTTCGCCCTGCTGCGTCGCGTCCACGACGAAGCCAAGGCGGCGAAGATGCACGTCCGGGCGGACTCGGGCTGGCACGATTGGGACCTCGAGCTTTTCGGCAGCCGATGGGCCAAAGTCCGCGTCGGCACGCTGACGGAGAAGCACGAGGGCGGCAAGCTCGTCAAGGCGCGCGTCCGGCCGGAACTGACCGGCTTTGCCAAAGCGTTGCTGCTCGCGACGATGGTGCTGGCGGCGGTGTTGAGCGTGCGACTGTTCCCGCCGGCGTTGCTGACGTGGCTGGTGCCGCTGGGCGTCTGGGCGAGCTGTCAGGTCGCCGGCTGGCGGCTGCGGCGGCGGGTGATGCGACTCGTGGACCTGTCGGCCGAACGCGAAGGTTTTTATCCCGTGCTCCCGACACCCGAGCCGGAACCCGCGGCCGTCGTGGAGGTGCAAGCGACGCCCGCGCCGGCCGAAGTTGGTCCCGTCCGCCCTGCCGTTGTCCCCGCGGCCTGACGTGGCCTATACTGTCTGCCCCCTATGGCCCACTCCCTGTCAGCCAACAAGCGCATCCGTCAGAACGAGAAGCGCAACGCCCGCAACCGCTGGCGCAAGGACCGCGTGAAGACCGCCGTCCGCGCCTTTGATGAGGCCGTCGAGGCCGGCAACATGGACGAGGCGCAGACGCTGCTGAACAAGGCCGCGAGTGTGCTCGACAAGGTCGCCAGCACGCCGACGCTGCACAAGAACGTCGCCCGTCGGCGTCGCAGCAAGCTGCAGATCAAGCTCAACAAGGCCAAGGCTGGCACGACGAGCTGAGCCGCGAGGCCGTTTGAATCACGACGCGGCCGCGACTTTCTAAGTCGCGGCCGCTCTCGATTGCGCAGTCGGTATTCGCAACGAGGCACGACCGTGAGGGAGTGCGATCGCGGAACGCGATGTCGGGCCGCCCGGATCCAGACATTGGCATCGCCAATCGCTCTCCCTCACGGTCGTGCCTCGTAGCGAGCGTCTCTCGCGACTCCCGTCGCGGCTTCGGCGGCCGTATCCTGCCCGTCCCATGCCGGACCCCGCGTCGCACGTCTCGATGGAAGCCCTCGTCTCGCTGTGCAAGCGACGCGGCTTCGTCTACCCCGCCAGCGAAATCTACGGCGGCCTCAACGGCTTCTGGGACTACGGCCCGCTGGGCGTGCAGCTCAAGAACAACATCCGCGACTCGTGGTGGAAGCAGACCGTCGAGTCCCCACCCATCGGCCCCGACGGCCGCCCGGTCAGCATCGTCGGCCTCGACAGCTCGATCATCCAGAACCCCAAGACCTGGGTCGCCAGCGGCCACGTCGGCGGGTTCAGCGATCCGATGCAGACGTGCAAGTTCTGTAAGAAACTGGTACGCGCTGATCATGTGCTCTCGATGCTCGTTCTCGCTCCTTGGTACAACGAGCTTGAACAGGAGACTGAAGGTGCTTCCGAAGATCCATCTCGTGATGTTGTTAGCGAAGTAGTGAAGTGGTCTGGAAGGCGGAAGTCAGCCAAAGCAGCACCCGGGCTCCACGATCACGTTATTGAGCTAAGGAAAGAGGTGCCGCAGACACTTATAAAGCTGCTCACGAACCATCCGACGTCAGACGACGACCATCTGCCTTGCCCGAACTGCGGTGGCGAGCTGACGGAGCCTCGAGACTTCAATTTGATGTTCGAGTCCTATGCCGGGGCAATACAGGCGGAGGAGAACAAGGTCTACCTCCGCCCCGAGACGGCACAAGGCATCTTTCTCAACTACAAGAACGTCCTCGACACCATGCGGGTCAAGGTGCCGTTCGGCATCGCCCAGATCGGCAAGTCGTTCCGCAATGAGCTGACGCCGCGGAACTTCATCTTCCGCTCGCGGGAGTTCGAGCAGATGGAGATGGAGTGGTTCTGCCACGAAGATGAAACCCAGAAGTGGTACGACTTCTGGAAGAACGAGCGCATGAAGTGGTGGCGGTCGCTTGGCGTCAGCGAAGAAAAGCTCCGCTTCCGCGATCACGAAAAGGACGAGCTTTCCCACTACGCCAAGAACGGCGTCGGCACCGTCGATATCGAATATCAGTACCCGTTCACCGCCCCCGACTACGGCGAGCTCGAGGGCATCGCCCACCGCTCTAACTTCGACCTGTCGGCCCACCAGGAGCACTCGGGGCAGAAGATGGAATACTTCGACGAGGCGACCAAGGAGAAGTTCATCCCGCACGTCATCGAACCCGCCAGCGGCCTGACGCGGGCGGTGCTTGTCGTCCTGTGCGAGGCCTATTGCGAGGAAGACGTGGACGGTGACAAGCGGACCGTCATGAAGTTTGCCCCGCATCTGGCGCCGACGAAGGTGGCCGTCTTCCCGCTCGTCAAGAAGGACGGCATGCCGGAGAAGGGGATCGCGATTTACGACGACCTGCGGACCGAGATGACCGCCACCTACGACGCCGGCGGTGCGGTCGGCCGTCGGTATCGTCGCCAGGACGAGGTCGGCACGCCCTTCTGCGTCACCATCGACGGCGACACGATCAGCGGCGACACCGTGACGGTCCGCCACCGCGACACGATGCAGCAGGAGAAGGTCAACGTTTCGCAGCTCAAGACGTACCTGCGGGAACGGCTCGTCTGATGCGGCAACTTCGCGATTGCGGGTTCGCGCTCCGTTCGGTTACTCTCCCCGCGGCGTGAACCGGCGGAACCACTACGAAGCGGCTTTCGAGGGCTTTCTGCGTGACAAGCGGCTGCCGTACGTTGCCGTCGACGAGAGCAAACGCGCGTTGTTCAGCGGCAGCAAGCTCAAGAGCTTCGACTTCGTCGTCTACAGCCGCGGCGGGCCGAACCTGTTGATCGATGTCAAAGGCCGCAAAGCCGTCGATCGCAGCGGCGAGGACAAGCCGTTTCAGACGTGGGCGACGCGGCGGGACGTGGACGATCTCTGGAGCTGGCAGCGGATTTTCGGCGACGAGTTTCGCGGGATGCTGGCGTTCGTGTATGAGGTCACGCCGGTGCTCGTGCCGCCGCCGGGACACTTCGTCTACGAGCCGACGCCGGGCGTGTCGCGGCACTACCGGCTGATGGGCGTCGACCTGCGGACCTATCGCGACGGCATGGCCCGGCGGAGCGAGCGGTGGGACACCGTCAGCCTGCCGGCCGGCACGTTCCGTGAGGCGGCCAAGCCGATGGAGCAGTGGCTGTGACGACGCCGACGCGACGCACCTTGTGGCCGAGCGGGCGGCGGTGGTACAGTCGTGGCGTGCGCCGGACCACCCGATTGCTTGTCCCGCTCGTCCTTGCTGCCCTGCTGCTACCGGCGGCGGACGTGGCGGCGCAGGCGAACGAGACCGACGAACGCATCCGCAACGCCGACGGCCGACTCCGCGGCTACGAGGACGGCGGCAAAATCGTCCTCGAAGGCGGCGACACACCTGTCCTCGCCTACGCCGTCTTCCTCGCGATGACCGGCGTGGCCGGCGTGATGTTCAAAAACTCCCGCCGCACGCACCTTGATTAGGCGCACGCACCTCGACTAACTGACCGTCTCCCGACCCGATCGGACTCCTCATGCAGGCCCAACTCGCCCCAGTAATCACCACCCGCCGCGACCGCTGGAAGACCGCCGCCACCGTCGGCCTGCTCGTCGCCAGTGGAGCTTTGGCCCTGTCGCTGCTCGGCGGGTCGCCCGACCTCGCAACCTCGGCCGACGCCCAGGCGCAGGCGGGTCGGCCCAGCGACTACGTCCTGCTCCCGGCCTCGCTGAACACGGCCAACCAGGAAGTGCTGTACGTGCTCGACACGCAGTCCGGCGAGCTCACCGCCGCCGCGGTGAGTCGTCAGGGCAACCGCGGGACGATCAGCTTCATCAACCCGATTCCGCTTCGCGAGGCCTTTCAAGGTGCCGGCGGCTGAGGCCGCTTCGTCCGCTCGTTTTTCGTATGTATCCGCCGCCGCCCGCTTCTTTTCCTGCGATCTGATGAACCAGTCTTCCGCCTCCGCCTCGCTCGACCGCCGCAGCTTCTGGCTCGGGGTGAGTCTCGTCCTGTTCGGCGTGCTGTTCGCCGCGCACGCCGTCCGTCCCGACCTGACGACGCCGGCCGCGATGGCCGGCGAGACGGTCGATGCGCGTGACTATCAGCTCGTCAGTTCCTTGCAGCCGGACGGCAACGATGCGGTCTACATCCTCGACAAGCGTTCGGGCCTGCTGGCGTTGCTGATGTGGAACAACCAGGCCGGCCGACCGGAAGTGGTCGACATCAAGCCGCTCCAGTCAGCCTTCGGCGGTTGAGCCGGCAGGCGTGTCGTGAATGCGGCCGCGG
>CAYQCT010000075.1:12014-16419 GCA_964416015.1 uncultured Tepidisphaerales bacterium
ACTACTGATCCGCCGCGGCCGCGGTTGCCAGTCACTCCGCATTCAACGCCTCGACCTGCTGCCGCAAGGCCTCGACCTGGCGACGCAGGGCTTCGTTCTCTTTCCGCAAGGCGTCGAGCTCCACTCGCATTGCGGCTGCCGCGGCCGTGGCTCGGTCGTTGCCCCCGTCGCCGTCGCCCGGAGCGAGACCGGCGGCGTTGGCGACGATGGCTTCACGGACCTGCTCCCGCATCTCCCGCTGGGCCCGGCCGTCGAGGGTCATGTCCCACGCGACGAGAAACTCCGGTTCGCCTTCGACCCGGAAGCCACGCTCGGCCAGCAGGTCCGCGATGCCCGTCATGTGGGCCGCGCCGTAGAAGACGCCGACATTGCCGACGCCGGCGGCAAGGGTCTCGTCGAGCACTTCGACCGCCTTCTCGTTCCGCACGTCGAGGATGACCGAGCCTTCTCCCTCCGGGTTCAGCATGCCCGCCAGGTCGTCGACGCGGCCGAGCTCGCGGGCGAAGATCATCTTGAGCCGACGCGACCGGTCCGGCGCGTCGAGCGCGTCCATGATCTCGAACATCGACAGCTGCGGCCCCTCGCCCGGCTTGGGCGGGTTCGTCAGGTCCCGCATCATCTGGTCGAGGAACATCTGCAAAAAGCCTTCGCCCCGCTCGGCCTGCAGACGCGTGAACGTCTCGAGGTCGAGGTCGGCGTGCACGAAGTTGTCGGCGCCGTAGTCGATCTCCTCCGTCTGGAACCGCAGGTCGAGGGCGAGCTGCATGCCCTTCTGCAGGTACCCGACGATCTGCAGGGCGAACGGGGCGTCTTCCTTCCGCCCGGCGGCCTGCTGGCGGTTGCCCATGTCCAGGCCCTTGGGCTTGACCATCTCGTACAGGAGCGCGTCGTAGCCGACGAAGCGTTCGTTGAGCAGGTCGTAGTAGACCTCGTCGCCGACGTGGACGACGCCGATGAGGTCGACGCGTTGGCCGGCGTCGTTGACGAAGGTGACGATGCCGGTCTCAAGCACGCCGCCGTTGCGCAGCTGGCGGAAGCGGACGAACGACTCGCCGGTCAGCTCGTCGATGCCGACCTGCTGGGCCACGTCATCGCGTAGCGGCTCAGCCTGCGTGGCCGGTGCGAAGGCCAGCGATGCCGACACCGCAGCGGCCGCGGCCAACACGCGACGCGACCAGGCGGCGGACGGAAGCAGACGAACGAGACGATCAGCGGTCGGCATGGGTTAATCTCCGGAAAGCGGGTTGAACGCATCGCATCCTACGATCCACGTCCGCCACCGTCGGCGGCCCGCTGCTAAACCCGCCGCGGCGACAGAAGTTGCACTGCGTGGTGTGCATCATCGTCCCGCGTCCTTGCCTTCCCCCGTTTAAGCGGCGGTTGGTCCCCTGCACTGGAACCGTCGCAGACGACATCGGCGGAATAACCTGTCCCGCGCTGGCAGCCTCGCTGGAGGTATCCGAAGCTTCGCCGTATTGGGAATGGTGGAGACCAGACTTGGCCGGGGATGTCCCCCGGAGGCGTTCCGACGTCTCCGCCTCGGCCCGCCGCCCGGGCGCCCCCACCCGGGCGGCACTTTGCCTTCGTGGGCTCGTGTCGTTTCGGCAAGCCCTGATCGAGTCGCCCGCGGACCCCGCGGGCGGCCTTTCATGCGCCGCCGTCTCGGCACTGCCGCATGATTGACACCGCCCCACCTCCGGAGCTACTGCCCGCCGTGCCCGCCGTGGGTTTGCTGGTGCCGCAGGGCGGCGGGCGCGACGGTGGAGTTCCTGTCGACGCGCCGGCCGGCCGCGCCGTCACCGCAGGTGGCGGAGCTGGCACCGACGCCGCACTACTTGCACCCGCCGCGGTGGAGCGAGGTCGTGCTGCGAGCCGCCCGACACGCAGGTCGCGCCCGTGATGCCATGCGGTACGCCGCGGGCCTGGCCGACCTCGGTGCCGGCGGACGATTGCGCGCGCGGGCATTGCTCGCAGCAGCGGCGGATCTGGTCGGGTTCTGCCGCGACCGCAACGTCCGCCACGTCCACGCCACCAGCTTCGGCGACGCCGCCCACGTCCTGGCCATGGGCCGACGCCTCGGCGGACCGACCTACTCGCTCCTTCTCACCGGCGGCCTGCCGGAGCATGGGACGGACCACCGCAGCAAGGTCGCCGCTGCCAGCTGCGTCGCCTGCGAGGGCGAGCACCTGGTCGGCGAACTGCGTCAGCTCGGCCTGAAGCGCGACCAGATCCTGGTCCTGCCGCCGGGCGTCGATCTGCCGGACGAGCGAACGCGGGACGTGGCCGAGCAGGTTCACGTTGTCAGCCTTGGCCCGCTCGTCGGGTCGTCGGGCCACAACGTCGCCGTCGCGGCCGTGCTGCGTCTGCGTGAGGTGGGTCGGCAAGTGCGACTGACGATCTACGGCGACGGCCCGGAACGTGAGCCGCTGCGGCGTGAGGCGCGGAAGCCGGCGTGGCAAGGCGGTCTGCGCGTGCTGCCGCCGCCGGAGGTTTGGCAGGACGTCCTGGACGAGGCTGACGTCTTGCTGCGACTCGGCGAACCCTCGTCGGTGACGCGTGACGTCGCCGCCGCTCTTGCCGCGGGATTGCCGGTCGTCGGCGACGCTACCGGCATCGCGCCCGACGCCGTCCGCCCCGCCGCCGACGCCGCCGAGGCCGCGACCGAGGTGCAGCACCTGCTCGACAATGGCGACCTGTTCCGCTCGCACGCCGCCGCCTCCCGTGAATGTGCCAGCCGCTCGTTCTCCGCCTGGACGAACGCCCTGCGTCTGTTCGCCCACCTCCGCCGCCACACGCCCGAGACGTTCGGGCGAGCGACGTAAGCGAAGCCGCCCCCGACGTGCGGGGGCGGCTTGCGAATCAGGAGAAAGTGGAGGCGGGGGGAGTCGAACCCCCGTGTCGTGAAGACCTGAACGGCGGCCTCTACATGCTTAGTCTGCCGGTTGATCTCGCTGCGCGACGCGAAGGCAGACGTCCTCGTCTCGCAGCCAGCCGCTGAATCTCGTCGACACGCCCGCGGCAGTGCGTATCGACCAATCCGCTAGGTGATGGGGCGTCGCGGTCGCGGATGTCCCGCGGGCCCCACGGCAACCTGATTTAGGCTGCCAGCGCCATCGAGCCGGACTTCGAGAAGCCGACCCGACCAGCAACTGCTTCGTTGGCAGTTATGAGTGTGCCCACATTGATAACGGAGCCTAGCAGGCGTCTCCGGCATGCCACCGCCGCCCGAGCCAACCGGTCGATACCAGTCGCCCCCGTGCGGGCCCCGCGAACGCCGCGGAGCAACGGTCATCCTACGACGTCACCCCCGCGGAGGCCAGTGCGTTTTGCTGCGGAGGCCGGTACGATGCCCGCGTGGCCGCACGCACCTCGGCGGGACGATCCACCGCGACACCGGCCGCGGCTCCGGCGGGACGCAACGTGCTCGTCTTCCACCGCGGCGGCCTGGGCGACTTCGTCGTCACCTGGCCGCTGCTCATGGGCCTGGCCCGCGTGATGCCGCAGTGCCGGCTCGTGCTGGTCGTGCCCGGCGATCACGGGCGGCTGGCCGAACGCGTGCTGCGGGTCGAGCACCGCGACCTCGAATCCGGCGGATGGGCACCGTTGCACGCCGACGGAGAATTGGCGCACCGGCCGGCGAAACTGCTGGACGGAGCCCGGCGGATCTTCCACTTCACGACCAGCGAGCCTGGCGTCTGGGAAGCCAACGTCCGCGGCCGCGTGCCGCAGGCGGAACTGACGACGCTCCGCCCGCCGCCGCGGGATCTGGAAGACGTCGCGGCCGGCGAGTTCGTGCTGCAGCAGCTCCAGGATGACACGATCGTCGGCCCGACCGCACGCGGCATGTACGAAAGCCTGGGCCGGACGGGCCTGCTGTCGAGGTTGCACGACGCGGACGGTCCGGTCGTCGTCCACGTCGGCAGCGGAGCGGTGCGGAAGAATTGGCCGATCGAGTGCTGGGCGGAGCTGGTCGGGGGCCTCGTGCGTGACGGGCGGCCGGTGCGTGTTGTCTTGGGCGAGGTCGAACGCGAGCGGCTCGACGACACGCAGGTGGCCCTGCTGACGGCTTCCGGCGGCGAAATCCGTCGGCCGGCGGACGCGGTGGAATTGCTCGAGACCTACGCCGACGCCGCGGCGTTTTGCGGCCACGACACCGGCCCGACGCACTTGGCCGCCGCCTGCGGCTTGCCGACGCTGGCCCTGTTCGGCCCGGCGACTAACCCGGCCGTCTGGCAGCCGCGCGGGCCCCGCGTGAGCGTCGTCCGCGACCCGTCGAACCTGCGTCGCCTCCGGGCCGACACGGTTCGCGAAGCGCTCAACGCGGTGCTCGCGTAGGAGTCGTTCGAGAAGACGACTCCGACGTAGGGTGGCCCCGCAACCATGCGCATCAAGCGGTCGCGTCAGG
>CAYQCT010000076.1:0-3848 GCA_964416015.1 uncultured Tepidisphaerales bacterium
AACGCCTCGCCGCGATCACCACGCTTGCCGCCGGCGCGGCCCACGAGCTCGGCACGCCGCTGGCGACGATTGCTGTCGCGTCGAAGGAGATGGAACTCGCCGCCAAGACGCACGGCGACGACGCCCTTGCGGAGGATGCGGCGTTGGTCCGGCAGCAGGTCGACCGCTGCCGCGACATTCTCGAACCCCTCCGCGGCGACGTCGCCGGCGGTAGCGACGAGCGGGAGGCCGATGAGCACGACCCGCGCGACGTGCCGGCCGCCGTGCAGAGGCGGCTTCGCGGGGACCGGGCCAGGCGGTTCGACGTTATCGTCTCGCCCGAAGCACCAGTCGCCGCCGCCGGGCCAGCGCGGTCGGTCACGCGGGCGGCGGAGTTGCTGGTGAACAACGCCTTCGACGCAATCGAGCCGAAGGAGCGGGTGACGATGCGGGTCGCGCGAGACGGCAACACGGTGGTGCTGGCGGTCACGGATACCGGCCCCGGCATGGACGCCGACACGCTGCGGCGGGCGACGGAGCCGTTTTTTACGACCAAGGACCCCGGCCGCGGCATGGGACTCGGGCTGTTCCTGGTTCGGTTGGTCGCCGAACGGGCCGGCGGGACGCTGACGGTCGAGAGCAAGGTCGGCCAGGGCACGACGGCGACGCTGCGGCTTCCCGTCGCGACGGCGGGATGAATTCGCCGGCTCGCGCCAGCTTCGTCAGATGCCGACGGGCGTCTCGGGCGTGGTCTGGGCGAGCAGGCTCTGGTCACGGCCGAGTTCGAGGTCGAGCCGCATGAGGGCGCGGCGTTCGTACTCGATCTCGCCGCGTGTCCGGAAGCCGAGGCGACGGGCGAGGTCCTCGGCCGGGCTCTCGTCGGTCAGGCCGTGGTGCAACGCGCCACCCGCCAACGCCATCGGCAGCAGCGTCCAGAGGCGGCTTTTGGTCATCGTCAGCCAGAAGCCGGCAAGGCTCAGGCCGCTCGTGGCGACCTGGAGCATCCGCCGCGTGTCCCATTCGTCGTCGAGCTCACGCAGCCGGCGGCCGATGAGCGACGGGTTCTGCCGGTAGTAGGCCAGGTTCGCCTCGGTCCGCCGGGCGTTGCCGGCGACGGCTTCGGCGACGCTGCTGTAGAGGATTTCGGGGGCTTTTTCGCGAAGAAGCTGCCACTGTTCGCGGGCCGTCTCCTGCACGGCGGTCGCGGCGTCGCCTGCCACCTGCTTGGCCTGGTCCTTCACCTCGTCGGCGGTCGGGGTCTGCATGAGACCTGTTGTACGCCGGACCCGCCCGCCGCGGAAGGGCAGAATGTCCCGCTGCCCCGCATAGGAGTGTCCTGCTGCCCCGCCTACGCTCGCCCCCTTGCCATGGCGAGCCTCCCGGCCAACCCCAATCGCGCGTTCCTCTCCCAAAAGTTCGGCCGCCTCGCCTTCGGGCCCTACACCGTCCAAGGCTACAGCGTCGCCGGCGAGGAAACCGTCGTGCAGGTGCCGGAGCTGGGCATCTGCTTCGACTGCGGCCGCGCCCCGCAGTTCAGCCTGACCAGTGACGTCCTCTGCATCAGCCACGCCCACATGGACCACCTGGCAGGCTTGGCGTACTTCCTGAGCCAGCGCTACTTCCAGGGCATGAAGCCGCCGCACGTGCTGTTGCCCGAGGAGATCGCCGACCCGGTCGACGACATGCTCCGTACCTGGCGGCGGCTCGAGCGCCAGCAGACGCCGTACAAGCTGGTCGCGATGAAGCCCGGCGAAATGCACCGTGTCCGCCGCGACTTCGGCGTCCGGGCGCTGCGCACGCACCACGGCCCACCGTCGCTGGGCTTCGCCGCGATCCAGATTCGGCACAAGCTCAAGGACGAGTACCAGGACCGCACCGGCGAAGAGCTCCGCCAACTCAAGGAGGCCGGCACGGAGATTCAGTACGTTAAGGAAGTGCCCGTCGTGACCTACCTCGGCGACACCGGCCCGGGACCCGTCTGGTCGGACCCGGACGTCGTGAACGCGCAGATTCTGCTGACCGAGTGCACCTTCTACGACCCCGAACATCGCGGCGCGAGCAAGGCGGGCCGGCATTTGCACGCGGCGGATCTTGGTCGGCTGCTGCCGCGGTTGGAGAACGAGCACGTCGTCCTGCTCCACGTGAGCCGCCGGACCGGCATCCCGCGGGCGCGACGGATGCTCAAGAAGCACGTCCACGAGGAGCTGCTCGAGCGTGTGCACTTCCTGATGGACCATCGCGACGCCACCGACGCCGGCGAGGCCGACAGCATCGGGTCGTGAATCATCACGTCCCCGCGCGGCCCGCCTGCAGCAGGTTGAGCACGGGCTCGCGGCTCGCCGATCGCGCGGGCCAGAGGCTGGCGGCGAGGCTGACGAAGACGGTGACGGCCGCCCCGAGCAGGACGACGTCCCACGCCACCTGCAGCTCCGGCACGTAGCCGACGGTCCAGCTCTGCATCTGCCGAGCGTTCATCGCCAGGAGCAGCCCGACGCACGTCCCCAACGCCGCCGCGGCCAGGCCGAGCAGGACGCCCTCGGCCAGCACCATCCGGGCGATCTCGCCGCGGGTCACGCCGACGGCGCGGAGCACGCCGAGCTGGTAGCGGCGACTCCGCACGCCGGCCATGACGGCATTGGCAACGCCGAGGCTCGCGACCGCAAGCGCCGCCCACGCGACGACGCCGGCGACGTGCAGCAGCCGGCCGAGGGCGGTTTCGATGTCGTACTTGAGCTGCCGGACGTCGCTGATCATCAGGCCGCGCCCGCCGAGCTGGTCGGCGATACGATTCACGAGCACGTCCTTCTCCACCCCGATCTCCAGATTGGCGGCGACGAGGAAGACGTCCCGCAGGCCGAAGAACTCGCGGGCGTCCTTCAGGCTGCCGAAGACGCTGGCGGCGGATTGGCCTTCGAACTGCCGCGAGAGGTCGAACGTGCCGACCATCAGGTCGATGCCCGGGCTCCGCACGACGCCGGCCACGGTGAAGTTCACCGGCTCGCCGCGGAGTCGGCCCAGCACGCCTTCACCGGGCTTGCGCAGGACGAAGTCGTCGCCGAGGCTTGTGCCGCGGAGTTGGTTGAATTCCTTGGTGATCAGCAGGAACGGTTGCGGCTGGCGGTCGACGATGCGGCTTATCGGCAGACGCGTGCCGTCGAGTTGGACGAACGCGTCGCCGTCGAAACCGCCGTAGATGGTGCGGCCGTCGTCAGTGGTTGCGGCGAATCCGTCCTCGAGCGCCAGTGCAGCCGCGTCGGGCGAGCCTTGGCTGAACTCGAGGTCCATCATGTCGAAGATCCGCGTCGGATCGACGGCAATGAACATCGTCTGGTCCGGCGCGAAGGCGGCGCCGGCGATGGCGAAGAAGCCGTCGCCGAGCCGCGGGTGGATGTAGCCGATGGGGCTGATGTCGGCCGAGCCGTCGGGCAGGCGGCGGACGCCTTCGGCGGCGGCGATGGCATCGACGGCGTCGGGGCCGATGCCGTTGCGGTCGTAGAGGAAGACGTCGGGGAAGTTGTCCGGCAACCGCCAGCCGCCAAGACCGCTGCGGCCTTGCGTGTACATGACGACCAGCACGGCCGGCCCGACCATGAGCGCCGCCGCCGTCCCGCCCGCACGCCAGGGCGCACCGCCGACCTGTTGCCGCAACAGCTCCGGCGTGACCCGTGCAACCTTCGCCGCCAGTGGACTCAGCAGCCGATCCGCCAGCCACACGAGCGTCGGCGCGATCAGGAACGCCCCGGCCATCAGCGTCGGCAGCCCGATCGCGAAGTGGCCCCAGAAGCGGATGGCCCGCTCGACGTCGAAGTCCAGGCCCGGTACGTGCCCCAAGGGCGGCCAGAGCAGCAGGACGTCGATGCTCATCAGGC
>CAYQCT010000076.1:3858-6995 GCA_964416015.1 uncultured Tepidisphaerales bacterium
CACAACCCGGCGATCGCGTACGGCCAGGGCGGCCCGCGGCGGGGCGTCGTCGCCGAGGGTCGCATCGCCGTCAACACGTCCACCCGCGACGCCTGCCACGCGGGAATGACGGACGCGACGAGTGCGGCCAATCCGCTGCCGACGACTGCTGCGAAGAGGCCGAGGCCGCCGACGCTGAGGCCGTTCGGGAAGAGGTCGCCGTACCAGAGCGTCAAGCCCCAGACGCCCGCGAGCCCGAGCGGCACGCCGATGGCAACGCCGAGCAAGGCGATGAACAGGCCTTCGACGAGCACGGTCCACGCGATCTGCCCGCGTGTTGCCCCGACCGCCCGCAGCATCGCCAGTTCGCGCTGCCGCTCCGTGACGCCCATGCTGAGCGCCGCGAAGACGATGAAGGTCGAGGCCAGCAACGCGACCGAGCCGCCCATCAGCGCCAGCAACTGCATGCCCCGCAGGCCCTCGTCGACGACCGCCCGGCTCTCACGAACCAGCCGCAGCCGCCAGGGCACGTTCATGCTGCCAATCCGCGTCTCCCAACGCTCGAGGAAGACGTCCGGCTCCGCGTCGAGCACGAACTCAGCCGCGAGCAACGTCAGGCGGTCATCGGCGTGATCGGGCGTCCGCGTCAGCTCCTGCAGCGTCGCCAGCGGGATGTAGACGCTGCGTGCGCCGAACAACGCGAGGATCTTGGGCTTGTGAACGACGCCGACGATTTCGAGCGGCACGTCGCCGGTCGGCGTCGGGAAGAGCAGGGCGTCGCCGACGTCGAGGCCGAGGGCTTCGCGGGCACCGGTGTCGAGGACGGCCACGCGTTCGTCGTCCGCGGCGGGGCGGCGGCCGGAGTCGAGATCAAGTCGGCCGAGGTAGCCATCGCTTTGCGGATCGACCCCGGTGACGTCGAACGTGTCGCCCAGGAGTTGGCCGTCGGCGTCGCGGAACTGCTGGCTGACGACGAGTCGGCCGTAGGCGGATTCGACGAGCGGGTCGTCGCGGAGGTCGTCGAGGGTCGAGCCGGGAATGCCGCGGGCGTCGCCGTTGGCGGTGAGGTGGACGTCGTCGCCGCCGAGGTAGTTGGTGATGAAGGAGCGGACGGCCGACTCGAGGCTCGCGAACCCGCTGCTGGTGCCGACGGTCAATGCGACAGCCATCGCCACGGCGGCGGCCGTGAGAAACGTTCGCGCTCGGCGGCGGCGGAGGTTCGCAGTTGTCAGGCGGAGCAAGGCGAAGCAGCGTACGAGCGACGATCAGGCGATCGTCGGCGCGCCGGCTTGGTACCGGGCGGAGACTGCCGCGGCGTCAAGATCGGTCGCGTCGAAGTCGTCGGCGATCCGGCCATCGCGGACGACGACGACGCGGTCGGCGTAGGCCGCGACGGAAGGCTCGTGCGTGACCATCACGATCGCGCGGCCTCCGGTGGAGGCAAGCTCGCGGAGCAGGTTGCAGACGGCGTCGCCGTTGGCGGCATCAAGGTTGCCCGTTGGCTCGTCGGCGAGCACCAGCGGCGGGTCGGTCACGAGCGCGCGGGCAATCGCGACCCTTTGTTGCTCGCCGCCGGACAAGGCGTCGGGCCGATGGTCCGCGCGGTCGGCCAGGCCTAGGTCGCCGAGCAGGCCGCGGGCGCGGTCGATCGGCTTGACATCACCGTTCTTCCCGCCGCCGAGCCGCAGGGGCAAGGCGGCATTCTCGTCGGCGGCCAGCGTCGGAATCAGATTGAAACTCTGGAAGACCAGTCCGATCGAGGTCCGGCGGAAGAGCGTGAGCGTCTTATCGTCCATCGCCGCGATGTCCTGCCCGTCTACGAGCACCTCGCCCGCGTCCGGCTTGGCAAGGCCGGCGGCGAGGTGCAACAGGGTGCTCTTACCGCTGCCGCTGGGGCCCATGATCGCCGTGAGCTGCCGCGGGCGGACGACGAGCGAGACGCCGTCGAGCGCGCGGACCTCGCCGAACATCTTGACGACGTTGCGTAGTTCCAACGGAGGCACATCCATGCGGGCCGCCAGCGTAGGAGTCGGTCGGGTCGAGGTAGCGAGGGCTCAAGGTCGATGGCAAACGTTGTTGAAGACCCGGAGGTACGCGGAGTCGCTGCGATCGGCGGCATAGTTGCTGGCGATGTCCCGCGCGTGTCGAGCCATCGTCGCTCGCTCCCCCTTCAGAAGCTGGCGGATTCCGCCGGCGAGCGCGTCGACCTGCTCGGCCGGAACCAGCAGGCCTGCGTCGCCGAGGACGTCGGGCACGCCGCCGACTCGCGTCGCGACGGACGCCAGTCCCGCCGCCATCGCCTCGAGCAACGCGATCGGCATGCCCTCGCTCCGCGACGACAGCGCGTACCCGGCTGCCGTTGTGAACTGCTTGCGGATGTCCTCCGGCGGCAGCGGGCCAAGCAACGTCACTCGGCCCTCGCTCGCCGCCGCCTGCCGTTCCAACGCCGCCCGTTCCGGCCCGTCGCCGATGAGCGTGAGCCGCGCTTCAGGCACCCGTCGCACCGCTTCGATCAACAGGTCGAAGCCCTTGACCTCGTGCAGCCGACCGACGGCGACGAGCGTGCGGCCATCGTCGTGCCGCTCGACATCGGACCAGAACGCCGCGTCAACGCCGTTCGGGATCAGCGTCACCCGCTCCGCCACGACGCCCGGCACGGCGAGCACCGCCTCGACCAGCGTCGGCGTGACGGCCGTGACGGCATCGGCGGCGGCAAGACGTCGTGCCAACGCGTTACCGTCGGCGGGCCGGAAGACGTCACTGCCGTGGACGCTTAGAACGAGCCGGTAGCCGTAGTGCAATCGCTGGCGAAGGAACCAGTCGACGTGCGGGCTGGCGAAGTGCACGTTGACGACGTCCGGCCGCAGACGGCGCAGAAGCGCGTGGTTCCGTCGGTTCCAGCGCCAGCGAGCGACGGCAACATCCGCCGGCTCGATCCGCAGCGTCGCCTCGTCCTCCCGCACGCTCGCGTGCTCGATCGCCCATGCGAGCGTCGCCTCGTCCCCGGCAGCACGGGCGGCTGGAACGAGGCGACGCACGACGTTCTGCACGCCGCCCGCTTCGCCGGGGAAGGCGACGGTGAAGACGAGCAACCTCATCAAAACAGCGGCCTTCCGAGAAGTTGCCGACGAAGAGCGCCGAGCGCGGTGCGGTCCATC
>CAYQCT010000076.1:7005-16349 GCA_964416015.1 uncultured Tepidisphaerales bacterium
TGCTTCCCGCACCGCTCGCCAGACGCACCGCCGCGCGGCCGCCGGATCGGGCGACGGCGTGACGAGCCATCGGCGCGCCGTCTCCAGCCAGAACCGCCCGGCCAGCCCACGACGACGCAACGCGGGCCGATGCCTAGCGAAAATCATCGCCCGCGCGCGCTGGTTCTTAGCCAGGCCGAGCGAGCGACGTTCCTCCGTGTCGTCGTTGTAGTAGTCGGCCAGCACTTCTGCCACGTAGTCGACCTGCGACGCGCGAGACGCGCGGATCCAGTACTCCCAATCCTCGGACGCCGGCAGTGTCGGGTCGAATATGCCTGCCGCGGCGATGACGGAGCGACGAAGCATGAGTGTCACGCACGAGCCGTGCAGCTGTGTACTGACCAGCAAATCACCGCGTATGTCGCCGCGCCGCCTCGGCAGCCACGTGTCGACCGTGCCATCGGGCTGGTGCGTCACAAAGCCGCATTGCATGATGCCGACCTCGGCGGGCTTCGCGTTGAACTGCTCGACCTGCAACGCAAGCTTTCGCGGCCGCCAGGCGTCGTCGGAATCGAGGAAGGCGATGAACCGACCACGCGCCTCGGCCAGTCCGCGATTGCGTGCCTCGGCCACGCCGGCATTCTGCGGCTGACGCAGGTGGCGGATGCGATCGTCGCCGAAGCTGCGAAGCACGTCGGCCGTGTCGTCGGTCGAGCCGTCGTCGATCACGAGCAGCTCGAAGTCGCCGAACGTCTGGGCGAGCAGGCTGCCGATCGAGCGGGGCAGCAGGTGCGCGCGGTTGTACGTCGGCATCACGACCGTCACCTTGGGCCGCGCGAGCTCGATGACACTTGCCGTCCGCGGATCGCCCGTCGGCACATCGAGCCCGCAATCGTGCCCGTTCGGTGGCGGCTGCGAGGACGCGGGCGGGGCCGCCGGTTCGTCGTTTTTCAGCTTGCGACGAAGCCGTCGCATCGGCGAACCAGCAAGGGATCGAGCGCCATCGAGCGCTGCCGTCGCGACGTCCGGGGCGACCGGCATCGCGTCGCCGGCGAGCAGGTGGTACGCCTGTCGCATGGCCAGCGCGTGGGTGTTGATGCGGCCGACGTCTTCCAGGCGGCCGTGAATTTTTCGCAGCGTGTAGAGCCGGTTCGCCAACCCGTCGGGCCGCAGGCGGATGCCGCTGAGCGAGGTCTGCTCCGGCAGGCGTCGGTAGAACGCGCCGCCGCGACGTGTCTCGCCGAGCGGCACGCCGTCGACGAGAGCACGCATCATCAGGTCGCCGTCGTCGTTGACGGTCGCACGCTCGTCCCAACTGCCGAGACGTTCGACAACGCCACGCGACCAGAGCACCGCGCACGGCGGGGCGTACCAGCCGCGAAGCCAGTCGTCGAGCGGAGGGCCCGACGAACGCGGTCGACACGTCGCGGGCGTCGCCGACCACTGCCCGTCGACCTGTTCGAGACGCCCCCACGGACCGACCGCCACACCGTCCGGCGGCAGGACGTCGAGCAACGCCGCAACCGCATCGGGCCCGAGGACGTCGTCGGCGTCGAGGAAGAGGAGGCCGTTGTTGCGTGTCGCGGCGGCGCGGCCATTCCGCTCGGCGAGCACCGTTACTCGCTCGTCCGCGGCCGCGAGTGAGAGGGCGATGCGACGGCTGTCGTCGCTGCTGTTGTCGTCGACGATCACGATTCGTGACACAGCCGGCTGCGCCAATGCGGAGCCGGCCGCCTGCTTCAGGTACGGCCCGGCGTTGTGGCACGGGATGACGACGGCGACCCTCACGCCCACGCCTCCCGCCACGCCGAAAGGTCGCGGCCCATCAGGATCTCGAGTTGGCCCACGTCGTCGCCGAGCAGGCGCCCGACCGCGCGGCGAAGCTCAGGCGTCACCTCCGGCCGCTCGAGCGACGGCGTGAGCTGGCGTGCACGATGCCGATGCAGCCACGGCGCGACGCGACGCAGGCCGCGCATCACCGGCGTGTCGAGGTCCTTGTGCACCGCCCGCCGATCCGCGGCGCGATTCGCGTGAATTGGTTCCGCTGCGAAGCCGTCGGTGTCGATGCCGAGGAACGACGCGACCTGCGCGAGCGTTGCCTCTCGCTCCCGCGTGAGGTCGGCAAATTCCAGAACGAGCACGCGTTCCCGCCCAAATCGCTCGACGAACGGCAGAATCTGCAGGTAATAACGCGTCGCGTCGAGCATGAGGCAATTGCTGAACAGTTCCCGCGCGAACGGCTCGCTCGTGTACCCGCGCGACCGCAGGTGCAGGTACGCCGACTGCAGGCGGGCGATCGGCTCGCGGACCACGTAGATAAAGCGCAGGTCGGGGTTGTAGTCGTGCAGGTCGTTCCAGAGCTCCAGCCGGCGGTGCGGGTAGAACGTGTAGCTCGTCGAGCCTTCGAACCACCGCCCGGAGCCGTGGAAGAGCGCGTGGTACTCGGCCAAGCCCGCCCGCCAATTGTCCGTCGTGCTGAAGTAGTGCGGCTCCTTCTCGCTCGCGCCGCACATCGTTGGGTGCGCATCGAGTTCGCGGAACAGGGAGCTCGTCGCGCACTTCTGCGCGCCGACGATCATGAGGTCCACGCGTCGTTCGCTCATGACGTGGCCCGCTCGACGATTCGCATAACCTCGTCCACGTCGACCCGCAGGTCCTTTTCCAGCGGGTGCGTGTCGCCGACCGACTCGCCGTCGACGATCCAGTAGCGGTGGCCCATCGCGCTGGCGAGGGCGTAGAAGTTGGGGTTCGGGAACGACAGGTCTGCTAGCTCCACAACGTCCGTGCCGGGCGGGCAGAACAGCACGTTCGTCAGGCCCGCACCGTGCGGCGCAACGACGACGGCCGCCTCCTTCATGAGAGCGACCTGCTCGGCAAAGTCGAGATCTTCCAGGAAAACCCGTTCGTAACCGTCGGCCTCCAGACGCGGCCACAGCTCGTCTTCGTTCAGCAGGCGACGCCGCGTCGCGTTGGCGCGGCTGATGTAGAGTCGACGCGTGCCGGGCGTCGTGGGCACGTCCATTGCGGCCGGCACGCGGCGGAGCAGGTCGGGGCGGAAGCGGTCGGTCCCAAGCAGCGTCAGCCGATTCACGCGGAGCGGCCGTGTCTCGTCGGAGCGGCCGAACGTTGCTGCGTCGAAGCCGAGCAGTTTGAGCGAGTCGTCGATCGCGTCGGACCGCTGGGCCGGCAGGATGACGTCGTCCAACTCGCCACGCTCGCGAAGCAGCAACAGTTTCGGCAGGTGCGCAGTCAGCCAGTGCGAGTGGTTCAGGTAGACGCGTTCGGCGATCCACGTGGCCGACTCGATCTCGACCGGCACGCCGCGGAGAACGTCCCGGTGCTTCGGCCGGAACCGAATTTCGCGAAGGTCCAACCCGCGGCCGTCGCGTGTGACGACGGCTGGATAGAAGTCGTCGCCTTGCTCGGCATCGCGGTAGCAGACGACCGTCGCCTCCGGCAGCGTCAGGCGGTACGTCTCGCCGCTGACGCGTTCGGGCACATCGTGGAAGCTGTAGCCCCACCACCCGCGGTCGTTCGGAAGCTGATCGCGATGCTCGATGTTGGCCGGCAGCGGGTTGGATTCGACCTGCTGGGGTGCGACCGTCTCAAACTTATAGCCGAGCGTCGACGCCTGCTTCCCAAGGCGTTCGAGGTGGTCGGGAACCGTCTCGCGATCCCCGATTGGAAGGCCGCCGTTGCGTCGGCACTCGAGGCGGTGCAGGAGTTTTTTTGCGACGTCCGTGTCACGCACACGGCGTTCGAGGCGTTCTCCAGCCAGTACGGCCGCTCGCGTCGCCACGCCGAGTGTGCGGCCTACGGCGTCGTTGCTGAGTTCGTAGCCGGCCGCCTGCATGTGGCGGCCGCAGCGGGCCTCGATCATGCCGACTTCGACGGTCGACAGCTGCTCACGCCACTTGTCGAGCGAGGCCGTATTGACCGGCCGGAGCGTTCGCTCGTGGTGGTCCTTGCGCCACTCTTTCCACCGCTCGTCCTTCAGGCCTTCCGTGCCCGCAGCGATCGGCACGACGCCGTCGCCGCGGCCGGTCATCATGCTCGGGTCGAAGTCCTCGCCGAGGAAGTCGCAGAGTGTGCGAAGGGCAGGTTCCGGGTCACGAACGAGATCCTCGTAGATGACGGTCGTGACTCGCCTGTCGCCACGCAGGGCCGGCTCGATCTCGCCGTAGATGCGCGACCAGTCGCCGGCATACCGAGCGATTTCGTGCAGTCGGCTCCCGATCGCGACGCCACGCTCCATGGATGGCGGGGTGAGTCGTTCGGCGACCCACGGGCTCTTGAGCTGCGACGCGACCACGGCCCGCGGGTCGCGGCGGATGACGACGATTTTCGCCTCCGGCCACCACGTCAGCAGCGGGTGGATGAAGTGGACGTGGCTCGGCGACTTCTCGCCGACGCGGGCCTTGCCAATCGTCTCGAGGTAGGCGGCCAGAATCGCTTCGAACAGCGTTTTGAAGCTTGGTTGCTCGCCCGGCTGGGTCAGGGTCTGGATTCGGTCACGACAGGCGTCGGCGTCGATACCCAGGTCGCGAAAGCGGGTGGTCGCCCGATACTTCTGCCAGAACAGGTTCGCATCGCGGGGCCTTCCCTCGGGGGCGTCAGGCTCGGTCAGGCTGCCGGCCAGAGCGGCTTGCTTCATGAAATGCGTCTCCGGCGTTACCGCGATGTGCGGGTGAGCCGACAGCAGCGACCGCAGCAGCGTCGTTCCTGAACGTCCCGCTCCGACGATGAAGAGCGGGCTCGTCTGCAACCCTGCCCCGATTGCAGTGTTTGCGTCGGTCATGCCGTCGAAGCGTAAGGATGTCGCCGCACATCGGCCTCAAAATCAGGACGCGACGCAGAAGCACCTTCGCATTCTCGATTTCGCCTAGCCATCGGGTCATGGAGCCAGCACAATGAACGAATGATCCTTTCTCATGCCGCCCGATCCCTCTTCTCTGCATGAACCGTCCGACGGTCAGCATCGTCATGCCTGTGCGGAACGGCGAGGCATACCTCGCCGGAGCGTTGTCGTCCGTACTGATGCAGCTCAACGACGGGTTCGAGATCGTCGTGATCGATGATGGATCGACGGATCGCAGCCGAGAGATTGTCGAAGCAGCAAGCCGCACTCGGCCCGGCTGCATCCGCGTCATCGACGGGCCGCAGAATGGGGTTGCACAGGCGATGAATGCGGGCATCGAGGCAGCGCGGGGCCGCTACTTTGCCCGGTGCGACTGCGACGACGTGTTTCGTCCGGGCCGCCTGGTCCAGCAGCTCGACCTTCTTGAGAAGAAGCCGGAGTACGGTGCCGTTTGCGGCAGGTTCGAGATCCTTGATCCGGAAGGGGCGTGGGTGCAGTGTCCGCCGTCCGCGGGGTTCGATTCGCGGGAACTGACGCAGGATCTGCGGCACGGGCGTGTCGCGGTGCACTTCTGCACGTACCTGGCCGAGATGGACGCGATCCGTGCGACCGGCGGGTTTCGTCGGTTCTTCGTGACCGGGAGCGACATCGACTTTCAGTTGCTGCTGGGCGAGCAGATCCGCGTCTGGTACGAGCCGACGTGCTGGTACAGCTATCGGCTGCACGACGCTTCGATCACGCACACCTATGCCCGGACCTTTCAGAAGGCCAACGAGGCGACGGCGCGTTGGCTTCAGGAGCAACGGGCCGAGCGTGGCGATCCGGCCAACGTCGCCGACGCCGCCAACACCATCGATCGTGTCACCTTCGGCCTCGATGATCTTCAACTCGGAAGGAACGTCGACCCGCCCGCAGTGGAGTTCATGAAAGGACCTTCCGCCAAGGAGCAGGCGTGGCAGATGCGGTGGTACGAGGCGTGGCGGCAGCACGGGTCGGGCCGCCGGCTGCAGGGGCTTCACCTGGCGTTACGCGCCACAGCGCGCCAGCCGCTCCGCGGCGAGGCTTGGCGTGGGCTCGGAGCGATGAGCTACCGGACGCTGCCCCGGCCGCTGGGCAATTTCGTCGGCGAACAACTCTTGGCACGGATCCGTGCACGTCCCAAACCACGCGAACAAGCCTCCGACGCTGCCTCGGCGGACAACGGCAAGCTGCCCGAGCCCTTCCGTCGGCAGGCGGACACACCGGCGTCGCCCCAGCCGGCCGCTCCGCAGGCGGCGTCACGCCCTCGCGTGCCCAAGAGCAAGCTAGAGTCTGCCCGCGTCTGACGTCGTGGCGGGCGTGACGATCTGCTACGCCCTCTCCTGCGTCTGCTGCCCGAGTCATCAAACATCGCGAAATTGAAGATGTACCGTGGGTCCGACGTAGTTGAACAGACGCAGAGCACGATGCCATCGAACAAGCCGGCCGCGGCGTCGCGTCGAACGTACGTGCGGCCGCGAACCGGCTGGCAGGCGATCGACTTTGCCGAGCTCTGGCGGTCCCGCGACCTGCTCGGGATGTTCGCGATCCGGGACGTGAAGGTCCGCTACAAGCAGACCTTCTTCGGCTACGCCTGGGCGGTGGTCGTGCCGATCGTGCAGGTCGTCGTGTTCACGTTCATCTTCGGCAACGTATTGGGTGTGAGCGACAAGGTCAGCGAGACCTACGGCCGCGTCATCCCGTACGCAATGTTCGTCCTGACAGGCCAGGTTGCATGGAACTTTTTCAAAGGCGTCATCGACGGTTCAGGCGGAAGCCTGCTCAACAACGCCGGGATTATCCGCAAGATCTACGTTCCCCGCCTCATCCTGCCGCTGAGCGCGGTCGCCAAGCCCGCGGTCGATGCCGCTGTGGTGTACGTCCTGATGCTGATCGGCGCGATCTGGCTTTCGACGGGCGACAACGACATCCGGATCGCGCCGACGATCCTCCTGTCGCCGCTCCTGCTGGCGGGCGTGGCGATTCCGGGTCTGGCCATCGGGTTGTTCGCCGCGTCGATCACCGTCAGCTACCGCGACCTCGTCCACGTGCTGCCCTTTGCCGTGGGCATCCTGTTCTACCTGACGCCGGTCCTTCTTCCGGTACAACTGCTGCCTGACGCGTGGCAGTGGCTGTTGCTGTTGAACCCGACGACCGGCTTCGTCGAGTCGCTCCGCGCGAGCGTCCTAGGCCTGCCGATGCCGTGGATGTCGCTCCTGATCTCGTTCGTCTTTTCGACGCTGTTACTCGTGGCCGGGTGCTTTTTCTTTGCTCGCTCCGAGCGGGCATTTGCCGACCTTTCGTAGGAAGTTCTGCTTGAACGACGTCACGATCCATATCGAGAACCTCGGCAAGCACTACCGACTCGGCGCAGGCCCGGCCGGCAAGGGCGATTTTCGTGACGTCGCCGGCAACCTGCTCCGCACCGCCGGTCGAAGATTGCGAGGTCACGCCGCCGAGCAGGACGAAGCCCGCGACCTCTGGGCCCTTCGCGACATCAACTTCGACGTGCGTCGCGGCGAAACGGTCGGCCTCATCGGCCACAACGGGGCAGGCAAGAGCACGCTGCTCAAGATCCTCAGCCGCATCACCGACCCCACCGTCGGCCACGCCTGGTTCGACGGCCGCGTCGGGTCGCTCCTCGAGGTCGGCACCGGCTTTCACCCGGAGTTGTCGGGCCGCGAGAACATCTTTCTCAACGGGGCGATCCTTGGGATGACGCGGAACGAGGTGAAGCGACGCTTCGACGAGATCGTCGAATTCAGCGAGATCGGCCGGTTCCTCGACACGCCGGTCAAGCGTTACTCCAGCGGCATGTACGTGCGGCTGGCGTTCAGCGTGGCAGCGCACCTCGAGCCGGAGGTGTTGATCGTCGACGAGGTGCTGGCGGTCGGCGACGCGAACTTCCAGCGAAAGTGCATGGGCAAGATGCGCGACGTCGCCGACGCAGGCCGAACGATCCTGTTCGTCTCGCACAACATGGCCAGCATCCAGACGCTGTGCGATCGTGCGATCGTTCTGCAGCAAGGCCGGATGGTCGGCGAGGGCGAGCCGGAGCAGGCGATCAAACAGTATCTCGCTGCCAATGCGGGTGAAGCGGGCAAGTCGCTGAGCGAGCGGCAGGACCGTACCGGCCGCGGCCGCAGCCGCTTTGTCTCGGCGACCGTCGTCAGCGAGGGTCACGAGGAGACGCCCGACCTGCTGGTTTTCGGCGCGGACGCGACGTTTCGCTTCACGTACGACCGCCCGCTGCGTGACAGTGCGTGCAAGTTCACGATCTGGGACCGTAACCGCAACGCCGTCTGCCGCTTCACAAGCCGTGCCGTCTCGCCGGACGACGGTCCGTCCGACGCCGAAGCGGAGTTTGCCTGCCGCGTCCCGCGTCTGCCGCTGGCGCCGGGGGAGTACACCGTCACGGCGTCGCTCCTGAGCGGCCCGGAGCTCGAGGACCGCGTGCGGAGCATTCTTATCTTCCGCGTCGAGCACGGAATGCTCGCGGGCCGGCCCTTCGACAGCGACCAACGCGACGCGCTGACGGTCCCGTTGCACCGTTGGACGCTGCCGAAGGGCGCGGCCTGACCGCGGGCAGCGCACGTGAAAGACGGCCGCAACGCTGCACGCGTCGCGACCGCCGGAGGGGAGAGAGAATCGGGTCGTCGTCTACTGCAGCAGGATCTGCTGTGGCACGGAGTTGGCCTGAGCCAAGACCGACGTGTTGGCCTGGCTCAGGACCTGCGCCCGCGTCAGGGCGGCCGTCTCGGCAGCAAAATCGGCGTCGCGGATGTTGCTCTCGGCCGTCGTGACGTTCTCGAGGCTCACCCGCAGCGAATTGATGTTCGTCTCGAGCACATTCTTCTGCAACGCACCGAGTCGGCCTCGCATCGTCGCGACTTCCTTGATGGCCGCGTCGAGGATGTCCTGCGCCTTGCCGGTGTTGCCCGAGATCAGGCTCGCGTCGCCGCTGCTGGAGACTTGGTTGAGGAAGCCGGCCTCGGTGCTGCCGAGCTTGCTCGTGGCGACGCTGCCGATGCCGAGGTCGACCTGGCCCTGCGAGCCGACGCGGGAGCCGACCTGGAAGGTTGCACCGCCGCCGGTGATGTCGATTCGCTTCGACGCCGCCGTCTGTGTGCCGAAGGCTTCGGTCAGGGAGAATTCAAGGTCGAGCCCGCCGATGCGGCTGCTGACGTCGAGGCCGTTGGCGCGGGCTACCACAATGGGAATGCCGATTTCAGCTTCGAGGCGGGGGGCTAGCCCTTCGAGATCCATTTTGATGATCTCGGTGGTGCAGGTGCCAATCCATACGATCACCGAGGGGTTGCGATCGCGCTTAATGCCCTCACACAGCCGCTTTAGCTCTTCGTAATCGTTGAGCTGGGCCGAAATATCGCCTTCTTCTAGCTCGGCCATAGCGTAGCGGGGTTCAGCGAAAATCATCACCCCCATGGCGTTTTGCAGAAAGTAGCCGCAGGTCTTAGTACCGATGACTAAG
>CAYQCT010000077.1:0-16278 GCA_964416015.1 uncultured Tepidisphaerales bacterium
GTACGGCGAGCGGGCGTACCGGCCGCGGCAGGCTCCGGACGCCGCCGGGCCGGTCGAGCCGGCGGCCGCGCGGGCGCCGTCGCCGGACGATCTGCAGCCGGCGTTATCCCAACAACCGCTTCCCTTCGTCGGCGTCTTCGATCCGTCGGCGTACCTCCGCGAGACGCCAGCGCTGTTCCGCCATGTTCGTGATGCGGTCGGCGAGGACCGCCTCACGCCGACGCAGGCGGCGCGGCTGGCGAAGGACCTCGAGCCATATCGGCCGTTTTTCCTGGAAGATGCCGTCGCGCCGGAGCTGGCGACGTACCTCGATCAGGTGCGCGGCGCCAGCACGACGCCACTCGCACTCGGTGAAGGGTTGTTCGACGTGGAGCAATGCCTGCCGCTGATTACGGGCCGGCTCGTCGACTTTCTCCGCTGCGACCTCGGCCACTGCGGCGGCATCACGGCGGGGCGGAAGCTGGCGACGCTCTGCGAGCCGTTCGGCATCAAGACGGCGTGGCACGGCCCGCCCGATCTGTCGCCGGTCGGCCACGCGGCCAACGTGCACCTTGATCTCGCGTCGCCGAACTTCGGGATCCAGGAATGGACCGACCACTTCGTCGGCCCCGACGCCGCCGACGCAGCGAAGGTCTTCCGCGGCGGCGTGACGTGTCGCGACGGAGCTTTGAACGTTGCCGATACGCCCGGCCTCGGCGTGGAGATCAACGAGGAAGCTGCCCGAAGCTTCGCGTACGAGCGAGCGTATCTGCCCGTTTGCCGCCTGCCGGACGGGACGGTGCACCCATGGTGATCGAGCCGACGCCGCGAGAGCTTGGGATGTCGTTCCCGCCAGAGTGGGCCCCGCACGCCGGCACCTGGATGAGCTGGCCAAGGCCGGACGGCGTCAGCTTTCCCGGCAGATACGATCGGATTCTTCCGAACCTCATCGATGTCGTCGCAGCCATCGCGACGTTCGAGCAGGTGAACATCAATGTGCCTGACGAAGATCATGCGACGAAGGTTCGCGAACTTTTACAACCTGTCTGCGGCGACTCAATGTCCCGCATTTGCTTCCACCTCATTCCAACAAATGAGCCGTGGTGTCGCGATCACGGGCCGGCGTTTGTACAGGGCGACGGTGAGACGGCCGTCGTGAACTGGCGGTACAACGCGTGGGGCGGAAAGTATCCGCCTTGGGACGATGACGATCGCGTGCCGGCGAACGTCGCGAAACTTCTAAATTTGAGGCTATTCGACCCCGGCATCGTTATGGAAGGCGGCGCTGTGGACTTCAACGGACGCGGCGTCGTCCTGACTACGCGAGACTGCCTGCTGAACCCGAACCGCAACGGGAACCTGATCATTCACGACATCGAAGGGTACCTGCTCGACTACTACGGCCAGGAGAAGGTCTGCTGGCTCAAGGGCGGTATCGCTGGCGACGACACCGACGGGCACATCGACGATCTGGCACGTTTCATCAGTCCGACGAAACTCGTCGTCGGTGTCGAGAGCGATCGGGACGACGTGAACTTCGATACGACACGGTCGGCAGCAGAGCAGTGTAAAACGCTTTGTGACATCGACGGCAGGCCGTTCGAAGTGATCGAGATGCCGATGCCGAAACCGGTCTTCATCGAGGGCGAACGGATGCCGGCGACGTACATGAACTTTTCGTTCGTCAACGGCGGCCTGGTTGTGCCGACGTTCGGGCAGAACCGGGACGAGATCGCACTGGAACGGTTCGGTTCGCTGCTGCCGGACCGTCGCGTCGTCGGCGTCGACTGTCGCGAGTTGATCTGGGGCCTCGGTGCGGTGCACTGCCTGACGCAGCAACAGCCGGCATGACGCTCAGGTCGGTGGCAGGTGCTCCAAAGCCGCTGCGAAGATGTCGGCCGCATGGTGCTTCTGATGGAAATCGGCGAGCACCGACCTCGCCCGCGCGGCGACTCGTTCGGCCGCCGTTGGATCGTTGAGAATCTTGTCGACGACGGCGTGCAGATCGCGGAAGTCCCACGCGCAGGCGAAGTAGGTTTCGTCCTCGACGTACACGTCCGGAGACGTCCGCATCATCGGCACGCGCGGCTTGACAAGCACCGCACCGGCGGCAATCGCTTCGAAGTCGCGGTAGCAGATTTCGCCGTATCCGAAGGGGCTCAAGACGATCTTTGCCGAGGCAAGGCTTTGTTCGTACTCCTTCCGCGGCAGGCCGCTGCCGGGGCGAATGCCGCGGACGAGGGTGTTCAGCGACTTGGGCAGCTCCGCCGCGACGGCAAGTGCTTGCTGTCGGTGTCGGCTATACCAATCGTCGACTTCCACCGGGCCGAGGCCGGCGACGAGGTGGAAGTCCAGCGACCGGTCACGCCACGGCTGCACCGGCCGAAACCGGCCCAACCAGCGTGGGCGACGCAGGAGCAGATTCCGCACGAGGTCGTTGCCGCCCACGTTCCAGCCGGCACGCACGCGGGAGGGCTCCGCCTCGAGCGCCGCCTTTGCCGCAGCAGAATCCTCCCGTGTGTGCGGCAAGTCGAATGAGGCCGACAGCTCGTTGCCGAAGCGGCTACCGGCCGAGAAGACCGAGGCCAAATCGCCTAGATCCGCCGGCACCTGTTTCTTCAGTAGCAGCTCACACGATGCGACCGCCGACGGGTGGGGTGTACCGCTTGCATCATAGTGATCAAGAAAGACAACGGGTCGGACGATCTCGCGCAGTTGTTGCAACGCCTTGTCCACCTCTGCCGGCGCCAGATTCCAATGAAGCTGAACAGCAACGACATCGGCAGAAGAGTCTTTTGCAATTCGAAGTCTCACGTCGTCCGATGTCGCATCTTGCACCTGTAGCTGCCAGCCGCGTCGCCGCAGTGCGGCAGAGGCTCGCCGCAACGGTTCGAGCTGCTGGCGGGCCGAGCCGACCGTCGGTTCAGCGAGGATCAGGCACGTCCGCGTCATCGGGCCGCAGCGTACGGTCGCTTCTATGGCGACTGCTCACGTTCTCTTCGTCGGCGGCACAGGCCATCACTACCTCAGCCGCCTCGTCGCGAGCGGGCGGGTCACGGGCGAGCTGCTGGTCGACCCGACCGATGCCGAGGCCTCCCATCAGCGAGCGAAGACGATCGGGGTGCCGGCCGCCGAGGGGGAGCTTGCCGACGCCGTCGAACATGTCGATCCGGACGTGATCAGCGTCGGCACGACGTACTCCCGCAACGGCCGCTACGTGCTGGAGGCCTTGCAGACGGACCTGCCGATCGTCAGCGACAAGCCGGTGGCGGTGGACCGGGCGACGCTCGATGCTGTTGGCGCAGCAGTATCTATAAGCACGCGGCTAATCAGCGAGTTCGATCGCCGCGCCCGCCGGCACTTTCGAGCTGCACGCGAGGTCGTGCGCAGCGGCGAGATCGGCGACGTCGCGCTGGCCGTCGGTCAGATGAGCTACAAGTTCGGCACGCGGCCCGACTGGTACGGCGACGAGAGCGTCTACTGCGGCACGCTGCAATGGGTCGGCTCGCACATGCTCGACCTGATCGACTTCGTCCTGTCGGACGACCGGCCGTTGCAGGTGCTGCACGCGGCCGGGGGCAACGTGGCCAAGCCGGAGTTGCGGCCGGCGATGGAGGACCATGTGACGGCGACGCTGCGGCTGCCGGACGGCGGAACGGGCATTGTGCACGCGGACTTCCTGAATCCGCCCGGCTCGCCGCGGCACGACCAGGATCGGCTGCGTGTCGTCGGCAGCCGTGGGCAAGTCGTGGTAGAGGACGAGCGCTGCCTTCTGACGACAGACGGGCCACTTCGGGACGTCACGGAGCGGGGCGAGCCGGCGGCGTCGGTCGAAGAGCGGCTGCTGGCAGCGGCGGTGGGGGAGAAGGATCCCGACTTCAACACGGCTGCGTCGTTGCGGTCGGCGGCGTTGCTGGTCGAGGCGCGGGAGCTGCAGCGGGCGACGTAACGCAGCAGACTTCTTTCTTGATTAGGTCGCATGCGTCTCGCGGGGTCGTTGAGCCGCGGTCCCACGGCTCTTTCTGACCATCGCAGATCGCTTCACTCTGCAGTAGCGCAAGCAGACACAAAGAAGCCTCGGGACAAGCCCGAGGCCTAATTAAAGCTGATGTTCCTGCAGACGAACCGAGGTGCCGTCTGGAACCTCAAGCGTAGCAGCGGCGGCTCGCCGCTGCCGTCTGTCCTGCGGAATGGCGTCGAAGCGAAGGCAGCGGCGAGCCGCCGCTGCTACATCTTCGGACACATCCTAGTCGTGCAGCTGCTGCCAGTAGTCGGCGGGCATGTCGAGGGCCAGCTGCAGGGCACCGTTGGCACCGGCGTAGATCGGCTCGTCGACGACCGTCACCTTGCCGCCGCCGACGCGTTCGAGGCCGTCTTCGACCCGCTTGTTGAGGCCACGCATCTGGCTGCCGCCGCCGGCGATGATGACGTTGTTGCGGAGCTTGTCCTGAAACTCCGGGTTGAACGTGCTGATCAGGTCGGCGATGCCCTCGAGGATCGGCTCGACCAGAATCTCGCAGGCCTGCTTCATTTCGTTCGTGATGTCGAACGGCGTCGGCTTGCCCTTGACCGGGAGCATGACCTCGATCTTGTCCTTGGTGTCGCTGACGTAGCCGTACGACTCCTTGAACTTCTTGCACATGTTCACCGTCAGCGAGGCCTCCGGGTATCGCTCCTGGAGGATCTTGAACAGCTCGCGGTCGATGGCGTCGCCGGCGATCGGGAAGGAGCGTTCGTCCTCGGCCGACGGGACGGTGCCGTGCATGCGGGACAGGTCGGTCGTGCCGGCACCGATGTCGACGACGAGCACGTCACTCAGCCGCTCCATGCCGTAGGCGACGGTGAAGGGCTCGGAGACGATCATAACGGCATCGAAGATGTCCTTGGCGGACTCGAGGATGCCTTCCTTGTTCTTGTCGCTGGCCTGCGACGGGACGCCGATGACGCCGTAGAGCGACTCGTCGCGGCTCGGCTTGGTCAGCTCGACGAGGCGACGCACGAGCAGCTGGGCGGCCTCGAGGTTCTTGTCGAGCTCGGCCGCGTCGTCGCCGAGGGTGCCCTTGATGACACCTTTTTCGAGCGGGCGGTAGAGGTTGACGCTCATCTCGTTGTCGAGGGCGTCGCGGCCGTAGAGGATGTCGGCGCCGAGGTGCTTGCGGCTGACGGCGTCTTTGGCGAAGCCGACGTACGACTCGACCGTCTTCCGCACGCCATTCATGCTGGCGATGCTGGAGCGGCTGGTGCCGAGGTCGATGCCCATGACCATCGCCTGGACCTCGCGGCCCGAGTCGTCGGTCTGGCTTTCGAGAATCGTTTTGGTGCGTGCGGGGCTGGCCATGCGGTCGGAGGTGGTAGGTTCGGCGTCGGCGGTGGAGGCTTGGGCCGTATGGGCGGGGTCGTACGTGCGAGGCATGTTCCGCACGTATCGGCGGAGGCGGGGGACAAACTTGGGCCGGGCAGCGGAAACTGCGTACGGGCATTCGCCGGCGGACGCCGACGCGGAGGTGGGGATCGATGTTACGCCGGCTGCGCGGCTTCGTTCGACTCTGCCGCCTCCGCCGGGGCGGCGTCGGCGGCAGGTTTCGTGGAGGACGCGTCCGGCTTGAGGTTGTCGCGGAGCTTCAGGTTGCTCTTGAAGATTTCCATCAGCACGCTGTTCTGCTCGTCGCTTTGCGGCTTGGGGATGTGACTCATGCGACGCGGCCCGAAACCCGCTCCGCCGCCACCACCGCCGCCGGAACCGACGCGACGGGCGGCAACTTGCAGGCGTTCGAGCGTCGTCTCGGCCTTGCCCAGCATCTGCTCGAGCCGGCCGACGAGCGATTCGAAGTTCGCCGGCATGGTAACCGCCGCCGCCGGCGCGGGTTGGGCCGCGGCGGCGGCTTGTTGTTGCTCGCGACGCTGCTGCGCGACCGCCTCGGCGTCCTGCTGGCTGGCGATGTTCCGCGTGTCCTTGAACAGGTCCTTCAACGCCTCGGCCACGCTCTCGCGAACCCGGTCGCCCGTCGCCGCGGCATCGGCGGCGCGACGCTCGGCGGCATCTTCGCCACGGGTGTCGCCCATCGCCTCCTGTGCGTCATCCGAGGCCTTGGTGATGGCTTTGTCGACGACCGTTGCAACCTGTCGGCGGATCTTGTCGCGGTCGATGACCCAGACGCTCTTGCCCTTGTACCGCTGCGCCACGGCGTCGAAGCTGACCGACGCACTCGCCGCAGCAAAAGCCTGATCGATCGGGTCGCTGCTGTTGGCGCCCGGGTGCGTCATCTGCTGAACCGGCGTGAACGAGTCGGCCTCGGGCCGTGCGCCGCCGACGATGGCGCCGTCGTCGGCCGTGATCCCGTCCTCGCCCGGCGGCAGGGGCGGGGCACCGGCACCGCCTGCACTGTTCGGCACGAAGCTCGCCCGCTGACTCGCCGGCCGCGCCGAAATTGGCAGCGGCGCGGGCGTCAGGTCTTCGGTGACGATGCCGTTATTGCTCAGGGCGGCCAGGGCGTCTTCGGGCGACTCGGCCTCGACGGCACCTTCGACGGTTTTGCCGTTCTCGCGGATCAGGCCTCGAAACAGGTAACGCAAGACGACTCCTCGGGTGGATCGGCCGCGACAACGACGGCCATTGGGGGGCGGCGGACGTTCAGTCTATCGCCCGCCGCCCCGGCCCGGGGTGAGTTGGAGGTCAACTTGCCGCCACCGATAACGCAGGCGAAACTGGCCGGGGACGAAACAACCGCCGCACTGGCAACGTTATCACGTATGTTGAAGACCATGACGCTCCGCGTTCTCACGCTCCTGCTCTTGTTGCCCGTCGCCGCCGCGACCGCGACGCCGCCCGCGCCGGATGCGGACGTGGTCGACGCAGCGGTGACCAATGGCGAGGCCGCGGAGGACGCTGCGGCGGGTCCGACGGGGGTCGAGGAAGACCCGCTGACGCTCGTCGAGGTCAATTGGGGCGAGGAACTTCTCGACGGCGGCGTCACGATTATCGCACTCGGTTTGCTGTCGGCGTTGATGCTCGCGTTCGCCGTCGAGCGGTTCATCGTCCTCCGCCGCGACCGTTTCGCCCCGCGTGGCCTGGCCCGGAAGGTCGAGCCGATGTTTCAGCGGGGCGAATACGACCAGATCGTTCAGCAGTGTGCCCGCACGCCGAGCACGCTGAGCCGGTGCATCGCCTACGTCGTCGAGCACCGCGACGCCGACCCGGATGCGCTGTCCGAAGGTGCCGGCGACCTGGCCGGTCGGGACATGGCGGATCAGGACGATCGAAACGCCGCCTTCAGCGTCGTCGCCGCGCTCGCGCCGTTGCTCGGCCTGTTGGGCACGATGATCGGCATGATCGAAGCGTTCAAGCTCGTCGAAGTCTTCGGCGACGAAGGCGGCGCGAGCATGCTCGCCGGCTCCATCTCCAAAGCGCTCATCACGACCGCCGTCGGCCTGATCCTGGCAATCCCGGCGATCTCGCTCTTCCACTGGTTCAAGCACCGCGTCCACGTGCTCTCGCAGGACATCGAGCACGACATGGATTTCCTCATGACCCGCTGGTTCATGCACAAACGCAAGCCGGCGGTCCAGCCGACGAACAGTCGGCTGCCCGCGTCGGTGGCCGTCGGAAAGGCGGAGCGGGTATGAAGGTCAAGAAGCGAGGCAAGAAGGACGCGGGCGCGGCCGTGATGATGTCGCCGCTGATCGACTGCGTCTTCCTGCTGCTCATCTTCTTCCTCGTCACCAGCCAACTCAAGCGGTGGGAGCGGCAGATTCCGGTCGTCGTTGCCGATCCGACGGCGTCGGTCGCGCCGGAGATGTCGGACGACACGTTCCTCCTCGGCGTCGACACGGCTGGCAACCTCTACCGCGCGGCCGGGCGCAGCGGGTCGGGTGTCACGCGGTTCGAGCCGATGACGAACCCGTCGGCCGAGCTGGCCGACGCCATTGGGCGACCGGTCGAACTTGTCGTCGAAGCGATGACGCCCTTCCAAACATGGATCGACGCACTTGATCGCCTGCAGGATTTCGAGCTGTACCGCGTCGGTAGCCGCATCCGCGACGGCCGCGTCGGCCCGCCGCCGGCGAAGGAGGGCGACTAGATGCGTGTCAAACGCGACCGCGACGGCGACGATGCCGAGGTGATGATGAGCCCGCTCATCGACGCCGTGTTTCTGCTGCTGATCTTCTTCCTCGTCGCGACGATGTTGAAGAAGGAGAAGCGCGACATCGACATCACGCCGCCCGAATCGCGGTCGGCGGTCAAGCTGATCCCGGACGACGACAACCTCGTCCTCGGTGTCGACATCGACGGCGGATTCTACTGGCAGGGCATTGAAGTCGAACTCGACGAGCTGCACGGCCGGCTACGTGAGGTCGCCGTCACAACGCCGGACCGGCGTGTGCGGCTTGATGCCGATGTGGAGACGCCGAGCATCTATGTGGTACAATTGTTGGACCTGTTGCGATTCAACAATATGACGAACGTGGGGATTCGAACGTACGACACGCGGTACAATCGATAGGCACGAGGAGAACGATGAGCCAAGACCTGAAACAAACTGTGAAGCTGGATCCGTACGCCGAACGCGACAAGGAGCGGCCTTGGATGCTCTGGGTCGTCGTCGGCAGCGTCGTCTTCCACGGGCTGGCGCTTTGGCTGCTGGCACCGTGGATCCAGTCGCAGATGCTGTTCGACGAGGAAGAAGAACGCGAGCGGGCCGCCGTCGTCGCCGAGCGGCAGAAGGAGCGCCAGGAGCTCGAGCACGAGAAGCGTCAGAAGCTCGAACTGCCGAAGGAACAGGCGGAGGATCTGAAGAAAAAGGAAGAGCGCAAGCGGATCCGTACGCTGCGGGACAACGTCGAACGCCTCAAGGAGGCTCGCAAGAAGGCGATCGAGAAGCGGGAAGAAGCGCTCGAACGCGTTCGCGAGCGGGAGCTGAAAGAGCTGCTGCCCGAGCAGATCGAACGCGTCGAGCAGGAAATGCACAAAGCCCGCCACGCCGCGCACCAGGTGAGTCGCGAGGGCAAGGTGAAGGAAGAAGCGCAGGAGATGAAGGATCGGCTGAAGGAGCTCGACGAGAAGATCGAGGAACACAAGAAGGAAGCCGTCGAAGCTGAGACGAATGAAGAGGCGGCAAAGGTTCAGAAAGAGTTCCAGGAGACGATGAAGGAAGTGCAGGAGGTCGCCGAAGCGTTTCGTGAGCGATATGAAGAGATCGAGGAAGACGGCCACGGATCGCTCGCCTCACGGTCGCGTCAAGCCAAGAACAAGATGACCGATCTTGCCGAGGAGGCCGAGGCCCAGCATGGCGGCGTCGACACGGACGAGATCAACGACACGTCCGTACTCGGCGAAGTCGCCGACGCCCCGGCGGCCGCGTCGGATCCGGCGGCGACGCCTGGCGAGCTCTACGAAGCCGCGACGGAATTAGAGCAACAGGTGAATCGCGCCGATGCCGACGCACGCGCGGCCGAGCGGGCATTACTACACGGCACGAGCGTCGCCGAAGAACGCGGCTCGTTGGAGACGCCCGGCACCGAACGGCCGGACCTGAGCGAGCAGCTGGCCAAAGGCGAAGGCGAACCCGGCAGCGAAGCGGGCATCGACACGGTCGGTGACCTCAACGAGTTCCGCGAGGCCATCGCCACAGCCGAGCGGGAGACGACGGAGATGGCCCGCAGTGCCGAACGCAAGACCGACGGCGCCGCCGCGCCGACGTCGGCCTCGCAGCTTGCCAAGGGCGAAGGAGCCGAGGCCGCTCGACAGGAGGCTTTGGCGCAGCGGTCCCGCGTCGGTCGCCGGGAGAAGCGGACGGTCGTCAACATGGTCCCACTGCAGATGGCCAACAGCGGTTCAATCGAAACCGCCGGTGTCGACATGGACCTCAAAGCCGCCGGCCCCGGCGGCGGCGAGATGATCGGCGGCTCCGGTCGCGAAGGCACCGTCCGCCTCCGCGGCAAGCAAGTCGCCGCCAATGCCCTACCCGGCCGCATGCTGACCGAATCCTCCGCACGCGAGGGATTCCTCTACCTCGACACGTGGTACTTCATCGGCCCGTGGAACAATTGGGCCCGCGCTGACTTCGAGATCACACATCCGCCCGAACAGCGCATTGACCTCGACGCCGTTTATGAAGACGGCAAACGTGGTCCCGTCCGGTGGCAGTTTCTCCAAAGCGACAAGATCGCCATCGAACCGCCGGGACGTATGGACTACGGGGCGACCTACTACGCCTACACCGAGGTCTACAGCGACAAGACGCGGGAGATGCTGATCGCCGTCGCCAGCGACGACATGGCCAAAGTCTGGCTCAACGGCGACGTCATCTGGACCGACGTCGGCCAGTCCGGCTGGAACCTCGACGAGGGCTTCCGCAAGGTGCTCTTCCACGAGGGCTTCAACCGCGTGCTGGTGCGGGTCGAGAACGGGCCGACGTACTGCGCGTTCAGCGTCCTGCTCTGCCCGCCGGAGATCGTGGAGACGGAGTAGGACCGGTCGGAAGACGTAGCAGCGGCGAGCCGCCGCTGCTCACGTCAAGGAACGGGAACGGATGCTGGATTGGCGGGCTGGAACCATGCCGCAGCCAGTTGACACGGCACTTGAAATCGTTGATACTTGCCGGCGAAAGTGTCCGACTCCAGCACGATCGTCGAAGAAGTTGCTCGCGAAGTCGGGGTCTCCGTCGGCACCGTCTACCGCGCCTTACGGGCCGGCGACTACCGCCGGCCGACGTTTCAGCACCGGGCGAACCGCATCCGAACACTCCTTCACGAGCGCGGCTACCAACCAAATACGGCTGCGCGTGCCATGCGGTCCGGCCAATTCGGGAGCATCGGCCTGCTCCTTGGCACGCGGCACGGCACCAGTCGGCTGCCGCAGGGGATGCTCGAGGGCGTGCACGATGCGCTCGCTGAGGAAGGCTACACACTGGCCATCGTTCGGCTGCCGGACGCCCAGCTGACGGACGCGGACACGATGCCCGGGCTGCTGCGCGAGCGACGCTGCGACGGGCTGTTGATCGATTACACACACGCGGTGCCGCCCGCAATGGAGCGACTCGTCGAGTCGCACCAGTTACCTGCCGTCTGGCTGAACGTGAACCGCGAAAACGATGCGGTACGTCCCGACGACGAAGGCGCGGGTCGACAAGCGGTCGAGCACCTTCTGTCGCGCGGCCGTACTCGTTTCATCTATGTTGGTCAGCCGCCACAGACGCGACAGAAGTGGCCGAAGCATTACAGCGAAGCCGCCCGCAAGGAGGCGGTTCTCGTCTCTGCGAAGAAGTCGGGGATCGACGTGCGACTCGTTGAGCATGCCGATGCTCACGCCCGATGCGCTGTCTTGGAGCAATTGATTCGTGACGGCTTCGACGGTGTCGTGGCGTACGGGCCGGACCTCGCGACGGAAGCCCTCTTCGCGGCTGAGCGTGCGGGATCGCGGCCGCAGCGTGACGTCGACCTGATCTACTTTGGCACTCCCGCCTGGCTCGGCGACGCGTTTCTCCCCTGTCTGCAGACGCCGCAAGCCGCCGTAGGACGTACGGCCGTTGCGATGCTGCTCGCAAAGCTCGCCGGCGGCCCCAGCGTCTCGACCCGGCGCGAACCGTTCGATTTGATTCTGCCCATCCCGGAGGAGCAACCATGAGATTCAAGATCTTTACTACTGCGGCCCTCGCCGCACTCATCTTTGTCGGCACTTCGTCTGCCGAGAACTTCGTCTTCCCGGAAGACGCCGTAGTCAACATTGCCGAAGAGTACGACCTGGTCGGCGACGGCAAGACCGACAACACCGCCGCGTTTCAGAAGATGTTCGACGAGCGTCGCGGCAAGCTCGAGACCAAGTACCTGCCGGACGGCGTCTACGTCGTCAGCGACAGCATTGGTATCTTTGGCGGGAAGCCGCACAGCCGCGACCGCTTCATCAACCTGCAAGGTCAGAGTCGTGAGGGCACCGTCATTCGCCTCGTCCCGAACGCCGACGGGTTCGACAACCCGGAGGAACCGAAGGTCGTGCTCAGCCTCTACGAAGGCAAGAGCACCGGCGACGTCATGCAAACGTACGCCAGCGACTTCACACTCGAAGTCGGCGCCGGTAATCCCGGCGCGGCCGGCCTGCGGTACATGACCAACAACGTCGGCACCGTCACCCGCGTCACCATCCGCAGTCTCGACCCGGACGGTGCCGGCTACGTCGGCCTCGACCTTCGCCAAAGCCAGAACGGCCCCGGCCTCGCACGGGATATCCGCGTCGAAGGCTTCGACTATGGTATTCGCTTCGGCAACACCTTCAGCTTCGTCGCGGAGAATATTGATCTAATCAACCCGCGCAAGATGGGTGTCCACAGCCGCGTCGGCAGAATCACGATGCGGAACCTGAATGTCGAAGGCGCTCCCATCGGCTACCACAACGGCAAGCACGGCGACATCACACTCATCAGCGCCAACTTCACCGGCGGACCGGGCGGCGAGGATTCGGCAGCAGTTCATTTCGAAGATCGCAGCACGTTCCTCCGCGACGTCACGGTCTCCGGCTACGCCGCCGTCGCCAAGAACCTCAAGAACGGCGAGTTGCACGACCTGAACGAGTACGGCGAGTTCACGCCGCTGCCGCCCCAAACCTTGTTCGAGTCGGCCACGCCGGCTTCGCTGCGACTGCCGATCGAGGAGATCCCGAAGATCCCGTGGGAGACCGATCTCAGCAAGTGGTACGGCGTCGGCAATGGGAGCCAGAAGGGCAAGCTCGGCACCGACATCACGGACGAACTGCAGGCCACGATCGACGAAGCTGCGGCCGAGGGTGGCACGACGATCTACTTCCGCCGCGGCAAGTACAAGATCACGCGTCCGATCCGCGTCCACGGCAGCATCAACCGGATCATCGGCTTCCGCAGCAACCTCAACTTCACCGACGACGGAGACCTGCACATCGACAAGGGCTCCGCTGCCTTCGTCCTCGACGGTCTCGACGGCGGCAAGGACGCAACCATCGTCTTCGAACGGATCTTCCTTATGGGCGGCTGGGAACGACCCAAGGTCTGCGTCTTCGACAACAAGGATCAGGCGACCGTCGTCTTCAGCACCTCCTCATGGACGACGAGCCTGCTCAAGCGCAATCGCGGCGGGCGATGGTTCATCAACGACGTCGCCGGCAGCCGACGCGGCCCGACGACGATCGGCAAGGGCGAGAAGCTCTGGGCCCGCCAGTACAATCCCGAGTCGCCGGAGAGCCCGATGCTCATCGTCGAGGATGGCGGCCAAGCGTGGGTGCTCGGCATCAAGACCGAGGGCCGGGCGACCCACCTGATCGCCAACAACGGCGCGAAAGTCGAGATCCTCGGCGGCGTCTCCTACCAGTCCTGGGACGGCCAGAAGCTCAACCCGCCGGTGCTCGACGTCACCGACAGCGACGTCAGCGCCACCTTCGGCTTCTACCACCACGGCGACCGCGGCTTCACCACGATCGTCGAAGAGACGCACGACGGCACCACCCGCGAGCTGCCCCGCAAAGGTTTGCCCGGCTACCACCTCGGCGTCTACCGCTCCGCGCCGGCGGAGTAGTAAGAACTTTACGACTTCAATCATAGATTTTATGCCGCGGTCGGCCGCGTCATAGTTGCAGCCCGGGCACGGCACGAGCGTACTTACCGTTGCAAATCGCGCAGCCGTCGCCGCACTTGGCGAGCCGCCGCCCGGGGGTCGGCGACGTCACAAAGGTAGTCGATCGGCCGATTCGTCCGCCGACGCCACCGCCAGCGGGACGGGCGGTCGCAGCGGACGCGGAGGCCGCCGGGCCAGAGTTGGACACGCCAATCCACGCCGGCGTCGTACGGCCGCAGCTTGACCTCCCGGCGGCCGAGCGAGTGCTGGGCGAAGCCGTCGCGGTGCAGGCGAAGCACGGTCTGCCCGGCCGGACCGGTCGCGGCGTCGGCGAGACGGTCGTCGCGCTCCCGCTTGGCCTCGCCGTACCGCGTGACGCGGGCGATCGACGCAGCGCCCACACCGAGGATCAGGACCGCTAAAGCCGCGATGCTCACGTGACTCCACCCCGGCGGCAGGTTCCGCCAGAGGAAAAACAGCAGGACGACGCTCGCCCCGCCCGCCACTGCGCCTCCAAGCATCAGGCCGACGAGCGTCAGCACACCCTTGAGGCCAAAGACGCCGCCGACACTTACCGCCGTCGGTCCGGCTCGGCCGAACAGAACGACGTCGCCCTCGGCCGAGGTAAAGCCGCACTCCGGGCACGTCCGGCTCGGCACGTGACGCATGTCGTAGACGCAGGCCGGGCAATGCGTGATCTGGTCGACATCGGCCCGCGTCGGCGACGGCTGCGGCAGGAAGCGGCGGCCGGCAAGGATCCGCTCGTGCACGCTGCGCACGCTGCCGCTGACGAGGCGGTAGACGTGCTGCTTGTTGACTTGGCCGAGCGATGCGATCGGCACCGGCTTGGGCGAAACCTCTCGGCTGCCGAGCACGACGGTCCAGCCGCCGAACAGCTTGCCGCGCACCCGGAGAAACGCATGCTCCGGCCAAGGCTTGTAGGTCTGCAACGGCTTGAGCCTGCTCGCGATGGCGTAGCCGTCCGAGCGGAAGCGGACTTGCGTTCGGCTGCCGCGAAGGCCGCGTGCGACCGTCCAGAGTCCGCCGATAAAGCAGACGCCGCTGATGACGACGAACATGACGCGGAAGTAGACGCTGTCCGTGAACCAGGCGAGGGCGAGGTTGTATACGACGCCGCCGAACGGCAGGACGCCGACGACGAACCACATGATCCGCCCGTACTGCGGCTCGACGAATACGACTTCGCCGGCCGCCACGTCGTCGTACCCGCAGGCCGGGCAAGGCCGCTCGGCAATCGCTTCGCCGCAGTCGGGACATGGAAAGTTGCAACGGCTCATGCCAGCAGTATCCCTAGCCGCCGCCGAATCTCCTGCACTGCTGCACGCGGTTCAGCTGCGTTGCAGACGAAGTCGACCGGTCGGTTCTCGTTCCTCTTGCCCGGTCGAACGCCAACGCGATCACATCGCACGCGTAGGCCGCCGGGCCATCGCGTGACACGCCAGCGACTTCCCTTGTCGTACGCCTGCAGCGGCACGCCGCGTCGCCCGACGAGGTGCTGTGCGAATCCGGCAGCCTGCAGGCGAAGAACGATCTCGCCGGCCGGCCCTTCCGCCACGTTGATGGCTCGCTCCTCCTTCTCCGCCTTCGACTCGATCGACCGCAGAAACCAGGCAAGGCCCCAGGTGCTGGCGAGTAAGAAGACGATCGCGACGAGCAGCAGATACAAGCTTGGAAGCAGCGGCGAGTTCTGCAGCTTCGTGCTCGCGAACGCTGTCAGCACGAAGACGAGGACATGGCCGCCGAGCAGGACGATCACGGACCAGCGGGCACGTAGAGATCGGCGATTTCGTCGAAGAGCGGAACCGCTTGCTTGCGGGCCGTTACGACCAAACAGAACGACGTCCGCAGCATCGTTCGTCCAGCCGCACTCAGGACAGACGCGCGAACTAGTCATCTGGCGGTACCCGCAATCGGGGCAGTGCGTGCAACTCTGCACGTCCGCATCGGCGACAGACGCTGGCTGACCCGTCGCTTCATTACGCAGCCGCTTCCCGATCTCCACGTTCCGGTACAGCTGTCTGTTCATCCGGAGAAAGACGTGCGCCAGCGTCCGCTCAATCTGCCCGGCGGCGGATGTCGCCGCGTAGTCCCGCTCGACGAGTCGAAGCATCGGCCACTTGTTCTCCCGGACGTTGACCGAGAGAAACGAGTGCTGCGGCCACGCCTTCCAGCGTCGGATCTTGCCCAGCGTCTGCTGACTTGAAAATCCCTGCAAGCCGCACGCGACCTGCTTGCGGAACCGGCCACGCCACCGGTAGGGAAGGATCGGAAAAATGAATCCGCATAACAGTGCGAGAAAGACGAGACCCGCCCAGCCCACAGCATCTTGCGGATTATAAAGAAAGTTCGCCACGCATAGCGGAAGCGTCACGGCCAGCATGACGAGGATCAGCACGCGTTCCGGCCGGAGGTTCCGGTGTTGCAGAAGTCGGACGTCGTTGCTCATGCGGCCTCGAAGAGGAATTCGATCTCGACGCTCACACCCAGCGGTAGGCTGGCGACGCCGACGGCGGCGCGGGCGTGGCGGCCGGTGCCGGCGAAGATCGTCAGCAAGAGGTCGCTCGCGCCGTTGATGACCGCCGGCTGTTGCGTGAAGTGCGCTCGACACGCGACGAACCCGCCGACGCGGGCGACGCCGGCAAGGTCGCCGACCGTTAAGGCCGCGGCGATGTCATTAATTGCACACTGCCGCGCGCCGACCTT
>CAYQCT010000078.1:0-1355 GCA_964416015.1 uncultured Tepidisphaerales bacterium
CCCACCATCGGGATTCGCAAGATCGGCCAAGAACAGACGGTGGGCCGGGGCCCACCCTACTCGTTTTCAAACGACTCCTAGGAGACGACGCTGTCTCGAAGCAGAGTCGCAGACCGTGCGTCAACGGAGGCTCCCGACGGACTCGGACGGACCCGGACAGACGCCGCGGACAGCACGTACGATGTCGTCGGCGATGTTCGACGACGGATGGACCAGCCTGCTCACGACGCCGCCCGTGCTGGTGGCGGTGGTGCTGACGCTGGGTGCCCTGGTCTACGGCCTTCGCGACGTTCGCCGCCTGAGCCTGCAGCGGATCGCGGCCGTTGCGTCGTTGACGTTTCGCGAGGGCGTTCGACGGCGTGTGCTGTGGACCGTCCCGCTCGCGATGGCGGCGACGTTGCTCTTGTTGCTCGTCACCGACGCCGCCGATGAGCGGGATCAGGTGCGGACGGCAACGCGGAGCTTGCTGCTCGCCTGCGGCATGATGGCGGTGCTCGTGCCGCTCGTCCTCGGCTGCACGAGTCTGCCGCGGGAGGTCGAGAGCAAGGTCATCTTTACCGTCGTGACCAAGCCGTTGACGCGGCTGGAGCTGCTCATCGGCAAGCTCATCGGCCTCGGCGGATTGTCCGGGGCGGCCGTGTTGTTGATGGGCCTTTTCTCGCTGTCGGTGTTGTTCGTGATGCAGGCGACGCTGCAGGATCGGCTGCGTGAGCGACTCGCCGGGCCGCTCGCCGACGAAGGCACGCGGCCCTTTCTCGAACACGCCGCCGAGCACGGCCTGCTTCGTGCCGACCCACCGGCGTCGGCGACGGATCTGCAGATCTACGCCGAGCCGTCCGACGTCGCATTGCCGGATGACGAGGGTGTGCGATTCGGCCTCGGCTCGCACTACTTCATTGCCGTCCCGTTCCGCCTGCCGGCTGAGGCGTCGCAGGTGCTCGAAGCGGGCGGCGGCACGGAGATCGCGCCGCGAGTGCGGGTGTTGGTCGATGCCGAATGGAAGCTGCTGCCGGGTCGACTGCCAGGCGGGTCCTATCCGGTCGGCATCCAAAACCTAGCGACGATGCCCGAACCGACGCCGCCGCGTGTTTCGGCCGACCTGCGTGGGGCGCATCCGCTAGGTGAGATCATCCGCGTCGGCCTTGCTTCCGACGGCCAGACGCGACTGCCCGCGACGCCGGACGATCCGCCGGCCGAGGTACTGCTGTCGCCGCGGACGTCGCAGGGCGTCGGCGTCCTCTCGTCCAACGGCGGCCTGTTTCACATCGGGCTCTGGGGTCGCGACACGCCCTACGCGTACGGCTACGGGCCGAACGACGTGCAGATCGACATCGGCGACGCCGCGGGCGACCGCA
>CAYQCT010000078.1:1365-8256 GCA_964416015.1 uncultured Tepidisphaerales bacterium
GGGCCGTTCTCGCCAGCGATCGACGAGTCGCCGCGGCAGGCGATGCCTTGGCTGACGCACTACGGCCGCGGCGGTCTCGGTCTCGCCTCACGCGACTTCGACCCGATCCTGCCCGCGCCGACCGCCGTCTTCGCCTTCCGCGACGCACCGTCGGCCACGGAAGACGCCGTCGGCTTCGAACTCGTCACCGACGTCGAACAGACCGGCGGCAGCATTGCCGGCGACGACTCGACCTTCCTCGAAGTGCGCGCCGTCACGTCAGACGGGCAGGCATCCGACCCGTTGCAGGTCTCGGTCGACACCGGTCGGCCCGGCTACTTCGAGCTGCCGGCAGAGGTCGCGGCGACGGGCGACTTCGACGTTCAGTTTCGCGTGATCGACGACGACCGCATCGTCAGCATGGGCCGGACGTCGCTGCGTCGCGTCGACGTCGGCGGCAGCTTTACGGTCTCGTTCCTGAAGGCTTTGGCGAGCTGGTGGCTGCTCGGCGTGCTGGTTGCGGCGATCGGCCTGACGCTGGGGACGTTCGTCAGTTGGCCGATCGCGTTGGTCGCGACCGCGTTCGCCCTCGGCGGCCGCTGGGCCATCACGCAGGTCGCCGTTGCCTACGACGGGCGCGCGGCCGTCGCACAGATGTTCGGCGACGGCGGCGACGGAGCGGCCCGCGAAGTCGTTCGCGAAGGCATCGACGCGCTCAACGCGACAAGCCAACAAGTTGCCGCATTCTTGCCGCCGACCGGGTCCTTTGATCAGTCGGAGAAACTCGGCCGCGGGCACCGCGTTCCTTGGGGTGAGCTCGGCGAGAACGTCGGATTCACGTTGATCTATAGCGTTCCGTTGTTGGCGCTGGCGTACGTACTGCTTCGCAACAAGGAGGTCGCACCATGATGACGCAGCACGGGTCCCGATGGCGAGCCGTCTTCCCAATCGGCCTGGCATTGCTCGCGGTGGCGGGGACACGGTGGGCGGCGCAAGCGACGCGGCCTCTGGCGACGCCCAATCGCACCGCCGCCGCCGGCGTCGGGACGGGGCAACTCGGCGGCGAACAGCTCGCCCAGCTCGACGCATCCGCTATGGCACTGCTCCTCGGCGGCCTACGCGGGCCGCTCGTCATGGCGCTCTGGAGCAACAGCGAAAACCAACGCGGCAGCAACCTCGGCGGCGAAGAGCTGCTCGGCGGCCTCGACGCCAAGATCGAGCTGATCCGCTTGTTGCAGCCGCAGTTCGACACGGTGCACCTCTACCAGGTTCACAACAAGGCGTATAATTTATCCGCAGAACTTACCACGCCCGCCGGACGCTACAGCGCGGTCCTCGACGCCCTCCGCTACGCGCGTGAAGCCGGGGCGGGAAGGCCGGACGATATTGATCTCGAGACGAAGGTGTACGAGGTCTACAACCAGAAACTAGCGAGTGCGCAGGAGAAGGAATATTACACGTCGCGCATCCGCCGCGAGACGCAGGTCGATCAGCCGCTAGTGAAGTTGACGTTTCCTGCCGACGAGGAGTCGAAGATTCGACTCGCCGCCCGCGAGGCCGGTGTGTCGCCGCGGGACATCATCATCTCGCGCGGCACGGACCCGAGCGTGCGGACGATCACGGTCGGCCCCGCGATGGCCGAAGCCGCGCGTCGGTTGCTCGGCGAGTCGTTGGTTGCCGAGCGACGCCTGGCGCAGAAGTCGCCTGACGGCCCCGGTCGACCGCAGCGACTGCCGGCGATGCTTGACGAGGACGGCAACATCGCTGCCGCATGGTCGACGCCGACGCGGGAGACGCCGGACGGGCTCGAGCCAGGCCAGTTCCTTGACGGCAGTCGCATCCAGTTTCTCCAGAAGTTCGGCCCGTTTCCCGACGGCCTGAGTCCGCACGCGCTCGCATACGAGCACGCGATGCGGGCGTACGTCCTGCAGGAGTTCGCCGGTCAGCGGCACCTCGTGAATTCGGAGGAGTACGTCGACGCAAATCCAGGTCGGGCGTTGCTGAATTGGTCGATTACGACCGGCGAAGAGGCCCGGCAGGTCGAGGCCGAGGCCTTCGGATTTGCCGCGGTGGAGCGGACCTTCGACGGACGCAAGCAACGCGAGGCCGAGCTGCGGACGGCCGGCGTTTTGCCCACGCCCGAGGCGGTCGTCTCACCGGAGCTGCTGCAGCGGGCGATCCGGCACTACGAGATGAGCCGACGCACCGGCGCGGCGTCGATCGCCTGGTTCGACCGCCACCTCGCCGATTTTCCCGGCGGGCTCAACAACTTCGAGGCGAACATGGACCGCCTCCGCCTGCAGGACGTCCTGTACGAGGCCGACGCGATGTTCGCCCGGCTGGCCTTGGGTGAGTCGGTTGCGTTGGAGCGGATCATCGACCTGTACCGCGAGGCAGACCGGATGACACTGGACTTCGTCCTGAAGTACCACGTCGAGGAAGAGCTGCTTCCGCCGCGGACGCCGCTGCGGGCGGCGTTGTCGTACTCGCGGGCGGAGAAGGAACGGCTCTATCGAGGGTTGCAGCTCCTTCGCGATCAGGGCCGAGGCCGCGGCACGTTCGACCACGAGCGTGCATTAGACGAAGCCGACGGCATCCGCGGCAGGATTCAGCAGCGAATCGAAATGCTGGAACAACTGTAGCGGTTACGTGCTGGACACTCTGTCTTCCCCGGCATGGTTCGAGTGATCATCGGGCGAATCCGCGGTCCCACGGACCGCAGGTCTGCCCGTGTCTGCAAGGTCTAGCCGCCGCTGCTACGACTGGGGTTTTCGAACGGTTTCTAGGAGCCGTTTGAGAACACGAGTCCGGTGTAGGGTGGCCCTGGCCCACCATCGGGATTCGCAAGATCGGCCAAGAACAGACGGTGGGCCGGGGCCCACTCTACTCGTTTTCGAACGTCTCCTAGTTCGTCAGGTGCACGAGTCGGACGGTGCCGGTGACGGGCTCGACTTGCAGCTCGACCTCATCGTCGCCGCTCTTGACGCTGAAGTGGGCGACGCTCGCCAGCGGCGTCGCGTTGCTGCCGTCGGCGTCGGTGAGGAAGGGCGAGCCGGTCTCGTCGAAGCCGAGCACGGGCCGGCCGCCGAACTGGGTGTCGCCGCGTCGCAGCTTGCCGCCGAACTCAGCGCCGACCAGCTTCGCGCCGGCCGGGTGGGCGATCCGCTCCCAGCCGGTCGCGGTCAGCCGGCAGACGGCGATGGCGTCGCCTTCATCGACGAGGTAGTGCGACTCACGCTTGGCAATGCTCAGGTTCTGGGCGAACTGCGTCGACGCCAGCAACCGGCGGGCGGCGGCGGCGGCGGCGAGGTCGTCGCGGCCGCCGAGGTGGGCACCGGCGAAAACGCCGACGATGCCCAGCAGCGTCACGACGATCAGCAGCTCGACGAGCGTCATGCCGCGTCTCATGGCTGCTCCTTCAGAGCACGTTCGAGCTGGGCGAGCCGCTCGTTCGTCTGCATCAGTCGCTGTTCGACGCGACGCACGACGAGGAGCAAGTCGCGGTCCGCCTGCCCGGCGACACGCGTGGCGGCGTCCTGGCCGTCGGCGATGCGATGGAGCGCGGCGATCATCTGCTGTCGCTCGGCGGCGGCATTCGGCAGCGTCGCGCGAACGCCGTCGTCCGGCTCTGCCTGCCGGGCGGGCGCGGCGACCGTCAACAGGCCGCAGGCGAGGACACCGACGGCGGCGACGAGTACCGGCTTGCGGTTGGGAGAAGTGGGGTGCGACATGGCATCGGCTCCTTCGGGTGGGGCGGGCACGGCGTGTGCGCGCGAAGCCGGCGGCAGGCGGTCGGGCCTGCCGCCGGGGCGGGGAGAGAGAATCCGGCGACACTACTTTCACTCGGCGTACAGGCCGGTCTTGGCCTTGTCGACCGCCCAGAACTTGCCGCTGGCCTGGCTGAAGACCCAGCCGGCGGTCGTGTCGGTGACGGTGTAGGCCGACGGGTCTGCGATGTCAGTCGCGACGACCAGGACGGCCGTGTTGCTGTTGAGGCCGTTGATCGGGGCGCTCTGCAGGTACGGGCCGAACTTGACTTCGCCGTCGGCCGCGTCGGTCGTGCCGGCGTCGTTGGTCTTGACGACCAACTCGTTGAACGCGGTCGTCGCGGCGATCGTGCCGGCGGTCTGCAGGCCGGTCGGGAACTCGTCGCGGTGCTGGAGCTTGTAAAGCTCGAGCTGGCTGCGGATCGTCTGCAACTGGCCGGTGAGGGCGTTCTTGCGGGCGTCTTCCGAAGCGCTGGTGAACTGCGGGATCACGATCGCGGCGAGAATGCCGAGAATGATCACGACGATGAGGATTTCCACGAGTGTGAACCCGCGGGCGGCTGCGCGGCGGGCACGGGTGGAGACGGTGGAGGGAGCGTGGCTCATGGCGGTTCCTTTGGGCATCTGGCCCGATGTGCCGCGAGGCGGCGGTGCGACTGCGTGCGGGAGCATCCGTCGTCCGATGACTGGTGCCCGCTGCCGCCGCGGTACAAAGCTCACACGGCGGCACCGTTCAGGTCGGGCGGCCGCGTGGCCCGGGCGAACGCCGTCCGGGCACCTCACGCATCGACCGCCATCAACCCTCACTTGATCCCAACCGGCGAACGCCGCCGGTCGTGATCTGTCCCTGATGTCGCATTCAACCTGCTGCTGTGCCAAGCCGACCGCTTATCGGGCGACCACGTCGAGCCCGATGTCGAGGCTCGGCGCCGAGTGCGTGATGGCCCCGATCGCGATGCGGTCGACGCCGGTCTCAGCGACGTCGCGAACCGTCTCCAGCGTCACGCCGCCGCTGGCTTCGAGGGCGACCTGGCTCCCGGCCGCGTCGCGCTCGGCGACGCAGACTCGCATCGTGTCCAGGTCCATGTTGTCCAGCAGAATCACGTCGATGCCGGCGAGGCCGAGGATCTGGCGGAACTGGACGAGCGTGTCGACCTCGATCTCGATCGGCCGATCGGGTGCTTCGTCGCGACTCTGCCGAACCCACTGTCTCGCTGCCGTCGCCAGATCTTGACCGCCGGCAAGGGCGAGGTGGTTGTCCTTGAACAGGGCCATGTCGAAGAGCCCGATGCGATGGTTGCACCCGCCGCCGGCACGGACGGCGTACTTTTCCAACATGCGCAGGCCCGGCGTCGTCTTGCGTGTGTCGTAGATCTTCGCCTCCGTCCCTTCGACGCGCTGCACGTACCGGTGCGTCTCCGTCGCCACGCCGGACAGTCGGCCGAGCAGGTTCAGCACCGTCCGCTCCGCCGCCAGCAACGACCGCGCCAACCCCGTCATCCGGCACAATGCCACCGGCTGCGCCGCATCTTGATACGTCGCCTCAATGTTCGGCATCACCTCGACCCGCAGCTTCTCGTCGAACAGCTTCAGCACGTGTTCCACCGCCGGCAGGCCGCAGGCGACGCCGGGCGCCTTCAGATACGCGGTACCGGTCGCTTCCACGTCTGCGGGAATGGACAGACGCGATGTCACGTCGCCCGCGTCGCCCAGATCTTCCCGCACCGCCAGCCGCAAGAGGGCGAGGTACTCGTCAGCATCGGGGAAATCTGCCACGACGGCGAATGATTCGGAACCAGCCACGAACGACATTACGGAGAACCTCCGCCAGCCGCGGCACGACGTGCCTTTGGGAGAAGGTGCAGCCGTGAACACGACAAGGCAATCCGTGCGGGGTCAGGAGTCGCCCCTGCAACAGTCACAAGAGCGGAAGCGACTTCGGCGGGCGACTCCTGACTCCTTCCGCATGCTGAGAGAAATCAACGCAAGCGATCCCGTTGAGACTCAGGCTCAACGCCCGCTACACTGCTCGTCATGCCGTCGATCCGCTCGCTCGTTCTGCCGCTCGTCGGCCTGCTCCTGCTCGCGACGCCGGTCGTGGCCGAGGAGGTCGTCAACGTCTACTCCAGCCGCCACTACGATGCAGACGACAAGCTGTATCAGCAATTCACCGAGCAAACCGGCATCCGCGTCAATGTGATCGAGGGCGACGCCGACTCGCTGCTGACGCGGATCGCCCGCGAAGGCGACCTTTCGCCGGCCGACGTGTTCATCGCCGTTGACGCCGGTCGGCTGCACAAGGCCGTCGAGGCCGGCGTGTTGGCGACGACGCAGAGCGACGTGCTCGAGGAGGCGATCCCGGCAAGCCTTCGCCATCCCGAAGGCCGCTGGTTCGGCCTGAGCAGGCGGGCCCGAGTGATCCTGCTTTCGCCGGACGTTCCGGAGAACTACGTCACGACGTACGAAGAGCTTGCCCAGGACCAGCTTGAAAGCAGCGTGCTCGTGCGGTCGTCGCAAAACATCTACAACCAGTCGCTCGTCGCGTCGATGCTCGAGCACCACGACGCCGAAACGGTCGCCGATTGGGCCGAGGGCCTGGTCGCCAATTTCGCCCGCACACCCCGCGGCGGCGACCGCGATCAGATCCGCGCCCTTGCCGCCGGCGAAGGCGACGTCGCGGTCGTAAATCACTACTACTTCGCCCGCATGCTCGCCGGGAACGACGCCGACGATCGCGAAGCCGCCGCCAAGCTCCGGCTCGTCTGGCCGAACCAGGGCAGCTATGGCACGCACGTCAACGTGAGCGGTGCCGGCATCGTCGACGGCGCGCCCAACCGCGAGAACGCGGTGAAGTTCCTGGAGTATCTGGCTACGCCCGAAGCGCAGGCTGTCTGGGCCGTTGCGAACTATGAGTACCCGGTCGTGGAAGGTGTCGAGCTGCCGGACGTGCTGAAGCAGTGGGGCAAGTTCAAGGCCGACGACGTCAACGCAACCAAGTTCGGCGAGAACAACCGCGAGGCGGTCCGCATCATGGATCGCGCCGGCTGGCGGTAGACGCAGACGTGCGTTCCGCTGCGAACCCCGACCGTGAGGGAGGGGTTCTGGTCGCGCACGTTGCAGCACCAGATCCCCTCCCTCACGGTCG
>CAYQCT010000078.1:8266-16104 GCA_964416015.1 uncultured Tepidisphaerales bacterium
GGGGCTCGCAACGGAGTGATTGCAAGTGCGAGGCAACGAAGCAAGTGACCGAAGATCGCGGATCCTACTCAGTCACGTTGCTTCGACTCTTCCACAAGATCGCGTCCTGGCCCGTCGCCAGCATCGTCGTCGCGCTGCTCGTCGCGACGCCGGTGCTCGCGGTGCTTGTCACGGCCGCCGGCGACGCCGACGGCGAGTGGCAGCACCTCGTCGAGACACGCCTCGGCAGCTACGCGTGGCAGACCTTGCAGCTCGTCCTGATGGCCGGCGGCATCGCGCTCGTCACCGGCACGACGACGGCGTGGCTCATCGCGACCTGCGACTTCCCCGGCCGACGCATTGCAAGGTGGATGCTGCTGTTGCCGTTGGCCGTCCCGGCGTACCTGGCGGCGTACGCGTACGCCGACTGGCTGCAGTTCGCCGGACCAGTGCAGACGCGGCTGCGTGAGTGGACCGGCTGGGGCCGACGCGACTACTGGTTTCCGGAAGTGCGCGGCCTCGGCGGGGCGGCGATGGTGCTCGGCTTCGCGCTCTACCCGTACGTCTATCTCGCCGCCCGCGCCGCCTTCGTCGAGCAGGCGCACGCCGCGCTCGAAGTCGGCCGCTCGCTCGGTCGCGGGCCGTGGCGGTGCTTCTTCGGCGTGGCGTTGCCGCTGGCCCGACCGGCCCTCGCCGGCGGGACAGCGCTCGTCGTCATGGAGACATTGGCCGACTTCGGCGTTGCGGACCACATGGCCGTCGATACGTTCGCCACCGGCGTCTACCGCGCGTGGCGAAGCCTGGAATCGCCCGCGACCGCCGCCCGGCTCGCTGCCGTCCTGCTTGGTGCCGTTGCGTTGCTGATCCTGAGCGAGCGCCTGCTCCGCCGCGGGGCGACGCACCACGTTCGCTCTCGCCGCCTGCCGCCGACGCGTCAACCGCTCGGCCGCGTCGCCGGCATCCTCGCAGCCGTCGTCTGCTTCGTGCCGATCCTGTTCGGCTTCGCCTTGCCGACCGGCTTGTTCCTGCATCTGGCGGTCACCGTCGGCGACGAGCGGGCGTTGGAAGTCGTCAGTCAGCACGGCCGCACGACGCTCTTTCTCGCCGCCGTCGCCTGCGTCCTGGCGACGATGCTGAGCGTCCTGGTCGCCTACGGCCGACGGCTCGGCGGCAGGGCGACCAAGCTCATCGGCCGCGGCGCGGGCTTCGGATACGCCGTGCCCGGCACCGTCATCGCCGTCGGCCTGCTGACGCCGCTCGGATTCCTCGACCACCGGCTCAACGACGTCACGCGGTCGCTCTTCGACTGGACGCCCGGCCTCGTGCTGTCCGGCAGTATCGTCGCGGTCCTGCTCGGTTACCAGGTCCGCTTCCTCGGCGTCTCGCTCGCGATGGTCGAGGGCGGCCTGGCGCGGATCCGCCGCAGCGTCGACGAGGCCGCCCGTTCGCTCGGCTCCGGCGGGTTCGGACTGCTCTTTCGCGTCCACCTGCCCATGCTCCGCGGCAGCCTGCTGGCGGCGGCACTTCTAGTATTCGTGGACGTGGCCAAGGAGTTGCCCGCGACGCTGATGCTCCGCCCGTTCAATCTTGAGACCTTGGCCGTCCGCACGTACCAACTCGCCGCCGACGAACGATTGGAAGAAGCCTCGTTCGCCGCGCTGGCCATCATCGGCGTCGGCCTCGTACCGGTGGCGGTGCTGGCGCGGCTGCTCGACCGACCGTTGCCGAAGGGAGCGGACGAATGACGAACCTGCCCCGGCCGAAGCTGGCGGTCCGCATCGAAGGTCTCGGCTACGCCTACGGCCGCGGCCGGCGGACGGTCGATGACGTCAGCCTCGCCGTCGAGCCCGGCCGCGTGCACTGCCTGCTGGGCGAGTCGGGCAGCGGCAAGACAACGCTGCTCCGCCTCGTCGCCGGCTTCGAGACGCCCGACGTCGGCACGATCGAGATCGGCGGCAAGAACATCGCCGACGTCTCGCCCGAACGCCGACCCGTCGGCTTCGTCTTCCAGGACGCGGCCCTGTTCCCGCACTTGTCGGCTTTGCGCAACGTTGCCTTTGGCATGACCGGCGGTACGCGACGCGGCCGACGCGAGGCGGCGGCGGCTTTACTCGACCGCGTCGGCATGGGCGGCTTCGAGCAGAAGATGCCCCACACGCTCAGCGGCGGCCAGCAGCAACGCGTCGCCCTCGCCCGCGCGATGGCCCGCGGACCGCGGGTCATGCTCCTCGACGAACCCTTCAGCGGCCTCGACCTCGAGATGCGCGACCGTGTTCGCGAGGACGCGTTGACGCTCCTTCGCGAAAGCGGCGTCGCGACAATCCTCGTGACGCACGACCCACGAGAGGCCTTGGTCGCCGCCGATGCGGTCAGCGTCATGCGGAGCGGCCGGCTGCTGGTCACGGGCAAGCCGGGCGAGATCTGCGTCTGTCAGCCGGACGTGGCCGGGGCGAGTGTGATCCGTGTCTGCCAGAACGCGCTGGCCCGGGCCGAGGCGGCGCGGGCGGGCGTGGCGGCGCCGTGCGACACGGCCTCGGGGGCCGCTATACTTTCTCTTCCCCAGGCCGCGCCGTCGGCCCGGGTTTCTGCAACGAGTCACAGCAAACAATGAGCGTCGAGACCATCAACGAAAAGGCCGCCACCGAATACTTCGACCGCGGCCGCAAGAGCGAGCAGAGCGGCGACACCGACAAGGCCGTCGAGTACTACGACCGCGCTCTCAACGAAGACCCGGACCACGACCAGGCCTGCTTCCGCCTTGCCCGGCTGTACGACCAGCACGGCATGGACAGCCAGGCGATCGAGCTCTACGAGCGCGTCTGCAGCGGCGACCCTGTCCCGCTGACGGCGCTCGTGAACCTCGCCGTGCTCTACGAAGATGCCGGCTTGTACGAAGAGGCCCGGCGTTGCTTGAAGGCCGTCCTCGCGACGGATCCGAACCACCCGCGGGCACGGCTGTTCCTGCGTGATGTCGACTCGGCACACGACCCGCGGGTCGAGGAAGAACAGCGCGCCGCCGCCGAGCGGGACGCGGTGCTGGACCTGCCGGTCTACGAGTTCGACCTGAGCGTTCGGGCACGAAATGCCTTGAAGAAGGCGAACATCGAGACGATCGGCGACTTGCTCCGTGTCCGTGAGCAGGAGCTGATGGCGTTCAAAAACTTCGGCGAGACGAGCTTGTCCGAGATCAAGGCGTTGCTCGCCGAGCGTGGCCTGCGTCTGGGGCAGTTCGTCGAGGAAGGCGAGCCCGGCATTACCCTCGGCGGCGACGGCCCGGCGGCCGGCTTCGCTGCGGCCCCGGGCAACGACCCGATCGCCGGCGGCGGCGCGGCCGAGCCGCAGGAGTTGCCCGGCGAGCTCATGGAAAGCGGCATCGGCGACCTCGACCTCAGCGTCCGCAGCCGCAAGGCGCTCCAACGCCTCAACATCCAAACCGTCGGTGAGCTGACGAGCAAGAGCGAGGAAGAGCTTCTCGGCTGCAAGAACTTCGGGCAGACCAGCCTCAACGAGATCAAGCAGATCCTGGCGAGCTTCGGCCTGACGCTCCGCCGCGACGGTTGAGCGACGGCATCACCATTCGACGTCTGCGCCACGCTTTGCCCGGGCCACGAGCTGATCCGCCAGTCGCGTCGGCTCCGGCAGGCGGTACTTCGTGCGACAGCGCAGCACCAGGTCGACCGCAGCGTGCAGGTTGCAGCGATGCCCGACGCTGACGAAGAGCGGCTTCGTGCCGGGTCGCGTGCGGACGACGCGGCCGACGATCTCGTCGTGTTGCTTGAGGTCTGCGGCATCGCCCGTCGCTTGGCCCGGTTCGTCGTGCTGGCCGATGAGACGGCTTTTCGCGCAGCCGACCGTCGGCACGTCCCGCTCGACGCCAACGTGCGTCGCCAGGCCGCAGCGACGCGGATGGGCTCGGCCTTGCCCGTCGATCAGCACGGCATCGATGTCGCCGAGCCGATCGAGCACTGCGTGCACGGCCGGCGCTTCGCGAAAGCTCAGGTAGCCCGGGATGTACGGCACCGGCGGCGGCAGGGAGCAGCTGCGAACGGCGAGCACCTTCTGCTCCGCCACGTCCCACGCCACCGCAACGGCGTGCACCGCGTCCTCGGCAAAGGCACAGTCGACGCCGGCGACGATCTGGACGTCGCGCAACCGCTCGACGCGGCAGCCGGTGGCGAGCTCGGCCTGCCGCGCCTTCCAGCGGGCCAGAACGTCGGGCGAAACCCGGCCTCGCCGCGGGTGGGCCATCGGCCAACACTACGTCGTGCAGTCGCCGCCTCGCCCCTTCGTCACCGGCCGGCGACCGTCGCAGGAGTTGCTGCCGGCGTACCTCGCCATGCTCGATTTCGCGGCTGCCCGCGGCGAGACCGGCGACGGGTTCAGCCTGCACGACCGCACGGTCATCCGCCGCTCGCCGAAGGCGTACCTGCAAGGACTCGCGAAGTTGGAAGCCGGCGACGGCCTGGCCAGCGACGGCGTGGCGACGAGCTGCCGGTGGATGGTCGATGCCGACGACCAACTTGTCGGCGAGCTCCGTCTGCGTCGCACGATCAACGCCTCGCTCGCGGTTCGCGGCGGACACCTCGGCTACTTCGTTCATCCCGCCCGTCGCGGCGCCGGCTTTGGACACGCGTTGCTCGCCTTCGGGCTGGCGCAGCTCTGGAACGTCGGCGTCGACCCGGTCCGCGTCACCTGCAACGAGAAGAACGCCGCGAGCCGTCGGGTGATCGAGACCGCCGGGGGCCGACTCGTCGGCCGATCATCCTTCGGTTCGGCGGACGCGGTGGAGCTTGCGTTCGATCTGCTATGCAAAACGCCGATCACGTAGTATGTTGCCTTATCGGCCGTTCCGGCCGATGGTGAGAGAATTTGATGTACATGCTTCGCACGGCTGCCGTTACTTCTGTGTTTGCCGCGTCGGTTGCCTCCGCTTGTACGGTCTGCGGCTGGTCGCCGACGACGCACGTGCTCGACGGCAGCTCATCGATGTGGCAGGAGACTGCCGACGCGTACAACGCGCAGCTCCGGCCGGGCCAGACGCCGATCGGCGGCTTGGACGAGCGGCCGGGCCTGGTCTTCGGTGGCGGCACGCAACAGGTCTGGCTCGACTTCACGCAGGCCCCGGCCGGCGTGTTCAGCACGGTCGAGCAGCAGGCGATCGAGCAGCGTGTCCGCACCATCTACGACGGCTTCGACGTCTCAATCGGTCTCGATCAACCGGCCGGTAACGCGACACAAATCTCCTTCGTCACCAGCAGCGGCGGCCCCTTCGGGAGCGACCTCGGGGGCGTCGCGGACGAGATCGACTTCCGCAACGTCAACCAGAGCAACACCGCCTTCGTCTTCACGGGCGGTCTGGCGAATCAATCGTCGAACCGCCAGGTGCGGTACGCGGCCAACGTTGCCGCGCACGAGCTCGGCCACACGCTCGGCCTGCGGCACTACGACGCGTTCGGCCCGATCGGCCAAGGCGTGCCGAGCACGAATCTCGCCAACGACTTCGCACCGTCGTTTCCCGGCCCCGTCACGACGAGCAATGAGTACGACCTGAACGTCATGTCGACGCCCGCCTTCGGTGCGAACGGCGAGGCGTTCTTCACCGGCGATGCGAGCCTGAGCGTTCGCTCGTCGATCAAGCTCAGCTTCGCCGAGCAGGGCATCCTGGAGACGGAGGTTGCGGGCGACAAGAGCTCAATTGCCACCGCACAGGAACTGAGTCTGATCGAATTGGATGTACCCAACGGCCGACCGATCGGTGCGGCATTCGCGGATCAGGACCTGCCGGCGCGTGCGGCGGCGGTGACCGGAGCGATCACTTCGACGGACCAGCTCGACTTCTACAGCTTCGACGGAACTGCGGGCACGATCCTGAGCCTCGAAGTCATGAGCGTGGCGATCTCGCAGCGCTTCTCGAACACACTCGACCCGAACGTCCGCCTCTTCGACGCCTCCGGCGAACTTGTCGACTACTTCGGCACGCCGGCGGACAACGACGACGAAGTCGAGAGCGGCGGCTCGCTGTTCGATTCCTGGCTCTTCGACCTCGTCTTGCCGGAGGACGGCACGTACTTCGTCGAGATCGGTACGAGCCGGGCCTTTCCGGACTTCAACCCGACCGGCAGCTACGAGCTGTTCGTGACGAACTTCGGCTCGATCCTGCCGGACCTGCTGCCGGGCGACGCCAACGGTGACGGAGTCGTGAACCTGGCCGACTTCGGCATCCTGCGGGCCAACTTTGGCAGCACCGGAGCCTCGTTCGCCACCGGCGACTTCAACGGCGACGGACTTGTGAACCTGGCCGACTTCGGCATCCTGCGGGCCAACTTCGGCAACTCGACGCCGACGAACCTGTCGGTGCTCGACGACTTCTACGCGAGCGTGATCCCGGAGCCGGCCGCGGCCTGCGCAGCCGGACTGCTCGGCCTGCTGCTGATCCGTCGGCGATGACGTGGCTGCCAACGTGGCACGCGGAAGAGTCGCCGTTGCCAGCCTGACAGCGGCCGCGAGGAACGTTGGCGTGCTAACTGGTTGATCCGGTTCGAGATGCGGCTCGCGGCGGTTCGGTCCGCCGCTTGCCAAGGTGCGTGGCATCCCGCCGACAGAAGACCGCCGGCGCTTCCCGCTGAAACTCTCGAACCCAAACTTTCCCCTATGGCCGCCAAGACGCTCCAGTTCGATACAGACGCCCGCCGCAGCCTGCTCACCGGCGTCGAGAAGCTCGCTCGTGCCGTCAAAACCACCCTCGGCCCCCGCGGCCGCAACGCCGTGATCGACAAAGGCTGGGGAGCTCCGACCATCACCAAGGACGGCGTGACCGTCGCCGAGGAGGTCGAGCTCAAGGACAAGTACGAGAACATCGGTGCCAAGCTCGTCAAGGAAGCCGCCACCAAGACCGGCGACGCCGCCGGTGACGGCACGACGACTGCAACCGTGCTCGCCGAGGCGATTTACAGCGAGGCCTACCGCCACCTGACCAGCGGCACCGACGCCATGGCCATGGCCCGCGGCATCCGCGCTTCGGTCGAAGCCGTGACCGCCAACCTGCTCGAGCAGTCGCGTCCCATCGACGCCGCCAGCAAGGACGATATCCAGAACGTCGCCACGATCTCGGCCAACAATGACCCCGAGGTCGGCAAGATCATGGCCGACGCGTTCATGCGAGTCGGCAAGGACGGCGTCATCACCGTCGAGGAGGGCAAGGCCCTTGAGACCACCGTCGACGTCGTCGAGGGAATGCAGTTCGACCGCGGCTATCTGTCGCCGAACTTCATTACGGATCAGGACGACATGACGGTCGAGTTCGACAAGCCGTTCATTCTGATCCACGAGGAGAAGATCAGCTCGGCTGCCAAGCTCTTGCCGCTCTTGGAGAAGGTACAAGACAAGAAGCGTCCGTTGCTCATTATCGCCGAGGACGTCGAAGGCGAGGCGCTCGCGACGCTGGTCGTCAACAAGCTTCGTGGCATCCTCAACGTCGCGGCCGTCAAGGCTCCGGGCTACGGCGATCGTCGCAAGGCGATGCTGCAGGACATTGCCGTGCTGACGGGTGCGAAGCCGGTCATGAAGGACCTTGGCTACGACGTCGAGAAGGTCGAGCTTTCGGACCTCGGCATGGCCAAGAAGGTGACGATTGACAACGACAACACGACGATCATCGAAGGTGCCGGCGAGGCCGAGGATATTCAAGGGCGGATCGCGCAGATTCGCGACGAGATCGAGTCGACGACAAGCGACTACGACCGCGAGAAGCTCCAGGAGCGTCTGGCGAAGCTTGCCGGCGGCGTTGCGCAGGTGAACGTCGGTGCCGCGACCGAGGCCGAGCTGAAGGAGAAGAAGAGCCGCATCGAAGACGCCCTGCA
>CAYQCT010000079.1:0-2419 GCA_964416015.1 uncultured Tepidisphaerales bacterium
GGATTCGCAAGATCGGCCAAGGACAGACGGTGGGCTGGGGCCCACCCTACTCGTTGTCAAGCGGGTCTTAGATCGACCCCGCCGCTAACGCGTCGGGGTCGATTCGAGAACGGTCTGATGCTTCCGATGAACTACGCTGCGACTTCCGCGAGCTCGGTCTGCTTGCTGGCCATGTGGTCTTTGAGGCGAGCGATGATGGAAGAGTGCATCTGGCTGACGCGAGATTCGGAGAGATCGAGCGTTGCTCCGATCTCTTTCATCGTCATCTCTTCAAAGTAGTAGAGCGTCACGATCAGCCGTTCGGCCCGGCTGAGGCCCTTGTCCATCAGTTCCTTAAGGTCGCGGCGTTGGGCGTCGCGGAGCGGGTTGCTCGTGCGGCGGTCCTCGAGGACGTCGACTTCGCGGACGTCCTTGTTCGAGTCGGCGTCGGACCACTTGCGGTTGAGGCTGACCATGCCGGTCGCCTGGGCGTCCTTGCAGATCTTCTCGAATTCTTCCATGTCCACGTCGAGCTTCCGGGCCAGCTCTTCCTGCGAAGGCTGACGGCCCAGCTCGACTTCGAGGGCTTTGTTGGCGGCGTCGAGCTTGTGGCTGCGGCTGCGGACCAGACGCGGGACCCAGTCCATGCTGCGGAGCTCGTCGAGCATCGCCCCTTGCACCCGGCGGGCACAGAACGTCTCGAACTTGACGCCCTTCTCGAAGCTGAATTGATCGATCGAGTCCATCAGGCCGAAGATACCGGCACTGATGAGGTCGTCGATGTCGACCTCGTTCGGCAGCTTTGCATAGACGCGATCCGCATTGAAGCGGACGAGGTGCAGATAGGCCTCCATGAGGACGTTTCTGCATTCCTCGTCGCCGGTGTTCTTGTAATGCACCCAGACGCCGGCGAGGTCGTCGCGGTCGGTGCGGACGGTGACGCCTTCGGGGAGCGTGTCCTTTTCAGGGTCGAGCTTGTAGGCGAGTTGCCGCTGGGCCTTGGTGGGCACGGCCCGGAGCGATCGGCCGCGGCGGGCGTCGTCGCTGGCCCGTTGCATGGCGGCGGCGGCGCCTTTGGTCAGGGGCGGTTCGTCGGAAGAATCGACGTCAGAATGAACGTCGGCATCGGAGCGCGAGTCGGCGAGAAGAGTGGGCATGAGGTGCCTCCCAATCCGTGGGGTAGCTCGCGGCGGCCGGGGCTTCGGCCGGGTCGCGAAGGGGAAAACCCACGGATCCGTCCGCGGGGCCGCACCGGCTGGTGCCGAGGGGCGAGGGCGAGTGTAACGAGTGTGCTGGCGAGGCCAAGGGCTGGCGGGGAAAAATCTGGGAGGTTCGACGTGTCCCGCTGCGGCTGGATTTCCCAGGAAGATTACCGGCCCGCGGCGGGCTCGCCGTTCAGCCGACGATGGTGACGTCGCTGTCGCCGGCGGGCGTGGCAGAGCCGTTGGCGGCGATCTCGGCGGCGGCTTGTTCGCGTTCCTGGCGGAGTTGGTCGGCCCGTTTTTCGATCGTCTCCAGCAGCATCCGCTGGGCCATCAGGCCGGCGACGTAGGCGACGACGAAGCTGACGGCCATGCCCGCCAAGGCGTTGCGGACCGCCGTCGCCAGGTCGTTGCCCGCGGCGACGCCGGCGAACAGGCAGGCGGCGAAGCAGAGCATCGAGACCATCGCCGCCACACGCTTTGCCATGAGAATCCTTGAAAAGCGGGAGGTTTTACGACCGCCGCGTCAGGCGGCCAAAGAACGAGCGACCCGTGCCGGCCCCCGGCGTGCCGATCGGCAGGCCCGCGGCGACGCCCTGCTCGAGCCGGGCCGCCAGTCGCGTCACGGCGACGGCCGCGGGAGATTTGGGTTGCCCCACGACGAACGGCACGCGGCCTCGGACGGCCTTGCCGACGGCGGCGTCGATGGGCAGGAACCCGGCGTTGTCGAGGCCGGCGTGCAGGAACTGTCGCGTCGCCTGGGCGATGCGTTCGTAGACGCTTCGTGCCTCGGCGGCCGAGCGGGCCTGGTTGACGAGGAGCGAGATTCCGGTCGATTCTCCACAAGATCCGCCGGTCCGCTCTCGCATCGCGACCTTGATCGTCGCGTAGGCGTCGGTGATGCTCGTCGGCTCGGGCGTCGTGACGACGAGCAACCGGTCGGCGGCGGCGGCGAAGGTCAGGACGTTCGGGCTGATGCCCGCCCCGGTGTCGATGAGGATCACGTCGGCGGCGGCCTCCAACGCACGCAGTTCGTCGAGCAGACGGTTGTGCTCGTTCGCGGGCAGATCTGCCATGCGGGCCAAGCCGCTCGCCCCGGCGGCGAGGTGGAATCCGCCGGGTGCTTTGACGAGGACCTGTCGCAGGGTTCGCCGGCGGGCGACGACGTGGGCGAGGTTGTCGCGGAGCTCCAGGCCGCACAGCACGTCGGCGTTGGCCAGGCCCATGTCGGCGTCGAG
>CAYQCT010000079.1:2429-12934 GCA_964416015.1 uncultured Tepidisphaerales bacterium
CTTGCCGGAGGTGATCGCGATGACGCGGGCCGAGCCGGTCGCGGGCTTGTCGGCGTGTTCCTGAGCAGGCGGCCGCTCCGTCGGCAGGCGACTCCGCACGCCGGCCCGGCGGGCGAGGTCGCGGAGCTCCTGGGCCTGGTCGGCCACGCCCACGCCGGTGAGTCCGGTCGAGCGAGCTAAGCCGCGAAGGGCGTCGAGTTGTGTGTCGGCGGTCGTCATGCCCGGCCTCCTTCTACGGGAAATCGAGCAGAAACTACGCAACCATCGCGACGGGCTTCGGCGGCAACGTCATCGCGGCCGGCTCGACATTGGGCTCTTCGTCCCGCTCGGCCAGCACCGCGTCCGCCAGCTTCCGCGAGCAGGCCACGGCGATGTCGTGCGGCACGTCCTGCCCGGCGGTCACGTAGCTGATCGGCAGCTTCGATTCGGCGGCAAGGTCGAGCATCGCCCCGGCACCTTCGGCCTCGTCGAGCTTCGTAAAGGTCAGCCGGTCCGCATCGACGCCGCGGAAGCGACGCAACGCCAGCCGCATCGAATCGCGGCCGCAGCAGGTGCTCAGGACCAGGTGCGTCTCGTCCGGTTGGCAGGCCTTGAGGAACGTCTTGAGTTCCGCCAGCTTCGCCGCGTCCCGCGGGCTTCGGCCGGCGGTGTCGACGAGAACGACGTCGTGGTCGGCGACGCGGGCGAGCGCGTCCTTCATCTCGCGGGCGTCGCTGACCACGGCCAGCGGGGCGTCGATGATCTTGGCGTACTTCTTGAGCTGGTCGATCGCGGCGATGCGGTACGTGTCGATCGTGATGAGAGCGACGCGGGCTCCTTCGCGAAGTTTGAGGTTCGCGGCGAGCTTGGCGATGGTCGTCGTCTTGCCGACGCCGGTCGGGCCGACGAGGGCAATGACGTGCGGCCGGCCGGCGTTGCGTCGACGCGGCTCGACCTTGGCCACGGGCAGACGGGCGGCGACTTCCTTATGAATCGCGTGTTTCACGGCGTGCTCGTCCACGTCGGCATCGAGGGTCGCGTCCGCAGCGACGGCGACTTGGCGTGCCAAGGCGTCGCTGACGCCGGCGTGGGTGAGCGTGCGGTAGTGCGGGGCGACGCGGTCGGGCAGGTCGGGCGTGCGGTCGTTCTGCACCTGCGTGACGAGGTCGGCGACGACCTTGCGAAGGTCGCCGACTTCGCGTTGCACGCCGAGATATGCCCCGGCGGCGGCGGCGGGCGTTTCGAGGAGCGTCTTGGGTCCTGGCGGCAGCGAAGGCCTCGGCGAGCGGCCGGGCCGCGGGCGACGCATCGTCTTGATGTTCCGCCCGGCCGTGACTTCGACCTGCTCGCGACGCAGCAGGCCCAGCAGGCGGCGGTGCTCGACGACGCGGGTCGCCAGGATCACCGCCGACGGGCCGAGCTCGGCTTTGACGTTGTTGAGGCACTCGTTCATCGTCGGGGCGACGAACTTGCGAAGGTCCAGATTCCCCGGAACACCGGCCGAAGTCGCGGCGGAGGCGGCGGGCGAGGTGGGCGAGGTGGGGGCGGTGGGGGCGGGTTGGTCGAGCGTGAGCGTCATGGCGATCCTCGCCTGCTTCGTGGGAGCAGCGTCTGCTTACAGGGAGCAGCGTCCCGGGTCCGTTCCGCCCCGCCGGCTCCGCCGACGTGATGAGCGAATCGTCTAGGAAGGTTATCGGCCCTTCCGCCGCCGTTTGTTCACCCGGACCGTCCACATCTTCTTCAGCCGCAGGCAGTGGATGATCCCGCCGCGGCCTGCGTGTTCCGTCAGTTGAGCCCCGCCATGCCGACCGCCTCGACTTCGACGCCCGGCACGACCTCGTTGTACCCCAACACCGCGACCTGCGGCAGCGTTCCTTCCAACAAACGTCGCATCGGCAGCCGGACCTCCGGACTGCACAGCACGAGGCCCGCCCGGCCCGTCGCGGTCAGGTCCGCCACCTTCTCGGCGACCTTCTGCACGACGGCCGTCACCGTCTGCGGCGGCATCGTCATGCTGCTTCCGCCGCCCTTCTCGTCGCGTTGCACGTGCTGCCGCACCAGGTCCTCCAACGCCGGGTCGAGCGTCACGACGTGCAGGCGGTCCTGTTCGTCGACGTGCTGCTTGCAGATTGTCCTCGCCAGGCCGTGTCGGCAATATTCCCCGAGAACTTCGAGATCTTTTGTCCGCCCGGCCCAGTCGCCGAGGGTCTCGAGGACGCTTTCGAGGTCGCGGATCGGCACGCGTTCCTTGAGCAGGTTTTGCAGGACTTTCTGCAGCTCGCCGATCTTGACCATGGCCGGGACGACTTCTTCGACGAGCGCCGGGGCCCGTTGTTTGATGCCGTCGAGGAGCTTGCTGACGTCCTGTCGGCCGAGGAGTTCGTGGGCGTGGCGGCGGACGATTTCGGTCAGGTGCGTCGCGACGACGTCGATCGCCTCGACGACGGTGTAGTTCATCAGCTCGGCCTCGGGCTTCTGCGGCTCCGTGATCCAGTACGCCGGCAGGCCGAAGGCGGGCTCGGTCGTCGCCGTCGCGTGCCGCAGCTCGCCGGCGGCACTGCCGGCATTCATGGCGAGGAACTGGTCCGGGTAGGCTTCGCCGGTCGCGACGGTCTGGCCGCGAACTTTGATGTGGTAGTCGTTGGCCCCGAGCTGCACGCCGTCGCGGATGCGGACGGGCGGCACGACGAGGCCGAGATCGGCGGCGAGTTGCTGGCGGATCATCTGCACGCGGTCGAGCAGGTTCCCGCCCTTGGCCGCGTCGACCAGCCGGACCAGGCCGTAGCCGACTTCGACTTCGAGTGCGTCGACTTCCAGGAGTTTCTCGACCGGCACCGGCTGCCTTGCCGTCGCGTCGGCCTCGGCGACCTTCTTGCGATCCGCCGCCGCTTCCTCGCGTGCCGCCGACCTGCCCAACAGAATCGCCAGCCCCACGATGCTGCCGCCGACCAGCAGCAACGGCACCGGCGGCAGGCCCGTGAACGCCATCATCGCCAGGAACCCGCCGGCGATCAGCAGCGGCTTCGGGTTCGTCGCGATCTGCTGCACGACCTGCTCGCCGAGCTCTTCCCGCGTGCTCGACCGCGTCACGATCAGGCCAGCACCGAGGGCCGTGATGAACGCCGGCACCTGGCTGACGAGGCCGTCGCCGATGGTAAGTTTCGTAAACAACTCCGCCGTGGGTGCCAATTCCCAGCCACGATCGACGAGCCCGACGTACATGCCGCCGGCGACGTTGACGAGCGTGATGATGATGCCCGCGATCGCGTCGCCGCGAGTGAACTTGCTCGCACCGTCCATCGCTCCGTAGAAGTCGGCCTCCTGCGTGACTTCTTCGCGTCGCTTGCGGGCGGCGTCTTCGTCGATGATGCCGGCGTTCAGGTCGGCGTCGATCGCCATCTGCTTGCCGGGCAAGGCGTCGAGCGTGAACCGTGCGGCGACTTCGCTGATTCGCGTCGCACCTTTGGTGATGACGACGAACTGAATGATGAAGATGATCGCAAAGACGATGAAGCCGACCGTCATGCTGCCGGCGGTGACGAACTCGCTGAAGGCTTCGATGACGCTGCCGGCCTCGCTCATGGCACCGCTGAGGCCGGACGTCTCGCCGGCGGTCAGGATGAGCCGCGTGCTGGCAACGTTGAGCGTGAGGCGGAACATCGTCACCGCCAGCAGCAGGCTCGGCAGCGTCGCGAATTCGAGCGGGCTCTTGACGTACATCGCCGTCACCAGCAGCACGACGCTGACGGCGATGTTGATGACGAGCAGGAAGTCGAGCACCGTGGGCGGCAGCGGCACGAGCAGCACCAGCAGCAACGCCATGCAGGCGATCGGGAAGATCAAGCCGCGGTTGCGTGTCAGCGTCTCCAACGCCGCCGGGGCGGTGCGGGGCAGCGACGAAGTTGGCGGCGAGATGCTGCTCATGCGTGGCCGTCCGTGGCCAAAATGCGGAAAATCCGCCTGATTCGCAGGTCAGCATCCGTGCCGACCGGCCGTCTCGACTACGCCGCCGCTCCCGACGCCGCCAGCTCGCGTTCGAGCCGATAGACGTACGCCAGGATCTCGGCGACGGCCGAATAGAAATCTTCGGGGATTTCGCGTCCAACTTCAACCGAGGCGAACAAAGCCCGAGCAAGCGGCGGCCGTTCGACCACCGCCACGCCGTTGCTTGACGCGACGTCGCGAATCCGCAACGCGATCAGGTCCGTCCCCTTGGCCACGACCCGCGGGGCGGCCTCGCCGTCGCGGTCGTACTTGAGGGCGACGGCGAAGTGCGTCGGGTTCGTCACGACGACATCGGCATTGGGGACGTCGTTGTTGATCCGCTGCATCGACTGCTGCCGGGCCAGCTGCCGGCGGCGGGCCTTGATGTGCGGGTCGCCCTCCATCTTCTTCATTTCGTCCTTCACCTGCTGCTTCGTCATGCGAAGCTCCTTCTCGTGGTTGTAACGCTGGTACATGAAGTCCAGGATCGCGAGCAGGAGCAACACCGCCACGACCTTGGCGGAGACGGTGATGACGATGGTCCCGGCGGCGGCGGGAATCTCCTCGGCCTCGAGACGCTGCAACGCCAACGCGTCCGGCAGCGACGCGTTCGCCGCCCACCAAGCGACGGCCGCGACCGCAATCAGCTTCAGCAGGTTCATGCCGAACCCGACGTACGTCTTGGCCGCAAAAAAGAGCTTGCTGAAGCCCTTGATCGGGTCGAGCGTCTTCGGGTTCGGCACGAGTTTCTTCGTCGACAGCAGCGGCCCCGTCTGCAGCAGGCAGGCGAAGACCCCGATTACGAAGATGCCCGCCAGCAAAGGCCACATCGCCCGCGTCGTGGCCTCCAACGCCCCCGCACACGCCAGCCGCACCGACTCGACCGTCGGCAGCCCCGTCGCCGAGGGCCCAAGCGACTGACGGGCCGTGCCGACGAGCTGCGACCACATCGTGTTGCCCGTCAGATACAGCAGCGTCATCGCCCCGGCCAAGACACCGACGGCCGCCAGATCCTGACTTTTGGCGACATTCCCTTCCTCGCGGGCCTCCTGACGCTTCTTGGGCGTCGGGTCTTCGGTCTTGTCCTGGTCCTGATCGTCGGCCACGGCTTATTGATCGTTTGTGAGCAAAATGAGCGAAAGCGAGCGTATCACCCGCGGCGGTTCCGCCAGAGGCCAAAGGCGAGGTCCGTGCCGTCGATGAGGGCGTCGACCAGCAGCATGCCCGTCGCGGCGAGGCCGAAGATGGCGACGGCGAGGCCGACCAGAGCACGGATGCTGAGGCCGACGCTGAGCAGGTTGAGGGCCGGAATCGTCTTGCCGAGCATGCCGAGCGAGAGGTCGACGATGAGCATCGAGCAACAGATCGGGGCGGCGATGCGGACGGCCAGCACGGTCGACGCGGCGAGCGAATCGACGAGCAGATCGACCTCCGCCTGCTGCACACCGAACGACAACGGCGGCAGTGCGACGAAGCTGTCCCGCAGGCCGAGCAGCATCTGCTCGTGTCCCCCGGCCATGAGGAAGGCGAAGAGGGCCAGAATGAAGTAGGCGTCGCCGAGCGGGTTGCCGCCGATGTCAGAGTTCGGGCTGATGGCCCCGGCGAGGTTGAAGCCCATCTGCTGTCCCGCGACCTGCCCGGCCCAGCGGGCGCCGGTGAACGCCATCGACAGCAGCATCCCCGCGAGGAGGCCGAGTGCCAGCTCACCTGCGAGGCCGGCCGCGACGAGCCAGGGCGAGTCGGGCATGCGGATCACCGTCGGCACGCCGCTACCGGCGAACAGAGCGAGCGTCGCCGCGAGGGCGAAGTAGACCTTGACCGGCCGCGGAATCCGGTCGGAGCCGAAGAGCGGAGCGAAGAGCATCAATCCCGCCACGCGGGCCGCACACACGGCAAACTGCTGCGGCACCGAACCGAGGATGGGAAAGAGCTCGTCCATAGCGTCACGGCGTCACGCTGACGCTGAGCGACATACGAGCGAATTCGAGCAAATGACGCCCCACCCACGGCAGCGTCACCACGACGGCCGCGAACATCGCGGCGATCTTCGGGATGAACGCCAGCGACTGCTCCTGCACCTGCGTCACCGCCTGCAACAGCGAGACGACGAGGCCGACGACGAGGCCGACGATCAGGATTGGAGCGCTGCAGATCAGGATCAGCATCAACGCCCGGCGGATCAGGTCGACGGCAATATCAAGTTCGGAGCCCATGGCGTCGGCGTGCGGGAAGATACGAGCGAAAGTGAACATAAAGGATCGACGGCTATGCCGGCGGCGGAGCGATGACGAAGCTCCCCATCAGGCTCGCCGTGATCAGGTGCCAACCGTCGACGAGCACGAACAGCAGCAGCTTGAACGGCAGCGAAATCAAGACCGGCGGCAGCATCATCATGCCCATGCTGATCAGCACCGCCGCGATCACCATGTCGATCACGAGGAACGGCAGGTAGACCTTGAAGCCCATCAGGAACCCGATCTTCAGCTCGCTCAACGCGAACGCCGGGACGAGCGTGGTCGTCGCGACGTCGCCCCAGGTTTCGATGGCGTCGTCGCCGCTGAACTGCTGGAAGGTGTAGACCGCCGACTCGTTGCCCGCGGCTTCGATCTGGGCGATCATGAACTCCCGCATCGGCGCCGCCGCGGCGGTCAACGCCTCGGATTGCGTGAGATTCCCCTCGACATACGGCGTCACGGCCTCGGCCTGAACGCGGGCCCACGTCGGGCCCATGACGCAGAACGTCATCACGAGGGCCAGCCCGATCATGACCGGATTCGGCGGCAGCGTCGGCGTGCCAAGCGCCTGTCGCAGGAGCGAGAGGACGATGATGATCCGCGTGAAACTCGTGCAGAGCACCAGGATCGCCGGGGCGAGCGAGAGCACCGTCAGCAGCACGATCAACTGCAACGCCGGCCCGATGTTGTCCCGATCCGTCAGGTCCGGCAGGCGGACTTCCGTCACGCCCTGCACCGGCGTGATCGGCTCGACCGCCGGCGGAGCGGTGACCGTCCCGTCGGCAGGCCGCTGCGTCGGCGACATCATCCAGCCGTCCGTCTGGGCGTCCGGCCGGTCCGGCGGAGCGAGGTCGTCGCCCGCCGGCTGACCGCTCGCCACGGCGGCCACCAGGAGCAGAACGGATATGATCAGTTTCGATCGCATGGAGCTCCTTTCTACTGCGGCTGCGTGGGAGAATTGGTCAGGCCGCGGACGCGGTCGATGAGGGCCTTCACGTCACCGAGCTCGGCGGCGACATCGTGGTCCGGCTCGTCTTCGCGTGGCGTCTCGTCCGACTCGTAATGATCGAGAGTGCTCGTAAAGGCGGACGCCTTGATCGGGTCGACGGTGGCCTCGGCCTGGCCGGCGGCGGCGAGGACGGCGAGGACCTCGTCGGGGTCCGTGATCTCGCAGAGCGGCTGCATGCCGTGGCCGGCGTCGCCGACGACAACGAGGCGGTGGCCGACGCGGAGGACCATCGTCTGGTGCCGCGGCGTGAGCACGGTGCGACTGACGAGGGCGACCGCCGCCCCGCCGCCGGAACGCGTCGCGACGCCGCCGAGTTTTTTCCACGCCCAGCCGACGGCGACGATGAGTCCGCCGACGGCCGCGAGGCTCAGCAGCACGCGGGTCACCGACGGCCCCGTCGCCGCCAGCTCGCCGCCGGTCGCGGGCGTCACCTGCGTCGCCTCGCCACGGATCGGCCGCTCGCTGAAGGCGTCGTCTGCCGCGGCCGTCGTGACGCAGGCGGCGACGACGAAGATTGTCGCGGCCAGCCGGCGGATCACAGGTCGTCCTCCGGCGGCGTCTGGACGATGTCGTTGACGCGGACGCAGAAGTTGTCGTTGAGCACGAGCACCTCGCCGCGGGCGACGAGCCGTTCGTTCACGTAGACGTCGACCGGATCGCCGGCGAGCTTGTCGAGTTCGACGACGCTGCCTTCGACAAGGCGGAGCACGTCCTCGACGAGCATGCGGCTTCGGCCCAGCTCGATGCGGACGTCGAGGTTGACGTCGTTGAGCAGGTCGATGCCGCTGACCTGGGCCTCCTGGAGGACGCGGTCGAATTGCGGCAGGTCGATGCCGGCCCCGCTGAAGTCGCTCGAAGCGGCAGTTGGGGCAGTCGGGGCGGCGACTTTGGCCGGGGCCGGAGCTTCGGCCTTGGGCGGCGGCGGCTCGTCGGTGGCGGGATCTTCGAAACTCGCCCCGCTGAGCAGGGCATCCAGCTCGTCCAGGGCCTGATCGACGTCGCCCGTCGGGTCGGACTCGGCGACCGGCTCAACAGTGTCGGGCGTCTCGGCGGAAGAATCGGCGGACATCGGCCCTCCTGGCCAGTGCGGGCATCTATGCCCTTGTGGATAAGCGGTGCAGAAGTCCAAGCACCGCGGCCACGATCCGCCTCACAAGGCAGACGGCGACCACCCGCGGCATCCGTGCCACAGGCGACCTGCCGTCGGTTGCGTCGCGTCCCTTTAGTAACTGGTGCGGTACGGAATGCACCGCGGCACCAGCACTTCCTGGATCACGCCTTCGCCGACGATCAGGTCCAGTTGGTACTGTACCTGCCGACGCAGAGTTTCCAAGCCCGGCTCGGCGGTGCCATTGAGTTTCGTCGGGTCGATCCCGCGGATGATCCGCGTCAGCCGGTCGCGAACGAGGCCTTTGCTGTTGGAAAGTCGCGACTTGACCCGCTCCGCGTCGCTCCCGGCGACCTGGACGCTGACCTCGACGTCATAGAGATACGTCCGGCCGTCGAGCTGATTCTGGGCCCGGAAGCTGTCGACGGCGACCTCGACGAGGCTGTTGGGATCGGCGGATTCGCCGGCGTGTGCGTCGCCGTGGCCGTCGCTGGCGTGCGGATCGCCGTGTCCGTCGTCGACGTGGGCGGCACCGTGCTCGTCGACATGAGCGGCGTCGGCGGAGCTTGGCCCGCCGCCGAGGGCTTTGAAACCGACGAACAGCACGGCGGCTTCAAGGACCATGACGCCGCCGATGAGGACAGGAAGCTTCGTCAGCAGGCCCATGATGCCGCCCTTGGCTTTGGCGGCATCGCCTTCGGGGGCTGCTTCGTCGGGAGTCGCGTTGGGTTCGTCGGCCATGGAAGGGGGAAAGTCGGAGGTCACGGCGGCCGACGCACTTGCCCCGCCGCCGAGAGGTGCATCGGGCGTCGCCCGTGCCGACTTGAGCCCAAGCGTCGCCGCCGCGAGCCGCGACCGCCTACCGTCTCCCCCGCCACCCCGCGTGGCTCCGCGGCCGGATGCCCGAGCGGACTAAGGGAACGGATTGCAAATCCGTGATTCGTGGGTTCGAATCCCACTCCGGCCTTGCCTTAAACCGCCCGCAGTTTCGGCGACTTCTAAGGAAATATCAGCAGGGTTCAGCGCCGCCGGCCGGGTCGCGTTTGGTGCGTCATCGTGACCGTGTTCGTGGGACGCCGTGGGACGTATGTGGGACGACGACGCGGCGGTGGAGTCCGTGATTCGGCATCGGCGCGGCCGGCGTGGTCGCGGTCGAGCAGGAAGTCGGACGACTCACGCTCCACACGCTCGGTCGCATCGTCGCCCGCCTCGGCGAGCCACGCGGTGCGGGCGTCGGCCAGGTCGTCCCGCAGCGGCACGGTCGCGGCACGGCGGCTCTTGCCACTGGCGGCGGGCACCGTCAGCGTGGGCGGCTTGCCGTCGGTCGGCAGGTGCAGGTCGCATCGGCGGAGTCGTCGCAGCTCGCCGGCCCGCAGACCCGTCCCGGCGGCGAGCCGGTACAGCCGTGCCCGTGCCGGTCCGTCGAGCGTGCCGCGGACGGGGCCGCGTTCGGCGGCGTCGAGCAGGTAGCGAAGCTCGGGCGGTGTCATGGCCCGCCGCTCCCGCGGGCGGTGCGTGACCGTCACCGGCTTGGCCCGCAGCACCGCTTGCAATGCGGCGGTGTCGGTCGCGTGTTCGCCGGCGAGCAGCCAGCGGACGAACATCTTGAACGCGGCCAGGTGATGATTGGCGGCCGCTTGGCTCATCGGCACGTCATCGCAGCCCTTCGCCCTCGGGCCGCGTCGGCCGGGCACGGTCGTGGGCCTCGGGCCGGTGCCGTCGCGGAAGCGGGCCAGCAGTCGCGTCACCGCCTCGGCGCGTACGTCGGCGGAGCGTGCGAATCGACACCCGTCGAGCAGGCGGACGACGCGGGCGTGCGAATCGTCGGCGTGTTGCTTTGTGCGGCCGGCGTCGAGCAGGCCGGCCCGGAACGCGGCGGCCAAATCGAGCAGCGGCACGGCGGCGGCGAGCCGGCGGACGTCGAGCACGCCCCACTTCGCCAGCTTGTCGGTGACGTCCGGCGGCAGCGTGTCGGCCCGGCGTTGCAGCTCCGGCGGCGGCGGATCATCGGCGGCGCGGTAGCTCACCAGGCGGTCGATGACGCGGGCCAGCTCCCACGTCGCCGCCTTGTCGGCCAGGCCACGGAGCTGGCGACGGATGCGGTTGTGGTCGTGGAAGCGAATCGAGTAGGCGGCGGCAGTGCCGCGTCGGGTCACGTTCATGTCATCCTCGGGCAGGGGCCGACGTGGCG
>CAYQCT010000079.1:12944-15980 GCA_964416015.1 uncultured Tepidisphaerales bacterium
TCGGTCCAGTAGCCGCGGCCGCCGGTCGCTCCCGGTAGCAGGCTGGCCGTGCTCACGTCGCTTGCAGGTTGCCGCATCGCAGCGTCACCAGCGTCATAGGTCGCCGCTGGCGAGCCGCGACGGCCAGACGCATGGTGACGCTGCGACGGCTCGGGTGATGCTGGTGACGCTGCCGTGCGGGCAGTCTCATCCTCGTCGGCGGTCGCCGTGTCGAGCAGGTCGTACACCTGCCCGCCCTTGCCCCGCGGCGGCATCGTCACGCGGACGCCGGCGGCGTTCAGGCTCGGCACCAGTCGCTTGAGCTGTCCGCCGCAGCGGGTCGCGTCGGCGGGCCAGCCGCGGGGCGGGCGGACGTCGCCGTGCGGACCATGCCCGTGACTGCGGTTCAACGCGTCGAGCAGTTCGCCGGCGGTGCCGGACCATTGGACGTGCGACGCGACGAACAGCTTGACGGCCGACGCCAGCGGGTCGCTCGCCACCACGTCGTCGGCCACGCGCTCCCGCTGGCCGTGGTACAGCTCCAGCGCGACGCCGCCCGTCAGGTCCGGGCGGGCGTGGTCCAGCGCCGCCAGCACGCCGCAGAAGTCGGCCATGCGGCCGGTCCGTCCGGCCGGCGGCCGCACGCCCGCGGAGGTCGCTTTCAGCACCGCAGACAGAGCGTCCAGCAGGTCGGCCAATACGCCCGGCATCGCGGCGTCGGCGAGCCGGTGTAGCTCGGCCTCGGACCGTCGGTAGGTTGCCGCAACGGGTTCCAGCTCGCACGTCACCAGCCGCTCGGCCAGGTCGCCCCGCATCGCCCCGGCGTCGATGCTGGTGAGCACCACCGGCCGCTTCACCTTCAGCACGGCCGCGTCGGCGTTCGTATAGAGGGCGCGTCGCACCAGCCCGTCGCCCGTCACCGTCCGGCACAACGCCTCGCTCCACCACGGCGGGATTCGGCTCACGTTGTCGACCGCCACCACGCGGGCCGCCGAAGCGTGCATCGCCCACGCCTCGGCGTCCCGCGGCTCGCCGGCCAGCGGCACCGGCGACGGGTCGCACACGCCCCGCACCAGCCGCGCCGCCGACGACTTGCCCGTGCCTTGCATGCCCGTCATCAGCAGGATCGGGCACGGCAGGCTCGGCATCAGCGTCGCCACCATCCAGCCCACCAGCGGCGGCCAATCGTCGGGTCGCACGTTGAGCAGCTCCCGCAACGTCGCCAGCCCGACGCCCGGCTGCCGCGTCGGCGTCGGCATCGGCCCGATCATCGGCGAGCGACGGAACAGCACGGGCGAACGCTTCGCCAGCTCCCAGCCGCCGGCATCGACGACGACGCATCGGCCGTCGGTCGTGCCCAAATCGACCGCGATGCCGCCAGCGTCAAGGGCGGCGACGCGCAGGCCGGTCGGCTCGGCGTCGGCCTCGGCTGCGTCGCCCTCGGCGGCGGCGAGCACGTCGGCAATCGCCGCGGCGTTGCACGTTCGGCCCGTGTTGTCGCGAAACAGCTTCGCCAACGCCGACGTGGCCGACAGCCCGCGGCCCCGCAGCGGCATCGCCACGTTCGGGCGGGCGTGGTCCCGCCAGACGGCGAACGCCTCGCCGTCGTCGTCGCGTCGGCCGATGCGAAAGTGCCGCGACAGCAGCGCCGCCAGCCGGTCGGCCGCGGCGGGTTTCTCTTGCAGGACGTGCTCGGCCGACGCGTCGAGCGATGCCAACAGCCGCCGGCCGGCGTCGTGCCAAGCGTGGGGGTCGGCGTCGGTCGCGTGAGCCGTCAGCCACGCCCGCACGTCCTTCGCCTCGGCCGGCACCATCGCCCACCGAGCCGGCCGCTTCCACGCCTCGGCCAGCTTCGTCGCGACCGCCTTGGCACCGTCGCGGCCGGGCCATACGCCGTCGGATTTGCGGTCGTTCTCGCCGACGACGATGACACGGTGCGACCGATCCGCCAACAGCTCGGCCAGCAGGTCCACGCCGCCCGTGTTGCTCGGGCGTCCGACCGCGACCAGCCCCGCGGCCGTCGTGGCGAGCACGTCGCTCGCGCCCTCCACCACCAGCACGACGGCACCGGCGTCGGCCGCGGCCAGCGTCGTCGGCACGGTCAGCCCGCGGGAGCTGCCGCGAACGCTGCCCTTGCCGCCGGTGCCCGGTACCCGCAGCGACACGCCGACGACGCGGCCGGTGGCGTCGACCTCGGGTACGCTCCACGCCCCGCGGCTCGGCCGCGTCCCGCCGAACCCGCCGGCGTGTGCGGTCCGCAGTTCGTCAGCCGATGCCCAGCCGATGCCGGGTACCGCGTCGACCGCGACGGCCGGCACGTTCAGCTCATCGGAAAGTTCGTCCCGCAGCTTGCCCGTCAACGCCGCCGCCCATCGCCCGCACGTCGCGGCCACGTCAACGGCCGACGGCTCGTCCGCACGCGTCGCCCGTTGCGGCGTTGGCGCGTCGGCCGTCGGCTTGAACGTCGCGGACGCATCACCCGGCTTGCCCGGCAACCGCCGCCAACCGTCCGGCACCGTCGCCTCGTCGGGTCGCCAGCAGTGCAACACGTCGGCCCCGCGTCGGCAGCGATGGTCGCCGCCACACGCCGGGCACGGGTGCCGCTTCGTCACGTCTTTCAGGTCAGACGCGCTCATGTCGACCTCCCGTCGTTCGCGTCGTCGGCGAGCCGCAGCACCAGCAGGCCCGGACGCTCGTTTGGTTCCACGCTCGCCAGCCCGCGGCCGTCGAGCAGCAACGCCGCGTCGGCATCGTGCCCCGCCACCAGCAACGGCGACGGCGACACCCGCCGCAGTTTCGCCAGCAACACGGCCGCCCGACGATGCGCGAGCGCGGGCATCGCAGCATCACCAGCGTCACCCGCCTCGGCGAGCAGCCGGCGGCGGAGCTGGTCGATCCGCTCGGCCTCGGCATCGAACGCGGGACGTGGTGGAACAGGAAGAAAGGGTCGGCTCGGCGGCCGGTAGGTGCGAATCATGGTCGTGCCTTGCCCGGCCGCGTCCGTTGGAAGCGCGTGCGGCCGGCGTGGAGGAAGGACGTGACGGCCCGCCGACGAAC
>CAYQCT010000080.1:0-4008 GCA_964416015.1 uncultured Tepidisphaerales bacterium
CGGTCGCCCGCTTGAGCGACTTCTGGAACTTCGCCGTCGCGATCATCTGCATCGTCTTGGTGATCTTGCGGATGTTCTTGACCGCTTTGCGGCGTTTGAGGATCGCGCGAGCCTTGGCCATGGGGCGGCCACTGTAGCGGCCTTCGCCGTCGGGCAATATGATCGGCCATGCTCCGCACAGCCGCCGCCGCGATTCTGCTGCTCGCTGTCGGCCTCGCCGGCTGCGGGACGGCCGAAGCCCCGGCCGGTCCGCCGGCCGGCATCAACTGGGCGACGGACGTTCCGGACAATGGGACGAAGCCGGTCTTCCTCTACTTCACGGCCGACTGGTGCCCACCGTGCAAGACGATGAAGCTCGAGGTCTGGCCCGACGCGACGATCGCCGCAACGATGGAGCAATACGACGCCGTCTACATCGACACTGACGAACGTCCCGACCTCGGCGGACGCTACGGCGTGCCGTCGATCCCGACGATGGTCGTCCTCGCCCCCGATGGCACCGAACGCGATCGCCGGGTAGGCCTCGCGAGCGTGAAGGAACTCACCGCCTGGCTCGACCGCCACGCCAAGGGTTGATGCCTTAGTCGCCGAACGTCGCGTCCGCCTGTTCCTTGTGGTACTCGCTGATCTTCTGGTAGACGTCATCGGGGAAGTCGAGGTCCTGGTAGACGTTGGCGTCGTCCGAAGTCTGGCTGTCGCCGAGGATCTGGAACGGCTGCTGGCTGTCCCACTCCCGGATCTTCGCCGGCCCGGGCGGGGCTGTAGTCGGCGTCGATCACCTGGTGCACGAGCGACTTGGCCTCGTCGAGCGCCTCGTCCTCGTCGTGGGCAAGAAACTCGGCTAGATCCAGCGGCTTCATGAAGTGTCGGGCGATGCTGGCGAAGGTGAACCGGCCGTAGTGGCCGATGTCTTCGCCTTCTTCGAGTGCGTTGATGAGACGCTCCATCATGTTGTTCCGCCGCAGCGCGTCGAGGGCGTCTTCGCGGGGCATCAGTTCGGCGTCGATCTTGGTTTCGGTAGGCATGGTACGGGATACGTTCGGTGCAACCGCCGTGCCAGACCGTTCGTGCTTTGTCAGGTTATGAGCCAGAGGCCCAGCGTGATCCAGATCGGCATCGTCACGAGCGATAGGAGGCTCGTTCCGACGACCACACGAAGGGCCGTACCGACGTCGCCGTCGTAGTGACGTGCCAAAACGACGGGAAAGACCGCCGCGGGCATCGCCGCCTGGACGATCAAGACGCGGCGGAGGTCCGGCGTGATCGGCAGCGTCACCGCCAGCAGCACGATGGCCACCGGCAGCAGGCCGAGCCGCAACACGGATGCCGCCGCGACCGTCGGCACGCCCTGCCGCAGACGACCGTGCTGCCACTGATCCGCGAAGGTCGAGCCGGTGAGGATCAGTCCGAGCGGGATCGCCGCCTCGCCCAGCCACGCCAGCATCTGCCCGCCCGCGGAGATCGTGCCACGCCCGACCGCCGGGAGGTTGCTCACGACGTCCGACCGGCCGAGCGTGGCGTCTACCAGAAGAGCCACGACCGTTGCCACCACCGGCGGCCCGAGCAGGCGACGCCACCAGCCCTTCGAGAAGCTGCCCGCCAGCACGGTCAGCCCGACGCCCCACATCGCCGCCTCGACGCCGAGGTTGAAGACGAAGAGCACGCCGAGCGTGTCGTCGTCGAACAGGCCGCCGACGAGCGGAATCGAGACGTAGCCGTAGTTGAACATGCCCGTCGTCAGGGCAAACGTCCGCCCGCGTCGCGCGGCAACGGGGTCCGCGCGGCCGCGTTGCAACAGCCGTGCGAGGCCCCAGGCGAGGAAGATCCCGGCCGTCACGAACCCGAACGCCAGCACTGGCGGCCACAGGACGTTGCGCCAGTCGTCGAGCGCCGGATTGCCCAGCACGCGGTCGACGATCAGGGCCGGGATGAAGAGGCGGACGAGCAGCTTCAGCATCGCCGCGTCGGCCGCATCGTCGAGCCACGCCTGCCGCCTTGCGACGGCTCCGACAACGATCATGCCGACGACGGTCAGCAGCGTGACGCCGACCGTCGGCACCGCGGCCAGGAGGCCGACGGCTTCATTGGCGGAACTAGAAACTTCAGGCGTTGTCACGGGAGGCAGAGTGCGCCCATGCTGTGCAAGGCAGGCGACTGCCGCAACTGGTCCCGGGTGTTCGGGACGATTTCGAAGAATTTAGCCGTAGGATACCGATGATGCGCACCCTCACCCGCGAAGAGACCGACGCCGCCCACCTGATCGAAGACGTCACGACGAAGGTGCCCAGCGACACCTTCATGTGGCTCGCCGGCGGCAGCATTGCCGCCGCCCTGACCCTGAAGCTCATGGGCCGCGACCGCGACGCCCTGTTCGTCGGCCAATGGGCCCCGACGTTCGTCGCCCTCGGCATCTACAACAAGGTCTCCCGCTCGGTCTTCAACGACTAAGCGGAAGGCGACAAACCCGGCACCCTCATCCGCCGCTCGGCTTCGCCTGATAGCCGAGCCGGTGGAGGCATTCGACGACGTAGTCGCGATGATCGCCCTGTAGCTCGAAGCCGCCCTCTTTCGTCGTCCCGCCGACGCCGAGGCCTGTCTTGATTTCGCGGACGAGCCCGGCCAGGTCCGTCGCCTGCGGATCGAGCTGCTCGACGACCGTCGTCCACTTCCCGCGTCGCTTCTCCCGGCGGACCCGCGGGTGCTGGTCCTTCGGCAACACCACGTCGCCGTCGGCGTTCTTCGGACAGTTACACGCATCTGCGGGTTCGTCGCACACGCTGCACGTGACAGGGCGTTCCAAGGCCGTGCCGTCGAAGAGTCCCATGTCAGATCTTACGCGGCCACCTGCTTCGGCCTCGAGCTACACGTCGTTGCTCAACGACGATCTACAGTTTCAACTCCGGCCTAGATCCTTGACGCCTCGACAATCTCAACAGCGGGACGACCCTCGTGCAACGCCAGCCACGCCGGCGGCTCGGGGACCGGCCGGGCAATCATCTCGTGGAACACGTGCCGCCAGACCGCCGGGTCGTGCTTGCCGGGCGTCGTTCCCGTCACGAGCCACCACGGCAGCGGGACGCATCGCCCGCGACTGCCTGGCTCGGCAAGCGTCATGATGACCTCGAAGCCGGGTCGCAGATAGCCGCCGGGGTGGAGCGTGCTGACGACGATCTGGTGGAGCGCGTGGATCGGCTCGCCGCCGGGGGTCGGGATGGGAACCCGCTGGTGCGGGACGAACTGCTGGTCCGCCATCATCCGCTCCACGAGGTTGGCCGCCGCGGGCGCGACGTCGGGCACCGTCGGATCATCGTCGACGGTCTCGTCGGCACCACTCAAGATGGCAGCGGCAAGGGAGAGGTCCATCTCCGGGTCCTCGAAGTTCACCAGAACCAACGCTGAGGCGGTGTCGAAGCCCGGCTCCTTCGCGATGCCGGTCGCCATCAGTGGAAAGCCTGGCACGACCTGCGCCTCAGCCAGAAACTCATTGACCTCGTCGCTCATCGGCGGCGCTCCGAACAAGCGACGCCAGACCGGTCGAACCAGCACGGCCCAAACAAGGACGGCTGCGGCAAAGCCGATCCAGGCGGAGCCGCTGAGATGGAGCGTCAGGAGGAACCCAAGGACGCCGAGCAGGAGCGTGATTTTGGTCCAGCGTAGAATCCGGATCGCCTGCCAGAAACCGAACGGTCGGCCGCGCGGTCGCACGCTCTCGACGACCCGCTCGTGCAACGTCTCAGCCACCTCCGGCGTGATCGGTCCGGGCGGCCACTGCAGCGACTTGCTTCCGCCACCGAACGATCCCGCAGCTTGCTCCATCGCGGGAGGCTAATACGGACGGAAAGATTTTGCACGTGATACATTGCCCGCTTCGGCGTCAACGGTCATTATTGTCGCAGTCTTGACAAACCTGCTCAAACGCTACGCCGCGGCCAAAGCTTAGATCTTGCACGTAAAACGTCGGTAACGGAAGGACTTCTGCTACTGATGAAATCAGAAGATGGCTCGGTG
>CAYQCT010000080.1:4018-6554 GCA_964416015.1 uncultured Tepidisphaerales bacterium
CCGACACGACTAGATGCCACTCCGTGAGCAACGGCCCCCGCGGGCCAAAGCGGCTTGGCTTCTCCCCTTTCTCAGACAGATATCCTTCAATTACCTCCAGAGATAAAGTATCGTCTAGTGCGAACTCCTTGTTTACGTAAGGTACGGAGACGATGCGCTTCGCAAGGTCGACTCTCAGCCGATCCGCGCCGCGATTGGATGCGGCGACGGCCACCTCGCAGCCGGTGAGTACCGCCGTGATCGTCATCGCAATCCCGCTGACCACGCCGGCGGAGACGAGCAGGAGCCAGCTCGGAAGCCGGAACGTGTCGCTGCCGGCGCCCAAGAAGTACGCAGCGAGCGTGAACACCGGCCCGATCGCGAACGCGATGAGGAGCCGCGGCCACCACGGTGGTCTAGGAATATCGGCGACGAGTCGAATCACCTGCTCGTCCTGCACCAGCCGAACGGTCGGCCGTCGCGAATAGACGCCGCCGAGGAGGTTCGGGTAGACGCCGGGGCCGATGATCCCGGCGGTAAGACGATCGGGTTCGACCGGGATCGAGACTGCCATGTCTACTCGCCCTGGCCGAGTGCATACGCCGGCTTGCCATCAAAACGGTAGAGGTGTTCCGTCTTGATAAACGTCAGCCCGGCGGCGTCGATGCTGCTAAGAAGATGAATGACGTCCGTCGGCTCGATGGCCTTGCCGTCGCTAGTCGTAAACCGGCAACGCCAGTGGTCGGTGCAGAACGTTTCCGGCAGGCCGTCGGGCCAGACTTTTACGCCGCGGTTGCTGAGCATCTTGAGCGACAGGACCGACTCCGCCGCCGCCCGATTCAGCGCGTCGGCGACCGCATCGGGCGAGCGGCCGGCCTCGTCCCAGCGGAGGAAGACGTCGACGCCGACGAGCTCTTTCGTCGACGGCTTGTGCTGCTTGAGCTCGCCGATCTCGATGGCGGAGATGCTGGTCGCTTCGACGGTCGGCAGCCGATTCGGCGTCTGGCCGAGGCGCGCGATGACGGCGTCGGTGAAGTCGGCCGTGCCGAGTGCGGGCGAGCCTTCGTGCTCGGGCTTCATGTCGCCGGTGCGGACGCCTTCTTCGACGGCCGTCAGCCACGCGTTGTGCACCTTTGCCGCGACCTCGCCTTGACCGAGGTGACGCAGCATCATGACACCTGCCAGCAAGAGGCCGCTCGGGTTCGCAATGCCTTTGCCGGCGATGTCGGGAGCGCTGCCGTGGATAGCCTCGAACATGGCACACGTCTTGCCGATGTTGCTGCTCGGTGCGAGCCCGACGCTGCCCGCGACTTGGGCCGCGACGTCGCTGAGGATGTCGCCGTACAGGTTGGGCGTAACGACCACGTCGAACATCTCCGGCGAGTCGGCCATGCGGGCCGTGCCGATGTCGATGATCAGGTGGTCCGTCTCGATCTGCGGGTACTCTTCGCTGATCTCTTCGAAGACGCGACGGAACAGGCCGTCGGTGAGCTTCATGATGTTGTCCTTCGTCATGCACGTGACCTTGCGCCGGCCATTGGCGACGGCGTAGTCGAAGGCGTACCGCACGATCCGCTCGCTGCCGGGCCGGGTGATGAGCTTGAGGCACTGCGCGACCTCGTCCGTCTGCTGGTGCTCGATGCCGGCGTAGGTGTCTTCCTCGTTCTCGCGGACGATGACGAGGTCCATGCCCGGGTGCTTGGAGCGGACGAACGGTGCGTAGCTCGCACACGGTCGGACGTTGGCGAAGAGGCCCAGCGTCTTGCGAGTGGTAACGTTGAGCGACTTGTACCCGCCGCCCTGGGGCGTGGTGATGGGGGCTTTAAGGAAGCAGCCGGTTTGCCGGAGCGAGTCCCAGACCTCCGGCCCGATGCCGCTGGTGACGCCGCTCTCGTAGACGGCTTGGCCGATGCGGACCTCGTCGAGTTCGAGCTTTGCCCCGGCCGCATCGAGGACGCGGAGGGTGGCCTTCATGATCTCGGGGCCGACGCCGTCGCCGTGGGCGACCGTGATGCGCGAGGTGGCGGGGGTGCTCATGCGGGCAATGTAGGACGAGCCTGGAAACGCTTCAGAACAGCAGCCGGAAGCCCGCCGCGACGGCCCATTCCTCCTCGCCACGCCCCGTCACGTCCGACGCGACTGGCACGTGCAGCGACAGCTCGAGGCCGAGGTCGCGGCCTTCGTATAGCACGCCCGGCGCGACCCAGAGCATCGCGTCGCCGCTCGTTTCGTATTCGACGCCGGCCTCAGCGGTAACATACCACGCGCCGTCGCTCGTGCCGCGGCCGAAGCTGCTCGGGGCGAGCCGGTAGACATAGTTGCCACCGAGCTGCCCCGCGTCATCCGGACCGTTGCCGAACCGGCGGAGGAAGGTCCGCTCGTCGTTGTCGCCGCTATTGAACCGCCACGATCCTGCCGCGCCCAGGCCGTGCCGGCCGCGGATGTAGGTCCAGGCGACGCCGAGGTTCGGGTCGAGCGAGTCACTCGTGTACGCGTCGTCCCCGACTGGCAGGCTGACGCCGCCGATGAGGGCGACGCGGGACGTGTCGAGCGGGCC
>CAYQCT010000080.1:6660-10374 GCA_964416015.1 uncultured Tepidisphaerales bacterium
CTCGGCGAGCTGCCGCCAGCCGATGACGCCGGTCGACGGCTGCGTCGCCGACGGCACGAACGTCGCCTGCTGGGCGAGCGTCGTGTTGCACAACCACATCGTCGCCGCGATTGCGGCGTGAAGAAGAATCTTCATGTCGTCTCCTCAAGCAGGTAAGCGGATGGCATCGAGGGTGTAGCCGGCAATGCGAACGGCCGACCGAAGTCGCTCGGCCGAGACTTTGCCCGGTTGCAGCTCGACGACGATGTCGCCGCTGCCGAGATCGACGTCGACGTCTTCCACGCCGTCGATGGCCGACAGCTGGAGGTTGAGGTTGTTCGAGCACTGCGGGCAGCTCATGCCGAAGACGACGAGCGTGACGGAGTCGGCGTCGATGATGCCGGCCACTTCTTGCGCGGGCCGCGAGGTCGCCGAAGCTTGTGAGTCGGTAGAGCCGGCGCAGCCGACAAGAGCGAGGCCGCAGAATACTGCGGGAAGTAGGATCTTGTTCATGATATTTGGGTGACGGTGAAACAGATGGCGTCGGCACGGGCAATCCACCCGCGTACTCGACGCGAAACTTCGAAGCGACCAGACGACGCGGGCGCAAGATGAGCCCGCGGTCCTCCCGCTACGTCACCCAGGAACAGATCACCGCACGCCGGACGGACGTGCTCGCCTCTGCGCTGCCGTGCAAGTCGCCCCACCGCGGCACGGGCGGCAACGCCGGGACGAAGAGCGTGACTTCCGCCGGCGTCGGCACCGCGACAGACTCAACGGGCGGCACCGCGTGCTGGAGTGGCACCGGCTCACTCGCTGGCCCTCGATCAACGGCACAGCCGCAACCGCCGCAACAACACTCGGCCATCAACACCGCCTGCTCCGGCTGACAAGGCGGGTCGAACCCGTTTGACCGACTGAGTCCGCTTAGCGTCAGCAGGATCGCGAAGATGGACAGCAGCTGCCGCACCGGAGTGATCGTAGCAGAAGCCGCCGCAGGCGGCGATGCCTTCGACCAACCTCAGCCGTCGAAGAGCGTCGAGCCGTCCGCCGCCACCCGCGACCGTGGTGACGCCTTAAACGTCCGCACGTCGCCCGTCGGCGGCAGATCGACCTGCTTGCCATCGAGCAGATCGGCGATCGTCAGCAGCTGCACCCGCGGATGCTTCGTGCCCCACGGCGAGTCGTAGAACCCTGCCGACGCGGCTTCCTTTCGCATCGGCTCGGTCGGGTCGTTCATGCTGATGAGCACGCCGATGACGCTGCCGCGGTTGGCACTTGCCGGTGATGGTCGACGGCGTGCTCGTGCGAACTTGCGTTTTGAGGCACCAGCCGCCTAGGCTTCAACGACGATGCTGACGGCGGATTCGGACAGCGGAAGCTTCCTCACAGCATCGGCAGCGGACATTATATCCGTCTTGGGCTTAGTTGGTGTGGGAGCGACCATAATCGGTTTAGTCATCGGGTGGCTCGCGCTGCGGAAGACGCTGGAGCAGCTACGCAAGCAGGTTGAGGCCACCGAAGCGGCTCGGAAGGCGACGCAGGAGACATTCGAGGAGCTGAGGCAGCAACACGCTGCATTCATCCGCACTCTCGCCCGGCGCTACTTCGGCGACGTGAAGCGGCATGTGCAAGATTCGAACGTCGACTTGACGCTCGTTCGCGTGGCTGATCTTCGTGACCAACTGGCTCAGCTTGGTGGAGGAGAGGACGGTTCGCTCGCCGACCTGAAAGTCGAGCTCGGGATGTGGGACTCAGAGTTTCGAAAGCGTGCGTCGGGTCCTTCGCAGAAGTTGACAACCCGCTCAAGCCAAGACAGGTGGCTAGAATTCTGTCAGAACCTGACCGTGGTGCTGGAGCGAGAAGCGAATCCGCTGCGTCAGCCGCTTGCAGGAAAGGAGCTTAGACGATGATTCCTGATCCCGAAATGTTGGAGCTTGCACAGCTTCTTCTCGCTCGCACCCGCTCCGACAGCATCGAGTGGAAGTCGGTAGATCTCAAACGAGAGGACGGGGCTGCGTATGCGGTAGAGGTTGGTGCTTCCACAGTAACCGTGCAGAGCTACACGCCGCGCGCAGGATCCGACTCGTTCAGCATGTTTATATACACCCGTGACATGGACATAGTGGGTTCCATCAAAGCTGAGCCAGACACGGGTCCGGAGAAGATTCTTCGAGACCTACACAACGAGGCGAGTCGGGTGGCAACAGGTTGGGATCGAGTACTTCAAGAGATCAAGGCTAGTCTGGAAGTGACCGAGACGGTCGGTTGATCGAGGTGTTCGTCTTGCTGTCATGAGCGATTTGGTCGTGGCATTGCATGTCGCTGTCGGGCACGAGCGTGCGGAACGCCGCCATCGCCTCGGCGACCTTCTCGTGCTCCATCGCGATTCGGCCGGTCGTGACCTCGTGGAACGCCTTGGCCGCGGCTTCGTCCCAGCGCCACGTGTCCTTGAACGCCTCGATCTGCGCCGCCGCCCGCGTGCCGTCCTGCTCGGCGAAAAGGACGTTGTAGTCGGCATTCGAGTTGAACGGCGGGTCGAGGTAGACGAGGTCGACCGACGCGTCGGCGACGTGTTGCCGTAGGACGTCGAGGTTGTCGCCGTAGTAGAGCGTGTTCGGCTCATCGGGCATGGCCGGCGAGCGTAGCGGGCGCGGACCGCGCGGCGGTGTCAGTTGCCGATGTCGCTGAACATGTCGAGAAAGAAGTAAAGAGCGACCGCCTGGACGGGTGACGTGGCCATGTCGAAGACGACTGCGGGAGCAAGAACCCCGACGCGGGCGACGCGGCCGGGCCAGTTGGCGACGCGACGGCCCGTCGGGTAGCGGAGGTGTACGAGAATCGGCTGACCGCCGATGTCGAGGCTTTGAACGATGCGGGAATCGTCCACGCGTCGCAACTGATCCGTCATCAGCCAGTCCGGTCGATGATGCAGCGACAAGCTGTCGATCCTGCTCTCGCCCCGGCTCTGCCCTCCGCCGCGGGCCCGCGGTATGTCGTGCGGCAGGACCACGTCGATGATCGGCGGCTGCATGAGTCGCACCACGAGTCGGTCCGGCATCGTTGTCGGATCCGGGTACTGCTTCTGCTCTTCTTGCCGACTCGCCACGGCCCGCCTGCGTGCGGCGGCAAGTTGTTCCGGCAAGACGACAACGTACTGCTCGACCTTCTGTCGGCCACGACGCGGCTTGGCGAGGTAGGCGACGGCCAACTCGCCCTCCGGGCCGACGGCGACGGCGAAGTCCTGATGCACCGGCTTTGTCGCGTCGACCCAGTGCTCGGTGCCGGCATATGTCAGGACGGTCGCACATCCAAGGTTGCTCACGGCTGCGAGAGCGAGAGTCGCCAGAAGGAGCAGTCGGGTCGGCATGACGATCTTCTAGGTGCCGTTTGAGAAGACGACTTCGACGTAGGGTGGGCCCTGGCCCACCATCGGATTTCACTACTTCGGCCCGAGACAGATGGTGGGCCGGGGCCCATCCTACTCGAATTCAAAAGGCTTCTGGTTCAGGTCGTCGGCCGCGAAACGGGGACAGGCACCGCGGACGGAGCCAGTTTCCGTCTCGCTCGATTCTCGCTTCTCGCTCGACTTGTGGTGCGTGAATGACGCTGCGATGCTGTAAGTGTGGTCGACGATGATCTGCCGCTTGCGTGCCCTGCCTGCGGCTACGACCTGCGCGGCAACGACGGCGGCGTCTGTCCGGAGTGTGGCGAGGCGTTCGACGCGGCGACGTT
>CAYQCT010000080.1:10384-15917 GCA_964416015.1 uncultured Tepidisphaerales bacterium
GTGGCAGCGGCGGGCAGAGGTCGGACGCACGCGAGCGTTCGTGCAGACGGTCCGCCTGCTGACGTTTGCGCCGACGCAGATCGCCCGGCAGGCGGCACGGCCGGTGGCGTATCACGACGCCCGGCGGTTCCACTTCCTCTGCTGCCTGATCCCGTGGCTGCTCGTGACGCCGTTCACCTGCTGGGCGTTGTGGCGAAGTCGGACCGACCTTGTCGAGCGCGCCTTCTTCGACGACTTCGGCGGGTACTTCGGCACGCCGTCGATGGAGTCGCCCGGCGTGCTCGCCGTCGCGGCCGACGCGTCGATCGTGCTGGCGCACGCGGTCGGGCTGCTGTTGTGGCCGATTATGGCGACGGGCGTGGTGAGCTACTTTTATCACCCGCGTCGCCTGCCGCGGGCGTTGCAGAACCGGGCGATCGCGCTCAGCTACTACGCCGCCGGCCCGCTGGCGATGATCGTGCCGGTCGGCCTATTCGTGCTGCTGATGGCGGGCGTCGCCGCACTCGTCGAGCAGGACATCTGGCCCGAGCCGTTGGACCTCGTCGCGGTCGCGGTCGCGTTTATCGTGGTGCTGCTCTGGCTGATCCGTCTCGTCACGCTGCCGGCGACGCTGCTCCGCGTCGGCCTGCACGCCTCCTTCGGCCGGGCGGCGGCGTGCGTGGTGACGACGTGCGTCGCGTGGATCGTTGGCCTGTACGCCCTGCCGATCGGGTTGCCGTTGGTCGTCTTCTACCTGCAGGTCTCGTGGCAGGCGGCGCGGTCGCTTTGAGGTCAATCGCGTAGGTAATGCTGTAGGGTGGGCTTCAGCCCACCACGAACTCGAGACTCGACCCGCAGATGGTGGGCTGAAGCCCACCCTACTTCGCTTGCCGGGCTTCGTTTCGCAGGCGGAGCGTGCCGCCGTCGTAGAGATAGTTCCACGGGTCGACGCCCTCGATCGGCGAAAGGCGGAGTGGCTGAACGTAGTCGCGGTAGTCGAAGGCGAAGACGTTGCCCTGCGTCAGCCGGCGGAGCGTAGCTTCGTCCGGCGGTGCGACGCTGCCGCCGTCGTCGGTGCCGTTCTTGCCGACGGAGTAGACGATCGGCAGACGCAGGTCGGTGCGATAGCCAAGCGGGACGTCGCCGCGGGCGAACGGATCCCGCGGCACGTGCGGCAGGTACGCCGGCACCAGCGTCGCCAGGTCCGGCGGCAACGAGCCGTCATGATCGGCGGCGTACAGCTCGACCGCCAACGCCACCGCCGCCATCCGACGGTCGGCCATCGCGCGATAGTGCGACTCGAACGCCCGGTCGTACGAGGAATCCATGACGTACGAAAGCATCCGCGTCACCAGACCCGCGACGGTCTTGGAACCAAGTTCGTAGGCGTCCAGTTCCCGCATCGCCTGCGGCATCGTCGCCGCGACGCCGGCCGTGCCTGCCTCGTGCGTCACCTCCTCCGCAAGACGCAGCAGATCAATCCGCAGGTGCGGCGACAAGACGAGCCTCGTCGTACCCGGCCCCACCGTCTTCCACGACGTAGCGATCAACACCCGCTCGCCAAGCATCGCCTGCTGCATGCGGTCGTGGTCGCTGCCGTCGAGCAGGCGATCGATCAGGCGGCGAACCTGCGGTGCGTCCTGCTGCCAGGCTGCGTCGCCCATGTGCAGCACGGCGTCCAGCAGATATTGGTGGACCACCGCTTCAACGCCCATGGCGACGAGCGCACTGACGAGCACGTTGCCGTACGAGCGGATCGACTCGCCCAGAACAAGGCCCCGCTCTGCGTCGCGGACGAGCGCGGCGGCATCCGACTCGTGGACCGCGAGCTGCATCGAGAAGCCGAGGCGATTCGCGACGGCTCGCTGCTCGTTCAACAGCGGGAGAATCATCCCGAGATCGGTCGCAGGTACGCCCCAGTCGAACATCGGCGTCTCGATCTGCAAGGCCGGGTCCATCTGCATCAGGAGCAGCTCTGCAGCGGCGGCAATGTCGCGGAGCATGCGGACGTCGTTCGGTCCGAGCGGGTACGCGCGGTCGGCGTCGTTCCACCACTGCCGCTGCTCCGCCGTCATCGGCGGCAGCGTCGTGACGACCTTGTGCAGGTGGAACGCCGCGTTGTCCGGTTCGTTCGGCGGGACGTGCGTGATGCGGTCGACGTCGTCCGGATGTGCCCCGCCGTCGCCCCGCCAGGCGATACGCAGCCGCTCGTCCTTCGCGTCCGCGGCGTAGCCGAGCCCGACGTGGATCCCGACGAGGCCCAGAACCAACAGGACGACGCCGACGCCGATCCTCGTCAGCCACCAACACCGCGGCGGGTCGTAAGTATCGTCACCCATCGCCGCATCGTACCGAATCAAGCCGCCGCGTTCGGGCGATCCGGGCGGACTTCGAGTGGAATCTGTTGCTCGAACCAGCGGATCAGCAACGCGTCCATGCCCTTGTTCATCTTCAGCTCCATCTCTTCCTCGTACACCGGCACGACGAGCAGGAGCTTGACGCTGCGGTCGCCGGCCTGGAAGCGGTCAAAGGTTTCGCCGAGCTCGTCCTCGAGGATGCTGCCGTCGACGAAGACGCTGCCGGTGAACTTCGTGCCCGGCAGCGGGTCGCCCGACGGAACGCTGTGGCCGTGCCAGATCCAGGCACCGTATTCGTGCGGGAAGCGGGCCAGCATCTTGAGCCACTTGATCGGCCAGAACTGCTCGTCCGTCGGCAAGACGCCCTCGACCGGATCCGGCCCGTACGGCTGGCCCGGCTGAAACAGCGGCCAGTCTTGCGGCAAAAGCATCATCAACTCTGCGTGCCGAAAGTCCTCGCCCGGCGCGGCCGAGGCGACGACTTCCGCCGGCGGGCTCATCGGCCGACTCGCCAGACCCGTCGTGATCAGCAGGTAGTACGGCAGCTTCTCCGTCGGCGGCACGATGTGCACGTCGAGGTGCACCGTCGGCGAAATGATCTCGTGCAACACTGGCACGTCAATCTCGCCGAACGTTTCGGCAAGGTGTCGGCCCAGGCCCTCGATCAGCTCGTCATCGCCCGGCGCCAGCTCGTCCGCATCGGGCAATGGCCCGTCGTCATAGCTGTGGATCGGGTCCCCGTGCGGCGTGCGTTCGGCCATGGCGGGACGGTAGCAAAAGGCGGCGGCGCGGCGAAAGCATCGCGAAAGCCCACGGCCCGAGGCCGTGGGCTTCGGAGGAAGCTGACAACGTTGTGGATGCTGCAGACGCTGGCTTACGCCGAGCGACGCGTCCGCCGCAGGACCAAGCCTGCCGCGGCGAGGCCGGCGAGGGCGGTCGTCGGCTCCGGAATGCTGCTGACGCTGACGATCAGCTCGTACGTCTGCGGGAAGAAGACGGCCGGGGCGAAGGTGTTGTTGAAGCCCATGTCGTCGGGCCGACCGGCGAAGCCGCCGAGGTCGCTGCTGACGCCGACGACGTAGTCACCGGCGTCGAGCTCCTGCTCGAAAAGCGGCTCGTTGCCGGTCGAGCCGCCGGTGCGTGGGCCGTTGAGGAAGGGGTCGAAGACGCCGTTGTCCGGCGAGCCGGACGGGTTGTCGTTGAAACGGACCAGCTCGAAGCCGCCGGCGGGCAGCACTTCCCAGAGGCCGATGCGGGCGCTAAGCGACCCGACGCCGGCCTGTCCGGGAATGCCGCTGCCGCCGTCGATGTCGAAGATCGCCCGGCTGCCGTCGGCCGGCACGCTGAAGCTGAAGTAGTCCGGCCCGGTCGGGTCGGCCGGGTTCGTCCCGATCACGCGGGCGTAGGGAACCGTCTCGCTCGTGTTCTCGAGCGCGAGGCCGACGTTGGGGTCGAAGCCGAGGCCGAAGTCGCTGGCGACGAGCGGCTGGGCGTTGGCGAGCGTGCTGTTGCCGGCGACATCCATCACGTCCGCGGACGCGACGGCGGGAACGGCGAGAAGACAAGCGATAGCGAAGGGTTTAGTCATGATTCCTGAGACGAAGGATGGGAATGCCGACGTGGCAACCGAAGCATGACGATCCCAAGCTGAAGCGTGTAAGCCTTGCAAAAGTTCCTCGTTGCCTTGTGATGAAGACTTGGCAGAGAGTCTTTACAAGCTCTACTTAATCCTGCGGCGGCTCCTTCTCGCGACCGGCTAGGCCGTGCTTGTCGACGTGGGCCTCGATCGGGATCGCGTGCCGACCGCCGCGGACGCGGAGGGACTTCTGGAAGAACAGGTTGTTCGGCACACGCGTCTGCACGATCTGCCCGCTTTCGAGCTCTTCGCGAAGCACGACGTACATCAGCGTCACGTCGATCACCCGCCCGACGATGTTCGGCCCGGCCGCGGAGTCGACGACTTCAATCGTGTCGCCGATGCGAAACGGCTTGAAGATCAGGAGCAACAGCGAGCAGGCGACGTTGCTCAGCACGCTCCAGACGGCGATGAAGCCGATCGCGATAAGTGCCAGGATCGTCGTCAGTCCGGCCCAGACGGTGCTCATCGGCACGCCGAGAATCTGCAGCGTGGCCAGCGTCGCGAGCGCGAGGATCGCGATACGGACGAAGCGGACGATCGGCCGCATCGCCGCCTCGGGCACGGCCCGCTTCTCCTGCAACTCACCCAGCAATCGTCGTACGACGCGAAGGACGACCAGCGTCACGATCGCCGCGACCAGGATTACGATCGCCCGCTCGCTCCAGAGCCACCAGCGGTCGGGCTCGCTGAAGAAGTCGATGAGTCGCCCGAACCGTCGCGACGGATCGTTGGGAACTTGGGCCAGGTGGAGAACGAGCATCGCGCGCAACTGTGTTGTAAAGCGACACCGGGCCTGCTTCAACCGGTCGGCAGTGCATCGCTCGCGGGAAAATTGCTCTGCTGCCTAAGAACGTTTGTGGCTGATGCGTTGAAGGAGGTGGACCGCATGCGAATCCCCACGCCGAGTCACGTGACGCCGGTGACGGATTTCGATGCCGACCGGCCGCGCTTGGTGCGGTACGCGGCGTCGATTCTGCGGGATGCGCAACGGGCCGAGGACGCGACGCAGGACGTCCTGTGCCGCGCGATCGAGTCGCCGGAGGCGGTACCGACGGACGAGAAGCCGCGGCGGGCGTGGCTGTTCGCATGCGTCCGCAACCGCTGCATCGACCTGCTTCGCAAGGAGAACCGCATGAAACTTGTTGCCGATTTGGATCATGGAACCACGCCGGCCGCGACGGCTGATCCGCTTGAGACGGCCGGCGTGGCGGACGACGCCCGGGCGGCGTTGGCGGCGTTGGACGACCTGCCGCCGCCGCAACGCGACTGCCTGCGGCTGCGGTTCAGCGGCGGGCTTTCGTACAAGCAGATCAGCGACTCGACCGGCAAAAGCGTCAGCCATGTCGGCGTGCTGATCCACGAAGGTTTGAAGACGCTGCGAACTCGCTTGAGCACACAGTGAAGTTTCGTGGCGAGGCACGACCGTGAGGGAGTGCGATCGGCGAAGCCGATGTCTCTCGTCGCTCATCCGACATCGCGTTCCGCGATCGCACTTCCTCACGGTCGTGCCTCGTTGAGGATGCCAACTGATATACCTGGAGACGACTATGAATGATCA
>CAYQCT010000081.1:0-2930 GCA_964416015.1 uncultured Tepidisphaerales bacterium
GCCCACCTCACCGGCCAAGGACGCGAATCTGAAGGAAGTCACCAGCCCGATGGTCGGCACCTTCTACGAAGCGCCTTCGCCCGACGCCGAGGCCTTCGTCAAGGTCGGCAGCAAGGTTGCCGCGTCGAGCAACGTCTGCATCATCGAAGCGATGAAGGTCTTCAACACGATCGAGGCGGGCGTCTCCGGCACGATCGATCAGGTCCTGGTCAAGAACGGCGACGCCGTCGAGTTCGGCCAGCCGCTGTTTCTTGTCCGCCCGGCCTGAGACCGTCCTTCCCGAGTCATGGCCATGCTTTCCAAGGTTCTGGTTGCCAATCGCGGCGAGATCGCCCTGCGGGTGCTGCGTGCGTGTCGCGAGCTGGGCATCGGCACGATCGCGGTGTATAGCGAGGCCGACCGCGGCGCGGCGTACCTGCAGCAGGCCGACACCGCCGTCTGCATCGGCCGCGGCCCGGCGGCGGATAGCTACCTCAATATCCCGCGTCTCATCGCCGCCGCGGAGGTGCACGACGCCGACGCGATTCACCCCGGCTACGGCTTTCTTGCTGAGAACGCGCACTTCAACGAGGTCGTCCGCGACTGCAAGATGACCTTCGTCGGCCCGTCGCCCGAAGCCATGAGCGCCGTCGGCGACAAGGTCAATTGCAAGCGGTTGGCCCGCAAGGCGAAGGTGCCGACGGTGCCGGGCAGCGAAGGCGCGCTCGACGACGAGGCCGAGGCGGCGAAGCTTTGCGACGAGATCGGCTACCCCGTCATCATCAAAGCCGCCGCCGGAGGTGGCGGGCGTGGCATGCGGGTCGCGCGGGACGAAGACGAGCTGCGAGCCGGCGTGGTCCAGGCCCGCAACGAAGCCCAGGCCGCCTTCGGCGACGGCACGGTCTACGTCGAGAAGTTCGTCGAACGCGGCCGGCACGTCGAGGTCCAGGTCATCGCCGACACGCACGGCAACGCGATCCACCTCTGGGAACGCGACTGCTCCATGCAGCGGCGGCACCAGAAGCTCGTCGAAGAATCGCCTTCCCCCGGCATCAGCCAGACGACCCGCGAGGCGATGTGCGCCGCCGCCGTTCGGCTGATTCAGCAGGCCAACTACGTCAACGCCGGCACGGTCGAGTTCCTCGTCGATGCCGACGAGTCGTTCTACCTTCTCGAGGTCAACGCGCGGATTCAGGTCGAGCATCCGGTGACGGAGCTGGTGACCGGCCTGGACCTCGTGCAGATGCAGCTCCGCGTCGCCTCCGGCGAGGAGCTGCCGGTGAAGCAGCAGGACGTGAAGCAGGTCGGCCATGCGATCGAGTGCCGCGTGAATGCGGAGGACCCGGCCCGCAACTTCATGCCGCAACCCGGCACGCTCGAGACTTACATCGCCCCCGGCGGGCCCGGTGTGCGGCTCGACACGCACGCCCACGCCGGCTACCGAATCCCGCCGAACTACGACTCGATGATCGCCAAGCTGCTCGTGCATCGGCCGACGCGCGAGGAGGCCATCGTGACGATGCGGCGTGCGTTGGCCGAGTTCCAGATCGGGCCGATGAAGACGACGATCCCGCTGCAGGACCGCATCCTCGCCGATGCCGGGTTCAAGTCCGGCGTCTTCGACACGAAGTACGTCGAACGCGAAGTGCTTGCCTGAAGCGGCACGCGTCACGCCTTCCTGACAGGGCTCACAAACCATCGGACGTAGCAGCGGCGGCTCGCCGCTGCCTCTGGTTCCGGAATGTTCCGCGAGACCAGACGGCAGCGGCGACCCGCCGCTGCTACGACCCGAGGTCTCAAACGGCATCGAGTGAGACAACGACGCGGACGTTTTCAACGCGACAAGTGCCAGTTATCGATCGCACTCACGCCGCTTCGCGGCCCTGCCGGACGGGCGAGTCGGACGCGCTGGGCAGCTGTTCCTTGTCGCCTCCGCGGGTCACGATGCGGTGGATGCCGAGTTCGACGATGTCGCGACGAGTGACGAGGTCCAGCGCCCAGTCGAGCCCCACGCGGAACTTGCGGCCGAGACCGGGCATCTTCATGAGGTAGACACCGCGCCACATGAACCACGCGGGCCAGCCCGTCACCTTGATGCCGAACGACTGCGCGACGGCGTCCCCGTGCCCAAAGGCGGCGAGCTGGCCCATGTCCTTGAAGTCGGCCGGCTCGGTCGGGTCGCCTTCGAGCAGGTGCAGGATGTTCTTGGCACAGAACTTGGCCTGCCGGATCGCCGCCTGCGCCGTCGCCGGGTAGGCCGCGCCGTCCGCCTGCGGATTCACCGCCGCATCGCCCAGGCCCCAGACGTCGTCGTAGCCGGTCACGCGGCAGTCCCGCTCGCAGAGGATGTACCCGCGTTTGTCGATCGGCACGTCGAAGAACTTCACGCTCGGGTTCGGCATGATCCCGGCACACCAGACGACGGTCTCGCTCGACAGCTCCGTCCCATCCTTGAGCGTCACGCCGTCCGCCGTCAGGCCCGTCGCTTCGTTGTTGAGCCGGACGTCAATGCCACGCTTGCGGAGGTGGCGCAGCGTCCAGTCGCCCAGGCTCTTGTCGAGGTTGCTCAGCAGCTGATCGCCGCGGTTGACGACGACGACGTTGACGTCTTCGGGCCGAATGCGGTCGTAGTACTTCGTCGCCTTCTTCATGTACTGGTCGAACTCGCCGGCGACTTCGATGCCGGTGAAGCTGCCGCCGACGACGGTCATGGTCAGCAGCCGGCGTCGCTTGGCGGCATCGTCGGTCGCGTTCGCCTGCTCCAGGAGCTGCACGACGCGATCCCGCAACGCCACCGCGTCCGTCAGGCCCTTGAGCTCGTACCCGTACTCCTTCAACCCCGGCACCGGCGGTTTGAGCGTGACGGTGCCCATCGACAGCACGAGGTGGTCGTACGACAGCTCGCAGTTGCCCTTCTCGCCGATGACGTGGTAGGCGACGCGGCGGTTCTT
>CAYQCT010000081.1:2940-5903 GCA_964416015.1 uncultured Tepidisphaerales bacterium
CGCCGGCAGAACCGCCGCAGCCCGACGACGGCGTGGGTCGGCTGCAGGCTGCCGGTGCCGGCTTCGACGAGCAGCGGGCTGAAGGCGAAGTAGTTATTGCGGTCGATGAGGACGATCTCAACGTTGTCCCTGAGCCGCGGATGCCAGCGGAGCATGCGTTCAAGGTGCTGAACGCAGTACGCCCCGCCGAATCCGCCACCGAGGACGACGATGCGGGTCACGCCCGGCCGCTTGGTGTCGAGGGAAAAGGTCGCCGGCTCGCTCATGCCAAAGAACCTACCGGCGACGTCGCGTGCGACGAACGGACAAAGCCGCGGTAGGCTGCTCTGGCGTGGCCGACGATGCGACGAAGCCGTGGACCTGCGAGCCCGCAGGCGAGCCGTTCGCCGCGACGGTCGACCTGCCGGGCAGCAAATCGCTGACGAACCGGGCGCTGGTTCTGGCGACGCTCGCCGACGGGCCGAGCCGGTTGACGAACGTGCTCTTCGCCGACGACACGCGGCACATGCTCGACAACCTCGCCCGCCTCGGCGTCGGCCTCGAGATCGACGAGGACCGTCAGACGGTGCACGTCGCGCCGTCGGACGAACTCGGGCCGGGCGGGCACGACCTGTTCTGTGGCAACAGCGGGACGACGATCCGCTTCCTCGCCGCCCTGCTCGCCGCGGCAGGCACCGGCACGTATCGGCTCGACGGCATCGCCCGCATGCGACAACGGCCGGCGGGCGGGTTGGTCGACCTCGTCAACGCCGTGGCCGGCCGGCTGGCGGCTAGCTACGAAGGCGAGCCCGGATATCCGCCGCTGCTCGTCACCGGCGGCGGCCTGCGGGGCGGGGAGATCCGCTACCCAGCCGGCCGGACGCTCAGCAGCCAGTTCCTGTCGGCGGTCCTGATGGCGAGCCCGCGGGCGGACCGCGTGGTCCGGCTCGTGCTGGACGGCCCGCAGGTGAGCTGGCCGTACGTCGACATGACGCTGCGGCTGATGCGCAGGTTTGGCGTCGAAGCGGAGGCGAGCGGCGATCCGCCGGACATCGTGACGGTGCCGACCGGCCGGTACGCCGGGACCGACTACGCGATCGAGCCCGACGCCAGCGCCGCCAGCTACTTCCTCGGCCTCGCCGCCCTGCACCCCGGCAGCCGCGTGACGGTGCCCGGCCTCGGCACCTCCAGCCTGCAGGGCGACGCCGCGTTTGTCGACTTGCTGCAGCAGATGGGAGCCTCAGTTGAGCAGTCGGCGGATGAAACAACCGCCACCGGCCCGCCGCGGTTGCAAGGCATCGACGCCGACCTGTCGTTGATGCCGGACTGTGCCCAGACGCTCGCCGTCGTCGCCCTCTTCGCCGATGGCCCGACGTCGCTGCGTGGCCTCAAGACGCTGCGGGTCAAGGAGACGGACCGCGTGTTGGCGTTGCAGATCGAGCTGACGAAGCTCGGGGCGAGGGTCGAGGTCGAAGAGGCTGACGGCGACGTGGCGGTGCGGATCACGCCGCCGGCCGAGGTATCGCCGGCAACAATCGCGACGTACGACGACCACCGCATGGCGATGAGTTTCGCCCTCGCCGCAACGAAGGCGGCCGGTGTTCAGGTGGCGGAGCCGGCCTGCGTGAGCAAGACGTTCCCGGGCTTCTTCGTTCGGCTGGCCGAGACGTTGCAAATGAAGCCTTCGTGAAGCACCTCTCGTAACGCTGGTTTGCCACGTCCGGGGCAGCTGCGGAGCTTGCTCCGCGCTTCGGGTCCGAGGCGGGATCGCGGGACCAGCTCCGCGGCAACTTGCGACCGGTGATATTGCCTGGCAGCGGTTGCTTCTCGAAGACAGAGGCTCATAATGGTGCCGGGATGAGAATCTGCCTGTGGATCCTCTTGACAGCTGCGATCGTCCTCGTCGGGGCGACCTCAGCCGGCGCGGCGACAATCGAAGTCGCCAATGCGGGCTTTGAGCTTCCAGCACAGCCAGAAGGCTTCAACACCAACTACACCCCGTCGGGAGGGCCTGCGAATCCGAATGCCATCGAGAGTTGGACGCCGGTCGGCTCACCCATTGCCGGCGTCTACAACCCACCGGCGGGCGTGTACAACGCCGACACGCCGGCGAATCTAAATGGTGGCGCCCCGGAAGGCCTCAATGTCGCGTTCTCCAATAGCGGCGGGTTCGAGCAGACCATCGCCGACAGCAACTTCGATCCGCTCGAGTCGTACACGCTTGAGGTGCTGGTTGGGGATCGAAACGATACGAGCTTCGGCGGCTACACGATCACGCTCTTTGCCGGGTCGTCACAGATCGCCGCCTCGTCCTCGACTAGCTCGGGCGCAGTCATTCCGCCGGACGGAACGTTCGTCAACATCGTCACGCAATACGTTCCGGCTGCCACGGTTCTGCCGACTGTTCTGCAACTTGAGGGCGAGCCGCTGACAATCCGCCTGTCCGCCAACCGGACGCAGATCAACTTTGATGATGTTCGACTGACGACCACGGATGTGCTCGTCATTCCCGAGCCCCTCGCCGCCGGATCGGCCGGGCTGCTCGGGCTTGTCGCACTTCGTCGTCGCCGCTGAACACGAAACGGCTTCGGCCTCCTACGGTGGCCGGACTATGCCGCTCAACGTCACTGTCTGGCACGAATACCGCCACGAAAAGACCAACAAGACCGTCGCCGACCTCTACCCCGACGGCATGCACGCCGTCATGAAGTCGGCGATTGAAGAGCATCTCGGAACTGCCGTCAACGTCCGTACGGCGACGCTGGACGAGCCGGATCATGGGCTGACGAAGGAGATCATCGAGTCGACCGACGTCATGACCTGGTGGGGCCACGCCGCCCATGGCGAGGTGAAGGACGAGATCGTCGACAAGGTCTCTGCCCGCGTGCTGGCCGGCATGGGGCTGGTCGTGCTGCACAGCGGCCACTACTCCAAGCCGTTCAAGAAGCTCATGGGCACCGGCTGCGGCCTGAAGTGGCGGGAAG
>CAYQCT010000081.1:6006-15180 GCA_964416015.1 uncultured Tepidisphaerales bacterium
CGAGCTGCCGCACACGGAGATGTACGGCGAGCACTTCGACATCCCCGAGCCGGACGAAACCGTCTTCATCAGCTGGTTCGAAGGCGGCGAAGTCTTCCGCAGCGGCGTCGGCTGGAAGCGCGGTGCCGGCCGCGTCTTCTACTTCCGCCCGGGCCACGAGACGTTCCCGATCTACCACAACCCGGAGATCCGCCGCGTCCTGGCCAATATCGTCGACTACGTCAAGCCGCACGCCGGCACCGTCACGTACGAGCCCAAGGCACCGAACATCCCGACGCCGCTGAGCCCGATCGCCGCCGAGCACGAGGTCGACGCTTCGATGCACGACAACCCGGAGAATCGGTAGCTTCTACGAATCACAACGGCAAGATGGTTCCGCCACGAGGCACGACCGTTAGGGAGAGCTATCGGCGAAAGCCGATGTCCGTCGGGACCCGACACGGGCTACGCCCGTAGCACTCCCTCACGGTCGTGCCTCGTAGCGGATACGCCTTCACGTAAGAACGCTGATCAGGCCGCAATGGCCGCGCCGCACTCGGGACAGCGGCCGGTCGACTCGCGGAGGTCGTAGCCGCACTGCGGACACAGGCCGCATCGCACCGCGCGCCGCTGCTTTCGTCGTCGCAAGATCGGCCGCAACGCGAACAGCGTCGGCAGACTCGCGAGCACGAGCCCGTGCGGAATCAGCCGTAACGTGGCGACTTCCGTCGTGTCCCGGACGAGCAGCCGAACGCCGAAGCCGCGGACGCTCTTCGTTTTCGTCGCATTCGCCGGCGGCGGCTCAATCAGCGCGTGCAACGAGCCCATCGACCGCGGCGTCATCGGCGTGATCCTGGCGTACAGCCGCCGATTGTCGGCGAAGGCGACGTCGCTGAACTTGACGAGCACGAGGTCCCGCCCGTCCAGATCAGCGAATCCGACGCCAAGCAGCGTCTCCCCCGGCAGCACCACCACGGCCGCCCCGACGCGATGCCCCGCCTGCCACCACGCCAGCAGCACGAGGCAAGGCAGGACGAGCGTCGCGAGAAGCATTCTCATCGAGCACTTCCAAAGCCGCCCCCGCCCCCGCCCCAAGTTTCCGGCTGTTGATACAGGTCTTCCTCGCTCACTCCGGGCGGCAACGGCACGTGTTGTGCGGTCACCGACAGCACCACCCGCACTTCCTCGAGGAAGTGGCTGATCTCCGCATGATGCTCAGGCAATTGATCAGTGATGATGACACTGGCAAAGGACTCGATGCTTGCGTTGGTTCCGCCGTTGCTCTTCCAGGTATCGGACGCCACGCCATCGCGAATCAAGTCCATGATCTCGTCCACGCCGTTGTCGAGTCAATCGTACCGTCGACTCTTCGGGAACCACGCATGCGCTCGCGCGACAGACGCGCCGTATAACTGTAGTATCTCGCTGATGTCATAGATGCGGCGTTCAACGGAGTTTCTCTCATACGTGTCTCGATCCGTAAGCAGAATCTCATCTCCGCGATCCCACCAGGAGAGCGTGACAAAGCCATCACTCAGTTCCCGTTGTGCCCTTCCGAGGAGGTGCCTCACGCTGGAACCCTGCAAGTGCGTCAGGTCGATCGCCTGGTCGGCGTCGACGCCGCTGAGCTCCAACGTCGGCACGTCCAACAACACCGGCCGACCGGCGTGCGGCTCGATCCACACGACGAATTCCGCCAGCGTGCCCTGGAACGGCTCGTCGACCCGCGTTTCCATCCGCTCCGCCGCTGCCTTGCGTTCGGCTTCGTTCGCCAGCCGGGTCGGCGTGTCGACGAAGATGACGCCGTCGCTTCGCTGTTGCAGCTCGATCTGCTGCACCGTCCAACGCGGCTGCGACCAGCCGAAGACCGTCATCGTCACCAGCCCGACGATCAGGCCGACGCCGAGCGTCATCGCCTGCTTCACCGCCTGCTTCATCGCCTCGCGTGCACCGCCCATGGCGACGATTCTACTGCAAATCCGACTGTGATGTCAGGCCGCTTCCTGGCGCTGGCGTTCAGCCGCGGCTTTGTCGGCTTCCATGACACTCTGGTCCTTGCGAAGCTCCTCGACCGATCGCACCGGCTTTCGCGTGCTGCCGGCGAAGTCGCGGAGCTTCACTCGTGTGCCGTCAGACTCGGCCTTCTGTAGTCGGGAAGACGCCGCATCAATTGCCGCACTCTCGTAGTTTGGCAGCCATTCGCGTTGTGCGACCAGCATCTCGTCGACCATCTGCCAGATCTCTTCCGGATCGCAGACCGCGCCCGTGAGCGGATCGTGCAGCACCGCCTGCTTCAGCAGCGTCACGTCGCCCGAAACCGCGGCGTCCTTGGCCATGCGTTGCACCGACACGCTCACGTTACACGTCGCCGCGCACGCCTGCGGCAGCTTTAGATCGTTCATCATGTGCACGCCCGTCTCGTCGACGTAGCCGGGTGCTTCGACGACGCAGTCCGGCGGCAGTTGCGGGAGAATGCCGTTGTTGCGGACGTTGAAGTGCCCGCGGTACGGGCGGCCTGTTTCGCGGGCTTCGATGATGAAACTGCCGTGCTCGCTCGATCGGCCCCACGTCGAGACGTCCGTGCCGGCCTCGCTCAGGAAGCGCTCGAAGTCCGCGTCGAACAGGTGCCGGCCCTCGGTTGTGACACGAAGGTAGCCGCCAGTTTCGCCATTGATCCACGAGCTGTCCTCGACCCACCGTTTTGCCTCGGCCGGGCGATCGGCGAAGCGTTTGCGGTACCACGGAACATACTCGCTCAGGTGACCGTTGCTTTCGGTGCTGTAGAGGCCGAACCTGCGTAGAACGTCGACACGGACCGGCTCGCGGCGGTTGAGCTTTTCATGCTTTTCGAAGGCTTCGAGAAGTTCGTCCGATCCTACTTCACGTCCATTGTACAGAATCTTCGTGTACCACGTCTGGTGGTTAATCCCGGCACAGACGATCTGCGTCCGCTTGCCATAGTCGCCGCCCCAGTCGATGAAGTCGTCGCCGTGCAGGTTGGCGAGCACCTGATCGATCTGCCACCATCCGCCTTCGACGCCGTGGCAGAGGCCGTAGGTTTCGACGCCTTCGCCGCGGTCGTGGGCGTCGAGGGCTGCCCACGTGTTGATCGCAATCGGGTTGGCATAGTTGAGAAAGACGCAGTCGTCGGCGGCGACGTCTTTTACGTCCTTCTGGAAGCCGAGCATCTGCGGCACGTTGCGTTGGCCGTACATGATGCCGCCGATGCAGATCGTGTCGCCGACGCACTGGTCGATGCCGTACTTCAGCGGAATCTCGATGTCGCTTTGGAACGCCTCAAGCCCGCCGATGCGGACGGCACTGATGACGTAGTCGGCACCTTCCAAGGCCTCGCGGCGGTCGAGGCTCTTGGTGACCTTGGCCGGCAGGTCGTTGGCGGCGATGTCTTTTTGAAGAAGCGCCTCCATCCGGTCGTTGGCCTGCGGGTCGATGTCGTGCAGGCTCAGGTGCGTGTCGCGGAGCTCGGCGACGCCGAGCACGTCGCGGGCGAGCCGGCGGGTGAAGCCGAAGGAGCCGGACCCGATGAACGCGATTTTGATCGGCATGACAGCAGCGAGCGTAGCCGATGGGAATACCGTGCGAACGGTCCATGACGAAGGAGAACCGGAACAACCTGATCTTCCTCGTGACGCTCGTCGTGCTCTCGGCGCCGGGCCTGATCATTCTGGTGACGAAGGCGTTGAACGGCACGGGCGGCCTGACCGCGACGCCGCCGAGTAAGAAGGTGCGGACGGCCTACCTGAACCCGGTCGGCGGCGAAGCGGGCCTGATCCGGCTGGTGCCGCCGGTGACGCTGGCCTTTGTGGACAAGGTGGCGCAGGAGCACGCAGGCGGCCTGCCAGAGCGCGGGTCGGCCGCGGGCGGTCGGCCGGTGCCGACGGTAAGCGCGGGCCGGCGAATCGAGTGGCTACGGCAGGATTCTGTCGACGGCGCTTACATGCTGCTCTGGCTCCGAGCGCGGTCCGAAGGGCCGGTGGATAAAGTCGAGGCCGATGTGGATGGACGGCCAATCGCGGCGGAGGTCGTGGTCGAGCTGGACGTCGACGAGGCGGTGCGGAAGGAGCTGCAGGAAGGCTCTGGCGGCCGATCCGCCCTCGGCTACAGCGGCTACGCGAACCCGCCGCGGCGTGTGGCAGTCGTGCGACTCGCGACGCCTTCCATAGAGGGTCAGCCCGTCGAGCTGCGTTGGCGGCGGGACGAAGTGACGCAGGAGGACGTGATCGTCGCGCCGCCGACCCGCCCGATGACACGGCCGGCCCCTGCCGATACAACGGCGTCGTAGTTTCCACGCTTCCCGTTCCTCCGTACGATTCTGCTGTGACGTCGGCCTCCGCATCTTCTTCCGAAACCGCCTCCGCGACCGTTGCCACACAGCCGGGGGCGGACCGGCCGGACGTCGAACGCCCTGCCGCGTCCGATCGGCTGCCGTTGATCGCCATTTCGCGGGTGTCCCTCGAGCTTCGCAAGGCGTGGGCGACGTACCTGTTGCTTGCGCTGATTCCGCCGAGCGCGATGATTGCTTCGATCTTCGCCCTGCTGTTCATCGGCGACGGCCGGGACAATTCGGGGGTCGCGACTGCGTCGCTGACCGACGGCGGCATGCCGTGGCTGCTGGTGGGCCTGACGTTCATCGGCCTCGCCGTGCCGCTGGCGTTCTGGTATCGGCGGACGTGCTGGGCCTCGTACTACGTGCAGGGGCAGGTCGTCGAGCCGGAGAATTATCTCAAGGGTTGGCTGGCGGTTTGGATTCCGCTCGTCCTGGGCGGTGTCTTCGGGTTCGTGGCATTGGCGATCACGGGCGAGTTCTCCGTCGTCTTCATCAGCATGTTGGCCTTCGTGGTCTTCCTGTCGATGACGCCCAACGGCCACGCGATGACGCGGCCGGTCGGGCACGAGGACGACCCGGCCGTGTACGAAGAGCCGAAGTAGTTATCGCCCTCTTCCAAGTCGCCGCGTGCCGACGTCGTCGCCGATTCTGTTGTGCGTGCTGGCCTTGGGGCTGACGTTCGGTGTGACGAGCGTCGCGATCGGCCGGCGGTTCTTGTGGCGGCGGCGGCTTCGCAAGCTGGCGCGTGACGTGGGATATGGACTCGAGCGCGGCGACGAGGTCGACGCGGGGCTGGCCCGCGCTGCCATTCCGTGGCTGCCGCACGCGGGGGCGGCGGACGTGCGGGTGCTCGACGTCGTGCGGGCCGGGCGGCGCGTGATCTTCCGTGTCGACTACGTCCTGGGCGGGACGGGTCGGCGGCGGAACGTGACGCGGATCGTCGCGGGTGACTATCTCGACGACACACTGACGGCGGCGAGCGTCGCCGAGACGTCGTTGTCGCGGGTGAAGCAGTACGAGGAGCTGCTCGCGTTGCGGACGCCAATGGACTGAGCTGGCAGGGGTAACGACGCAGGCTCGCGGGGTGGTTCAGAAGCGCCAGAAACGTCAACGACTTGCCCCTGCGGCAGTGTGCCGCAGGCGCAGCAAAGACCCGTGGTTGCCCCGGCTGCTGCCGGTGGTTCTAATGGGTCGGCCCGCGTTGCGGGTGCCGTACCTCCACCGACGACCCGCATGGCAGACACGACTTCCCCCACCACCGACCAGCCGCAGGGAACGACACCGAGCACTGCGGCCGTGCAGTACGACAGCCCGCGTGGCGGGCGGTTCGTCTTTCCCCGCTGGGCCAACTTCCTCTTGCCCGTGCTCGTCGTCGCCGTCGGCGGCGGTGCGATTTACGCCCCGACCTTCGCAGGCCTGGCCCTGCACGCGGACACGCTCAACATCGGCTACCAGCCGGAGCAGCCGGTGCACTACAGCCACGCGTTGCACGTGGGCCAGCTCGGCATGGACTGCAAGTACTGCCACACGACGGTCGAGAAGGCTGCCTTCGCCGCGGTGCCACCGACGCAGACGTGCATGAACTGCCACGCCAACGTCGCCACGCAGGAGCCGACGCTTCGAAACGTCTACAGCTCGTGGGAATCGGGCAACGCGATCGAATGGATCAAGGTCCACGACCTGGCGGATTACAGCTACTTCAACCACGCGGCCCACATCAACAAGGGTGTCGGCTGCTACAGCTGCCACGGCCGGATGGACCAGATGGAAGTCGTCTACCAGGCCGAGCCGCTGAACATGGGCTGGTGCCTGCAGTGCCACCGCGAGCCGGAGAAGTACCTTCGGCCGGTCGAGCAGGTCACGAACATGACGTACCACCTCGGCAAGGGCCCCAACGACCTGCAGGTTCGCGAGGGCGAAACGCTCGAGCAGGCCCAGCTCCGCGTCGGCACCGAGCTCAAGGAGGCCTACGGCATCCAGGGCGAGGCGTACATGCAGGCCTGCAGCACGTGTCACCGCTGAGGCGGATTGGGAACTTGTGACCGGGAAACTGGTTGCTTGGGTCCGAAGCGAGAGCAACGAAGAAGAACGAGCCACCTCTGTCCAAGTACCAAGTCACCAGCCGCCAAGTGCCCGAGCCCACGCTTCCTACGACCGACGACGCCGCGGCCCCTTCCGGCCGCACGTACTGGCAGAGCTTCGAGCACCTGGCGGATTCGCCGGAGGTGGCCGAGGCGTTGGACAAGGAGTTCGTCAACTACGATCCGGCGGTCGTGCAGTCGCTGTCGCGGCGGCGGTTCCTCAAGTACGCCGCGGCCAGCATGGCGCTTGCCGGCGTCACCCTGGCCGGGTGTCGGCGGTGGCCGACGGAAGTCATCGCGCCTTACGCCCACAAGCCGACCGATCGCGTGCCGGGCGTGCCGGAGTTCTACGCGACCAGCTGGGAAGTTTGCGGCGTCGGCAACGGCCTGCTCGCCGAGAGCTTCGACGGCCGACCGATCAAGCTCGAAGGCAACCCGAGCCACCCGAGCAACGTCACCCGCACCGGGAAGGCGACGCCGGACGATCCGACCAAGGGCTGGGCGGCGATCGGCGTCGCGGCGCAGGCGCAGCCGCTGGCGTTGTACGACCCGGACCGCAGCCGCGGCGTCATCGAGCGTGTCGGTGCCATCGGCCAGCCGCGGGATACACAGTTCTACGAGAACAACCTGCTGCCGCGTCTGCAGGCCGGCGTCGGCAAGACGGCGATCCTCTGCGGCCTGACGGCCTCGCCGACGATCCTGCGGCTTCGCGAAGAGCTTGAACAGCAAGGTGCCCGCTGGTTCACCTGGGAACCCGCGCTGCCCGTCGCGACGGCGGCCGAGGCGTTCGGGCAGGACGTTCGGCCGGTCTACCACTTCGACAAGGCGATGACGGTCGTCTCGCTCGACGCCGACTTCCTCGGCGATCCGGCGGCAGGGCCGCGGCACATGGCGGACTGGTCGGCGTTGCGGGCCTCGGCTGACAGTGACTCGCCGAAGATGAGCCGGGTGCACGCGGCCGAGTGCCGGTACAGCCTGACCGGTGCCAACGCCGACGCCCGCCTGCCGATCCGGCCGAGTCGACTGCCGGCCCTCGCCCGTGGCCTTGCCGATGCGGTCGCGGGCACGGAGACCGAAGGACTCGAGCCGGCCGAGGCGAAGTTCGTCAAGGCGGCCGCGTATGACCTGAAGGCGCACCGCGGCAGTTCCGTCGTCGTCTGCCGCGAAGACGCCTCGCCGAGCCTGCGCCTGCTGGTGATGCGGCTCAACCAGGAGCTGGGCAACGTCGGCCAGACCGTCGACTTCATCGCCAACCCGGCCAAGCCCGGCGGCACGATCGGCGAGCTCGCGGCGGCCGTCGCGGACGGGTCGGTCGAGACGCTCGTGATGCTCGGCGGCAACCCGGCGTACGACGCGCCGGCCGACATCGACTTCGCGAGCCTGCTGAATGCGGTGCCGCTGAGCGTGCATCTGTCGCCGTACGTCGACGAGACGAGCCAGCTGGCGACGGTGCACGTGCCGCAGGCGCACTTTCTCGAATGCTGGGGCGACAGCCGCGGCCACGACGGGACGATGGCGTGCCAGCAGCCGTTGATTCTGCCGCTGTTCAACGGGCTCTCGCCGCTGCAGATGCTGGCCGGCATGCTCGGTCGGCGGGGCGACGGGTACGCGGAGGTCCGGCAGACCTTTGCGCATGTGACCGGAACGGAGCCTGCGACGGACGAGCCGCGTCTCGACACCGGATTTGCCGACGAGGCAGGTGACAAGGCGTTCCGCAAGTTCCTCCACGACGGCGTCCTGCCGGACACGGCCGCCGAGACGGTCGACGTGAGCCTGCCCGCGGCCGCCCTCGACATCATCCCGGCAGGCGAGGACATGGAGGTCGTCTTCAATGCCTGTCCGAAGCTTCTCGACGGCCGGTTCGCCAACAACGGCTGGCTGCAGGAGCTGCCCGAGCCGATGACGAAGTTGGCCTGGGACAATGCCGCCGCCATCAGCGTCTTCGACGCGGATCGACTCGGCGTGCGGACGAACGACCTGATCACGGTCGCGATCGAAGGCCGGACGGTGACGCTTCCGGCGTACGTCATGCCGGGCCAACCGCGGGGCGTGGTCGGGCTGACGCTCGGCTACGGCCGACGTGCCGGCGGTCGTATCGCGCAGTTTGTCGAAGACGAAGGCGGCGGCTTCGACGTCAACCAGGTCCGCACCTTCGCCAACCCGACCTACGCCACCGCCGAAGTCGCCAAGACCGGCGGCCGGTACGTGCTGGCGATGACGCAGAATCATCACCTCATCGACGACGTCGGCTACATGGGCCGCGTGCCCCGCGTCGGCGAAAAGCACAAGAGCGGCAAGGTCATCCGGGAGACCGGCTTCGACAAGCACGCCAAGTTCGTCAAGGCCGGCAACCGGGGAATGCACCCGGCGATCAAGTACCGCTACGGCGAGATCAGCCTGCAGATCTTCAAGCCGCCGATCGAGTTCAACACGCCCCACGCCTGGGGCATGACGATCGACATGTCCGCCTGCACCGGCTGCAGCGCGTGCGTCGTCGCCTGTCAAAGCGAGAACAACATCCCCGTCACCGGCAAGGACGGCGTCCTCAACAACCGCGAGATGCACTGGCTGCGCGTCGACCGCTACTTCAAGGGCGAAGGCGAAGGAGTCGACGAGAAGAAGACGGACCCGAACCCCGAAGTCGTCTTCCAGCCGATGATGTGCGTGCACTGCGAGAACGCGCCGTGCGAACAGGTCTGTCCCGTCGCGGCGACCGTGCACGACACCGAAGGCCTGAACACGATGGTCTACAACCGCTGCATCGGC
>CAYQCT010000081.1:15190-15907 GCA_964416015.1 uncultured Tepidisphaerales bacterium
CCCGTACAAGGTCCGGCGGTTCAACTACCTCGACTACCACTACAAGCCGGCCAAGGGCGACACGATCGACGCGACGTTCGTCGGCATCCCCGATCAGCAGCAGGCGCAGATCGACCACATCAAGCGGATGGTCTTCAACCCCGACGTCACCGTCCGCATGCGCGGCGTCATGGAGAAGTGCACGTATTGCACGCAACGCATCAAGGTGCAGACCATCTACCGCAAGTCGCGCGGCGAAGAGATCCAGGACGGCGACATCAAGACCGCCTGCCAGCAGGCCTGCCCGAGCGAGGCGATCGTCTTTGGCAACCTCAATGATCCGGACGCGCGCGTGACGCGGCAACAGAAGATGCCGCGGGCCTACGGCGTCCTGGACGAGCTGAACACGCGGCCGCGGACCAAGTACCTGGCCAAGCTCCGCAACACGCTGCCGAAGGAAGAGACGACGACCCTGTAGGGTGGGCCCCGGCCCACCTCCGGATGCAAGACCACGACCGAATCCAAACCACGACCAAATCCAAGACCGCAGCAGACCGCGGTGGGCCTGGGCTCACCCTACGAGACGGAACGACAGAGACTTATGGCGAGCTTCGACACCAGACCGGACCTGATCGGCGTGACGCCGCCGACCGTGGCCGAGGCGCGGCGACGCGAGGCGGACCGCCTGCGCGCCGACGCCGTCACGCTCCCCGACACGCCGCCCCGGCAGTCGTTCGG
>CAYQCT010000082.1:0-5892 GCA_964416015.1 uncultured Tepidisphaerales bacterium
CGTCCGCTCATGAGGTAGGCGGCACCGGCGGCGAGGCCGGCGCTGAGCAGCGGGCTCCGGACGGCGCGACCGGCCAGCATGCCCGCCGCGGCACCGGCGGCGCTGCGAAGGGCGGCGGCGGCTGCTTCGCCGAGGTCGACGCTGCTGTTGCCGCTCGAGCGGTGCTGGCCGGACGACGAGCTCCCGCCGCCAAAGCTTTGGCTGACGGAGGAGGCGAGGTCGCCGATCAGGTTACTCGGGCGGAGTCGTTCGCCGAGCTGGTCGAGGGTGCGGTCCATGGAGAGGCGCGTTGGATGTACTCGCCGCGGCCGTCGTGCCGGCTGCCGGAGACGGCATCGGCACCGGGCGTGTGGCCGCGTTCGGCGGCAGCGCGGGCGTAGGCGGTGCCCTGGTCGCCGACGGCGGGAGCGGCCGGGGTGGAGGGGGAGGTGGGGGAGGTGGGGGACGAAGCTGTGCTCATGCCGGCTCCGCGGTCTGCGTGGGGTGCGACGGGTCGGTGCTCTTGCTGGTAAGCCATTGCTTGTCGTCCTTTAGGGATTGGAGGGTTCGTTCGGGAGTGATGGGTTCTTCTTGGAGGCCCTCGAGGGCGCGGCTGAGCAGCAGATAGCCGATGAGGGCGAGCGGCAGGCTCAGCAGGAGAAAGCCGATGCCGTTGGCGGCACTCGGGTTGATCTTGTCGTCAAAGATCGCGTCGATGAGGCCGCCGATCAGGAAGGCGATCGCAGACAGGAGCGCGATCCCGGCGATGGCGAGCAGGACGCCGGCGATGGCGAGTTTCTGAAGCTGCTTGCCGAAGAAGTTGGCCTTGCCGGCGACTTCCTCCTTGGCCAAAGCGACTTCGCTGCGGATCAGGTGGATCGACTCGTCGCGGAGGTTCTTGAGCAGGTCGGAGATGCCGGGCTCTTCGCGAGCGGGAGCGTCGGCGTGCGGATCGAAGCCGGGCTCGCCGGCGAAGCGGTCGTCGGTGTAGCTGCCGACGGCCGGTTGGGCGGTCGCGGCCTGCCCGTCGGGGCCGAGGCCGACGCCGGCCGGCTTGGGGGCGTGATGAAGGTTGTCGTCGTTCATTGAGATAGTGGTTCGCGTAGGAGAATCAGGTCGCGGTACGGCGAACTCAGGCGGGCGTATCGGCGGTGCGGCTGGTCGCGTCGGGCATGTCGGCCGTGCCGGTGGCGCCCGTTTTCTTGGGCTCATCCTCGATGCCCGCGGTCGGCGTCACAGCGGGCTCGCCGGTGACGACGTCACTGGGCGTCTGGACCGGATCCGTTACGACCGGATTCGTGTCGACGCCGACCGGCGGCGGCAGATGGCCTTCGGGGTTGTGCAAGCCGACGGGCGACCCGGGCCGCGGGTACTCAGCGGCGTAATCCGGTGCGTGACCGCCGCGCTGTTGATCGACGGCGTCCTGCCAGAGCTCATCGTCGGCACCGGCGGGCAAGCCGCGGGCGTGCGGCTGGTCGGCGCGGAGGAAGCGGGCCGCAGCGAGGCCGGCGACGAACAGGCCGCCGAGCACCCACTCGGGCCGACGACGCGTGAAGGCGGCGGCTTCGTCGGCGAGGTCATCGAGGCGGACGTCGCGGACATAATCCGTCACGCGATCCAGCGCGTCGGCGGCCCCGCGGGCGTACGTCGCTACGTTCGGATCCTCACGACGGTCCAGCTCCTCGGCCGCGGCCCGGGCGGCGGCGGCGATGTCGCTGATGCCGCCGACGACGCGGCCGCGTTGCTCCTCGGCCACCTGCTGGGCCTTGCCCGTCAGGTTGCGACGGTGGTCAGCGACGGCATCGGCAAGGTCGCCGCGGCTCTGCTCGTACTTGACGCGGGCCTGCTCCCACTGCTTGCGGGCTTCGTCGCCGGCGCGGCGGGTGAACTCTTTGACCTCGCCGAGCTTGCGTTCTGCTTCGAGACGCGCCTGCGCCGTGAGATCGGAGCCGGTCGAGTCGGCCGTCGCCGTGGCGGACGCGTCGCCGGGGTAGGTCGTGTCCATGTCGACGGGCGGCGTCGTGTCGGTGTCCGTCGTCGGGTTGTTGAGCTTCAGGTTCTCGTTCATCGGGCGGGTCTGCGGGGAAGGGTCCTTGCGTGTCCCGGGGCCGATGCAACGGCCGTGCCGGACGCGTGGAGCCGAACAATGACGCAGCCGGTCACGCCCAGCCGCGTCGGCCTGTCGCCCTGCAGGCGAAGCACGACGAAGCGTCGCAGACGCAAGCGAGGCCGCCGTCCGAATCGGACGGCGGCCTCGCGGCAAGAAGATGACGGGCAACCACTCAGGCGGCGCGACGCAGGCGACGCTCGCTCCGCTGCTGCTCCTTCTCCCGGGCGACGCGATCGCGACGATGCCGGCCGACCGTCTGCTGCTGGGCTGTGGCTTTGCGGGTCGGGTTGCTGATGGCGACTTCGACGGCATCGCCGAGATCACCGGCGACAAGGTCCGCACCGACTTCTTCGGCGAGGCCCGGGGCGCGTTCGTAGATGCCGCCGCAGCACATGACTTGGAGGTTGGGCACGCTGCCGTGCTCGCGGAGGTGGTCGATGAGCTTGCGGACTTCGGGCATCTCGGTCGGCAGCGTGGCGAACATGACGGCGAGGTGCGGCCGCCAGAGGCCGATCATGTGGTTGACTTCGTCGTGCGGCACGCCGCCACCGAGAAACTTGACTTCGAAGCCGGAAGCCTCGAAGAGGTCGGCGACGAGCTGGCCGCCCAGCTCTTCGCCCTCGGCTCCGCCGCAGCAGATCAGGGCGCGTCGGCCGATGTCTTGCCGCATCGGCAGCTGGCCGGTGAGGCGGTCGACGGTCGCCCGGTTGAGCCGGCTGGCCATGTGCTCGGCGGCGAGGCTGATCTTCGAGTCGCGGTAGAGCTGACGGACGCTGATCGCGGCGGGCCAGCAGATTTCAAGCAGCAGCTTCTCGGCCTCGACGCCGCATTCGGCGGCCTGCTCGACGACGCGTCGGCACGCCGGGCGGTCGCCGGCGAGGATCGACGAGACGTAGTGCTGAAATAGCGGCGTCTCGGTCAGGCTGCCGGCCTCTCCCGTGGGCTGGTCGGCGGGCGTGGTCTCTTCCTGGAAACCGTCGGCGTCGAGCTCGCTGTCGAACTCGTTGTAGTTGGCGATACGCATGGCGTGTGGGTCCTTCCGGGGGTGAAAATGGGGCGTCCGTTGCACTGTCCTGAAGTCGCACTTGTGGAGGCGTCCCCGCCGCCGACGGCTTGCATGACGTTGTGGATATCGCCCGGGACAACCGTGATGCAATACGTTTTCCCGCGGCTCGATATGGTCCGGTACGCCATTGGCAGTCGGTGACTTCTCGGACGTGCTAGATGCCGCCGAGGTCGGGCAACGTGCTACTAATCAGGTCGTGCCGCGGGTCGTCGTTGTCAAGCTCGGAACCACGCTCGTCGCCCGGCCGGACGGTCGGGCCGATCCGGCCGTGCTCGCCGACGTAGCCCGGCAGGTCGCGGCGTTGATGGGCGAAGGGCGACGCGTCGCCGTCGTCAGTAGCGGTGCGGTCGGGCTCGGCCTGTCGCCGTTGCACTACGCGCAGAAACCGCGTGATTTGCCGGGACTTCAAGCAGCAGCAGCGGCAGGACAGCCGTTGCTGATGGCGGCTTGGGCGGCGGCGTTCGGGCCGTGGGGGCGGGCCGTGGGGCAGGTTCTGGTGACGCGCGAGGACGCCGACGATCGTGGGCGGTACTTGAACGTGCGGAACACGATCGACGCCCTCTGGCGGGCCGGGGCAGTGCCGATCGTCAACGAGAACGACACGGTCAGCACGTCCGAACTTGGTGCCCTGACGCCGGCCGGGGCCGACAGCTTCGGCGACAACGATCGGCTCGCGGCAGCGTTAACGAGTGCGTTATCAGCCGAGCTGCTGGTGCTGCTGAGCAACGTCGGCGGGTTGTTGGACGCGGACGGCAGGATCGTCGCGCGAGTACCGGACGTGGACGAAGCCGAAACGTTGTGCCGGCCGGACGTCAGCCGTGGGGGAACGGGCGGCATGCGGAGCAAACTCGACGCGGCCCGGGCGGTCACGGCGGCGGGCGAGCCGATGGTGCTGGCCGACGGGCGGGCCAAGGACGTGCTGCTGCGGGCGGTTGCGGGCGAGGCCGTCGGGACGCGGTTCGAGCCGGCGGTCGCCGAGCGGTTGTCCGGTCGATTACGCTGGATCGCCAGCAGCACGCCGGCGGGTCGGTTCGTCCTCGATGCCGGCGCAGTCACGGCAGTGCGGGGCGGCGAGGCGTCCCTGCTGCCGGCGGGCGTCACGCAGGTCGACGGCATGTTCGTCCGCGGGGACGTCGTCAGTCTGTGCGACACGAAGCTGCGCGAGGTCGCCCGCGGGATCACGAATCACGACGCGGGCGTCTGTTCCGCGATCGCCGGCAAGCGGTCGAGCGAGGCGGCCACGGTGGTTGGTCCGCGGCAGCCGGAGCTGGTGCATCGGGATCACCTGGTGCTGCTCGGTGCCTGATTCGCGAAGCATCCGTACTGTCGCCGCATGACGAACGTGTCGCCGCGGGTCGGCGTCATCATGGGAAGCACGTCCGACTGGGAAACCATGCGGCACACCTGCGAGACGCTCGCGTCGCTCGACGTGCCGCACGAGCGCCGGGTCGTCAGCGCACATCGCACACCGGACCTGCTGTTCGAGTACGCGGCAACGGCGGCCGACCGCGGGTTGCGGGTGATCGTCGCGGGCGCGGGCGGGGCGGCGCATCTGCCGGGGATGTGTGCGAGCAAGACGCACCTGCCGGTGCTCGGCGTGCCGGTGAAGTCGGCGGCGTTGGCGGGCGTTGATTCGCTGCTGAGCATCGTGCAGATGCCGGCCGGCGTGCCGGTGGCGACGCTGGCGATCGGGCGGGCCGGCGCAGTGAACGCGGCGCTACTCGCGGCGTCGATTTTGTCACTCGACGACGAGCCGTTGCGGCGTCGGTTGCTGGCGTTTCGGGCGAAGCAGACGCAGGCCAGCCTCGACGCGGAACTGCCGGAGGCAACAAAGTGACTCCGCCGCGGGTCGTCGTCGCCGAAGCACTCGAGCCCGCCGCGGACGCGTGGCTGGCGGAGCGGGCGGACGTCGTGCGGGTCGGTCGGGATGATGCAACGTGGCAGGACGAGTTGGCCGAGGCGCAAGGCCTCGTGATCCGGTCATACACGCCGGTCGACGCCGTGTTGTTGGAGCAGATGCCCAAGCTCCGCGTCGTCGGCCGAGCGGGCGTCGGCATCGATCATGTCGACGTCGCCGCCTGCCGGTCGCGGGGCGTGCAAGTCGTGCATACGCCCGACGCCAACACGTGGGCGGTGGCCGAGTACGTCGCGGGAATGTTCGTGCGGCTCGTGCGGCCGTTGCACGTGAACGCGATCGACTTCACCGACGCCGGCTTCAAGCAGTTGCGTCGCGACGCCGGTCTGCACGTGTGCGACCTGACGATCGGCGTTCTCGGCATGGGCCGGGTCGGCAGGGCGGTGACGAAGCTCGTCACCCGCGGCTTCGGGGCGGCGGTGGTGTATCACGACGTACGCGACGTCGCCGACGAGCTGCGGGTGGCCGAGCTGACGGCCAAAGCGTGCGGGTTCGACGAGCTGATGCGCGGCTGTGACGTGCTGACCGTGCACGTAGATGGCCGTCGAGGGAACCATGGTCTGATCGATGCGGAGGTCCTGGCGGACGCCAGGTTCCGCAGACTGATCAACACGAGTCGCGGGCCGGTCGTGGATGCGAACGCGGTGCTGGCGGCGTTGCGGGCGAACCGTCTCGACGCGGTGGCGTTGGACGTGTACGACCCCGAGCCGCCGCCGACCGGATCGGCGTATGAGACGATGTTGCGGGAGTTTCCGGACGGAGTCGTGCTCACGCCGCACATGGCCAGCCGCACGAAGGCGGCGGTCGAGGCGATGAGCTGGG
>CAYQCT010000082.1:5902-11853 GCA_964416015.1 uncultured Tepidisphaerales bacterium
TCAACGTGTTTCGCCAGTCGCGCTTTACCGAAGGGGTCGTCCGCGACGTGATGGCGGTGCTCGAAGGGAGCACGCCGCGGCATCCCGTCCGATGAGGAAGTAGTCGCAACGCGAGTCTCGCGGCGAGAGCAGAACGAGAGACCTACACCCGCATCTTTCTTACTTTGGGTGTATCGGAAGCCGCAGGTCCACGGAACCGCGGCTTTGTTCGATCATCGTCTTTGTCCGTGGAGAGGCAGATCCGCGTAGGTCACGCCGCTGCGGCGCGGCGGGGGAGGCTGAAGACTTTGACGCGGTCGCGGCCGGTTTCTTTGGCGTGGTAGAGCGCCTTGTCCGCGGCCCGGATGAGCAGGGCCGGCTTGTCGAGCGGGCTCGGCGGCTCGTAGGCGGAGACGCCGAAGCTGGCGGTGATGGTTAGCTGCACTTCGTCGTGCTTTACCGGCGAGCCGCCGATGAGCTTGCGAATTCCCTCGGCCACCGCGGCAGCGGTCGCGCGGTCGGTGCCGGGCAAGACCAACGCCATCTCCTCGCCGCCGTACCGGGCGGCCATGTCGCCTTCGCGGCAATTCGTGTCGAGGATCTCGGCCACGTGCTGGATGGCCGCATCGCCGACTTGGTGGCCATGGTTGTCGTTGACGCTCTTGAAGCGGTCGATGTCGATCATTATTAGAGACAGCGGTTCGCCGATGGCGGCCGCGCCGGCAACCTCTTCGGCCAGGAAGCGGTCGAACTCTTTGCGGTTCGGCAGCCCAGTGAGGCCGTCCGTCGTCGCAGCTTTCTTCAGCTCGGCCTCGCGTTCGGCGAACTGCGCTTCCATGTTCGCCGCCTGCTGTTGCAGCGTGTGCGCCTGGTGCTGGCTTTGCAGCGTCAGCTCGACAAGCGCCTCGTTGGCGTCGCGGAGGATCTTGTCGTACCGCTGCGACGAGCCGAGGTCGACTTCAAACGCACGGCACGTCTCGCCGACCTGGTCGTTGAGCTTACCCAGGAGCTCGTCGGCAACTTCCGCCGGCGGCCGGTCGACGTGCATGCCGCCGGATGCCGCTTCCAGGATCACGCCGATCTGCGTGCGAACGTCCGCGATCGCGCCGGCGGGTTCTTCGTCGACGAAGACGTCGGCACACCGGCCGGCGCAGGCGACGATGCGTGTCATCATCTGTAACGTGCCGTCGTCCGCCTTCTCCGGATCCGCATGCCAGCGGATCGGCTCGCCGAGTACCGGCGGCAGGGACTTCTCGGCCGCGGCCTGCTCGGCGTGCGTCACGACGAGGTCGCAGACGTCGCGGTACTCGTCCGGCACGACCTTGTCCAGGACCAGCATGCCGATGTCGGCGAGCAAGCCACAGACGAACAGCTCCTCGGCCTGCATCACGCGGGCGGCAACGCCGATCTCCTTGGCAGCACAGGCGGCGTAGAAGCTCCGCCGCCAGTACTTGAGGTGGTCAAAGCCCTTCGCCGGCGTCTTCATCAGGCCGTCGGCGAGGCTGAAGCCGAGCACAAGCGTCCTCACGCTCTGCATGCCCATCACCACGACGGCCTGTTCGATCGTCGTGACTTTCTTGCTGCGGCCGTAGAAGCTGCTGTTGACCGTCTTGAGCACACGGCCGACGAGCGCAGGATCACGCTCGATCACGGCAGCAAGCTGCTTCATGTCCGAGTCGCTGCTGCGGGCGAGATTCAACACTTCCACCGCCACCGTGGGCAGCGTCGGAAGCCCTGGGCAGTTCTGGATCTTGGACAGCAGAGCTTCGTTCATCAGGCGATACCTGTCTGTCGTGGCCGCGAATCCCTACACGACCGCAACGTGTACAACCGGGGCGAAGCTGCGGCACACGTCACGAAGACCGGCTTCGAGAACCCCCGCATGCATCAGCAACGCCGACAGACTCCTCATCGACCGACAGAGGAGGCCGCCTTACCCGCAAACAACATTGTCGCATCAACCTGCTACGCCGGCGGCGAAGTTGCGCCCGAGATACGCCTTTCGCACCCGTGCATCGGCCGCGACCTCCTGCGGTGTGCCCTGCCGCAATACCTTGCCGGCGTCGACGATGATCGCGTGCTCGCACACCTGCAGCGTCCGCTCGGCGTCGTGGTCCGTAATCAGCACGGCCTTGCCGAACTCGTCGCGAAGTCGGCGAATCTCTTCCTGGATCTCTTCCTTCGCCACCGGGTCCACGCCTGCAAAGGGTTCGTCGAGCAGCAGGAGCTTCGGGTCGGTCACCAGGGCGCGGCTGAGCTCGAGCTTGCGTCGCTCGCCGCCGCTGAGGACGCCTGCCGGGCTGCGGGCGACGTGGCTGAGGCCGTAGCGGTCGAGCATCTCCGACGCCTTGGCCTGCCGCTGTGCCTTGGTCATCGGGCGGGTCTCCAGGATCGCCATGAGGTTGTCCCAAACGCTGAGCCGGCGAAAATCACTCCGTTCCTGCGCCAGATACCCGAGGCCGAGTCGGGCCCGTCGGAACATGGCCATCTTCGTGACGTCCTCGCCGTCGAAGGCCACCGTGCCGGTGTCGGGCCGGACCATCCCGAGGATCATGCGGAAACAGGTCGTCTTGCCCGCGCCGTTGCGTCCGAGCAGGCCCACGATCTGCCGCGGACGCACGACGAAGCCGACGCCGTCAACGACGCGTCGCCCGCCGTACGACTTGGTCAGGCTGTCGACTTCGAGCAGATTCACACCAACGCGAGCCTACGCGAGCCGCAATCCTGCTGCGGGACGGCCGACCAACCCCGCGACAAGCTGACGCATTTCATTTTCCGTGAAAGGTCGTGCTATACTCCTATGGGCGGCGTGGGACGTTCTCGCGGCCGTCGAAGTCAGTTGATCCGCATCGGAGGCACCCATGGAAACCGCCTGGCCTGAAACCCGTACCCGCCGACCGGAACTCTCGCCGGTCCACCGCGACGCGCCTGATTTTGCTCCCGCTGTGCACGGTGCACTGCCTTCAACTTCGGGCAGCGTCAAGTGGTTCAACGACCAAAAGGGCTTCGGCTTCATCCTTGACAGTGAGGGACGCGACGTCTTCGTGCATTATGCAGTCATCGAAGGCGGCGGCTTCAAGACGCTCGAGGAGAACGAGGCGGTCCTGTACGACGTCGAGGACGGACCCAAAGGACGACGCGCGACCCGCGTCGTCCGCCAGTCCGAAGGTCTGCCGAATCACCGCCGCGGCGGTCGGTAGGCGATGCCGCACCCGATCGTTAATCGAGCGTCAGCCGAAGCACCGCCACACCCCTCGCCGGCAGATCGAGCCGCACGAACGCCTGCCCGTCCGGCGACTCTTCAATCGTCCGTCGCTCCGACTGCGGATCCAGCAGGTCACGCATCCGCCAGCCCGGCGGATTGAGCTGTTGATCGACCGCCACGCAGAGGCCGGTCGCGTCGCCCAGTCCCGGATTGGCGACGACGACGATCTCCGTCACGTCGAGCACGCGGGCGAAGGCGAAGGCGCCCTTGTGCTCCGGCTCGCCGAAGTTCTCGCCGTCGCCGCTGATCTGTCGCAGGTACGCCCGGCCGTATCGCAGGCAGGGCTCGGCCGCGCGGGCGTCGCAGGCGTGGGCGATCGCGCGGTAGGCCGGGTGCTGGTCGTCGAAAAAGCTGGCGCCGCGGGTGTCGAACGGTCCCCAGTTTCCGCCGAACATGGCCTCGCGGACGTGCGTGTCGGTCTCGCCGCTGCCGCCGTCAAAACCTTGCTCGGTGCCGTAGTAGAGGCACGGCACGCCCATGCCGCAGAGCAGGACGGCGTTCGCGAGCCGGGCCAACCGCGGGTCGCCGCCGGGTCGGTCGTAGCCGGCGGGCGTCTGCTCGTAGGTGCCGGCCAGCAGGCGGTGCCGGTCGCGGCCGCCTTCGTCGTGGTTCTCGAGGTAGCTCAGGTAGTGCTTGCCCGACTCGCCGAAGTCGCGGAAGTGGTCGCGGCGGTTCTGCCATAGATCGCCCAGCGTTGTCGCCGGTTCTTCCCCGAGCAAAACAGGAATCAGCCGGCGGTGCAGCTCGAAGTCGATGACGGCATCGAGGTTCGGATAGTCGCCGGTCGAGTCCGGATCGTTCTGCGGGTCGTGCGCCTCTTCCCCGCTTGCGAGCAGCTCGACATTCGTGCCGATGTAGCGACGCATCTCGTCATCGGCATCGGCGACTTCGCCGACCTGAAGGAAGTTGTGCTTGCCGATCGACAAGGCGTATTCGCGGATCGCGTGGACGAAGTCGCTCGACGCCGGGTGTCGGACGTGTCGCATCGCGTCGATGCGAAAGCCGTCGACGTCCGCAACGGCGATCCAGTACTTGAAGCACTTGATCATCGTCGACAGCGTCGGACCGTCCTGCAGATTGATCTTCTTGAGCGACATGAAATCGCCGTCCTTCGCCTCGGCGGCCGTCGCGTTCATCGGGTCCATCGGCCCTTGCCGGACCCAGGCCTCGTCGCGTTGCAACTCCCGCGGCCAGACGCCTTCGTCTCGCGACCACTCGTCGCGGCTCTTGTCGCCGCCGTCGTGCCAGCGGGCGATGTCGAAGACGCGGGCCTCGTCGTACCGCACGTCATAATCCGGCTCGCCGTCTTCATTCGCGTAGCTGAACAGGTCGGCCGCGTGGTCGATGACGACGTCGAGCACGACCCACATCCCGCGCGCGTGCGCCTGGCGGACGAACTCCTGGAAGTCAGCCGTCGTGCCGAACCGCGGGTCGATACGGAGAAAGTCCTGGATGGCGTAGCCGTGATACGTCTGCTCGCTGCTGCGTTGCTTGAGCGGGCTGCTGATCCAGATCGCCCGGGCACCGAGTCCGTGGATGTAGTCGAGGCGGCGCGTCAGGCCCTTGAGCGTGCCGCCCTGGAAGTGCCAGCCCTGATCCGGGTCGCGACCCGTCGCCGTCTCGCCGGGAACGTACGGCGGATGGTCGGTGTTGTCGTCGAAGCGGTCGAGCACGACCTGGTACATCACGACGTCCCGCCAATCTCGCGGCGAAGCATGGACCGGCCCACGCGGCTCGAAGTCGAGCTCGTCGGCTTCGGCGGGGGCAACGACGGCGGAAGCGGTAGGTTCGGGCACGGCTGGCGGCATGGTGGCGTGGCCGACGCTGCGACGCTACCGGCAAAGCCGTAGCGTCCGGGCATGGCCATCCATCGTGTCGCATTCGTCACCGGCTCTTCCGCCGGCATCGGCAGGGCAACGGCGCTCGCATTGGCAGAGGTCGGCATGAAGGTCGTTGTCACGGCGCGACGTGAGCAGCGGCTACGCGAGCTGGTCGACGAAGTCGAAGCCGCCGGCGGCGTCGCCTATGTGGTGCCCGGCGACATGGCGGACGTGGACGACGTCGCCCGCGTCTGGCACCAGGCGGCCGAGGTCGCCGGCGCTGTCCCGACCTGCGTCGTCGCCAACGCCGGCCGCGGCTTGCAGGGCGGCGTCACGACGAGCGACACGACGCAGTGGGCCTCTATGGTCCAGCTCAACCTGACCGCGACGTTGCATTTGATGAAGACGGCGGCCGAGGCAATGGTGGAGCTCGACGGGCCACGCGACATCGTGGTCCTCGGCAGCGTCGTCGGCGTGAATGTTTCGCCGTTCTCGGGCGTCTACGGCGCGACCAAGTTCGCCATCGGCGCCGCCGCCGAGGGCCTGCGTCGCGACGTCGGCCGGCACGGTGTCCGCGTGACCACGATCAAGCCCGGCATCGTCGAAAGCGAGTTCCAGGGTGTTGCCGGCTACGACGAAGAAATCTTCGGCAAGGTCGTCGCGAAGTTCGGCGCGATGCTCCAACCTGAAGACGTCGCCCGCAGCATCCGCTTCGTCGTCGAGCAACCGGCGAACGTGCACGTCAACGACCTGATGCTTCGCCCGGTCGGGCAGGATTATCCGTGACTTCGTTCACTTCATCGTGCATGTTGTTTGAGTCTCTGTCGAGAGATTCTGTTGCGAGCCCCGAGCGTGAGCGAGGGGTTCTGCTTCGCGTGAACCACCGG
>CAYQCT010000082.1:11863-12136 GCA_964416015.1 uncultured Tepidisphaerales bacterium
CAAAAGGGCGAGGACCGCGACGAGCACTGCCGGACGACGCCAGGGCCATTTCAGGGACCGACGACCAGCCCGCTGCGGCGCCGGAATAGGGGGGGCATCGGTGTCTAGAGCGGGGCCGCCCTCCTCTAGCCACGTCACCTTCGCGATGACGCGACCCATTTGACCGCCAAGTTCGTACGCGTGCGTAGTGACGCTCGCCCGCTGTTCGGCGAGTAGGTCGGCGGCGTCGTGCAGCTCCTGCTCGATCCGCGGGCCCTTCATCGCCAGCAGCAT
>CAYQCT010000082.1:12211-15567 GCA_964416015.1 uncultured Tepidisphaerales bacterium
GCGGACGACCGGCAGGAGTCGCGTCAGCGGGGCGACCGCGCGGGCGAGGACGACATCGAACTTACGCCTGCCGCCGAAGGACTCGGCGCGGCCGGCCACGACTTCGACGTTTGTCAGGCCCAGCTCCGTCGCGGCTTCCTGCAGGAAGGCCGCCTTCTTTTGCACCGATTCGACCAGCGTCACCGCCGCGTCCGGCCGCGCGATCGCGACCGGCAAACCGGGCACGCCGCCGCCGCTGCCGAGGTCGCAGATCCGCGGCCGATTGCCCGGCAGGTACGGCAGCAACTGCAACGCGTCGCCGACGTGAAACACCTCCGCATCGGCCCGATCGCGGATCCGCGTGAGGTTGAACCGCTCGTTCGCCGCGAGCAAAAGGTCGAGATACTGGTCGAGCTGCGCAGCGACGGAAGGTTCGAGATCGGGCCACGCATCGTTCGGCACGGCCGAGGCTACGCGTCGCCACGAAGGTCGAGCACGGGCGCTATTGGCTCGACGTCGGCGACATCTGTTGAGGCAACGCAATTGTTGTCGCCCATCGCCGCCGCGTCACCGGGGCGGAAGCGTGTCCACGTCATCGCGTTGCCGGTCTGCTGCCAGCCGAAGACGTGGTAGCCGAGGTCGGTGAGCAGCCGAAGCGACTGCTCGGCCCGGTCTTGGCCGTGCATCGCCAGAATCAGCCGCGGCCGGTGCTCCGCAAGCACGCCGCGGCCGCCTTCGAGCACGAGATGCTCGGCCCCTTCCGTATCGATCTTCATCACCTGCGGCGGCAAAAGATCGTTCGGCCCTTCGACGCCGTCGACCTCCGCCAAACCGCGGGCGAGCAGGCCGTCGAGCGTCCGCTCACGCACCGTCTCCGTCAGCGGTGCCAGCCCGCGCGCCGCCCGGCCTTCGCTCGCGGCACCTTCGCTCACCCGCGTCAGCACCGCCGAGCCGTCCGACTGATCGTCCGTCTGCAACTCGGCCTCGCCTTCGCGATCACTTACCGCTAGCGGCACGACCGTCATCCGGTCCGGCTGTGGCGCAAGCTGGCGATTTTTCCGCAAGATCGGCAGGTTCGCTGCCATCGGCTCGAAAGCGACGAGCCGCGAGATCGGCAGGTTCGCCAGGGACCACCGCGCGTAGTAGCCGATGTTGCCGCCGACGTCGTAGAAGACGTCGGCGTCACGCGTCACGTGCTGGAACAGGCCCAGCGTCCGCCCGTGTCCGGCGAAGCGGTCCGGCCCGAGCAGCCAGTGATGCCGCCGCAAGCCGAAGGCGAGTCGCCCGCCGACTCGCTGAACCTGTCGCGTCACCATCAGGTCCGGCACCAGCCCCACGACGGCCCGCCCGATGCGTCGCATCGGCCCGACCCGCGCTGCCGTGTAGATCGAAGAAAGCACCGCCCGCACGGTGCGCGACTTCCGGCCCGATGGCAAACCTCAGTCGCCCGAATCCGCCGACGTCAGGCCCAGGTCCTTCGTCGTCACCAGCGACCGCATCTCGAATCCGGCCGACTCGATGTTTTCGCGAGCGCCTTCGAGCCGGTCGATCACCGTGACGATCCGCGTCACGACCGCGCCCTTGTCCTGCAGGACCTTTGCCGCCTCGAGCACCTGTCCGCCGGTCGTCAGGACGTCTTCAACGAGCAGCACGCGGTCGCCTTCGTCGAGCTCGCCTTCGAGCTGATTCGACGTGCCGTAGTCCTTCTTGCTGTTGCGGATAAACAGCGTCGGCTTTTCCGCGGCCAGTCCCGCGCTCGCCGCCAGAGGCACGCCGCCGAGCTCTGCCCCGGCGATGCGGTCGGCGTTCGTCTCCATCGACTGTGCCGCCATCAGAATGCCGACCTCGCGCAAGATTTCGGGCTTCGTCGCGAAGCGGTACTTGTCGACGTAGTACGTGCTCGTCCGGCCGCTGCGGAGGGTGAAGTGGCCGTGCAGGACGCTGGTCCGCTTGATCGCGTCGATGAGCTGCTCGCGGTTCATCTGACGCCAGCCTACGCCGCATCGCATTCCGCGGCCGCCAGCCGACAATCTCCGCCGACGCGTTACGATCCGCCGTGGCCGCGACCGAGGCTGTCGACGTCAAGGACTACCTCGACCCCAAGGCGCTCGCCCGGGTCAAGTCGCTCGAGCTGCGCACCCGCCGCGTCGTCGAAGGCCTCATGTCCGGCCGACACCGCAGCCCGCACCAGGGCTCGTCCGTCGAGTTCGCCCAGCACCGCCCGTACGTCCAGGGCGACGACACCCGGCACATCGACTGGAAAGTCTTCGGCCGCAGCGACAAGCTGCACATCAAGCAGTTCCAGGAAGAAACACAGCTGCAGATCGTCCTCGCCGTCGACGCCAGCGAGTCGATGGGCTTCGCCAGCAAGAGTTGGAGCAAGCACGATCACGCAACGACCATCGCCGCGACGCTCGCCTACCTCGCGACAGCCCAGGGCGATGCCGTCGGCGTCGGCGTCTTCGACGAAAAGCTCGGCAAGTTCGTCAAGCCCGGCAGCGGCCGCGGGCAGTGGATGACGCTCGTCCGCGAGCTCGCTGCCGTGCCACGCCTGAACCCAACCGGCACCGGCACGAGCCTCGGCCAACTCGCCCGCCAGGTCCACGGCCGAAGCCTCGTCGTCGTGCTGTCCGACTTCTTCGACGACCCCGACTCGCTCGAGCGCGGCCTCAAGGCGTTGCGCTTTCGCAAGCACGACGTCGTCTGCCTGCAACTGCTCGACCCGCAGGAGATCGCGTTTCCCTTCGAAGATGTCACGCTCTTCAAAGGCCTTGAAGCCGCCGGTGAGTTGCTGACGGAGCCGCGGGCGTTGCGGCGTGGCTACCTCGACGCGATGCAGGAGCACAACGACGCCGTCGCACGGGTGTGCCGGCGGGTGGACGCGGACTTCCAGACCTTCGACACTGGCGAGCCGCTCGACGGCCCGCTGAGCGTCTTCCTCGCCGGCCGGAGTCGCAAGCGATGAGCAGCTTCCTCACGCCGGGCCTTGCGCTGGCGGGCGTCGCTCTCGCGGCGATCCCGATTGTCATCCACCTGCTCAACCGACGCCGGTTCAAGACGGTGGAGTGGGCGGCGATGCGGTTCGTCCTCGCGGCCGTCAAGAAGAATCGCCGGCGGCTGCGGTTCGAGTCGTGGCTGCTGCTGGCGCTGCGGGCTTTGGCAATTGGCCTGCTCGGCATCGCGTTGGCTAGGCCGGTCGGATGTGCCGACTCCGCCTTCGCCTCGGCGGCGGGTCGCGAGGGCGGATTGCACCTGTTTTTCCTCGACAACAGCGGCTCGGCGCGGCAGGCGATCGACGACGAGCAGTCGGCCCTCGACGCACAGAAGGCCGTCGCCGACGCGATCCTGCGCGGCCTCGGCGGCGGCGGGGCACGGGC
>CAYQCT010000082.1:15577-15784 GCA_964416015.1 uncultured Tepidisphaerales bacterium
AGACGTTCGTGACGGCCGCGCTGACGGCCGCGGCGGCGGGGCACGGGCGGCCGTCGTCAGCGCCGCGACGCCCGCTGCTGACATCGTGCCAGAGCCGACGTTCGACACGGCCGCCGTCGCGGTGGCCGTCGACGAGGTGCAGGCGACGCACGCGACGACCGACACGGCCGCGGCGTTGCGCCGACTCGACCGCCTCGCCCGCGACGC
>CAYQCT010000083.1:0-226 GCA_964416015.1 uncultured Tepidisphaerales bacterium
ACGAACGCGGCCGCCGGCTGACCGACTACCGCGTCCGCGATGCCTACGCGGTCGGCCCCGAAAGCGTTGCCACGCCCGGCCGCGTCAGCTTCGATCGCGGCCTGCTCCGCGTCGACGTCGGCGACGACACGCAGCTCGTCAGCGACGCCCACGGCGATCCCGCCGATGCCGCCGGCGACTGGGCCAACTGGGCCGCCGCCGCGGCGCTAGGCGTCTCGCTCCTGTG
>CAYQCT010000083.1:236-568 GCA_964416015.1 uncultured Tepidisphaerales bacterium
GGGACTGCGGCCCGGCCGGCGAGTACCTGCTGGAAACGACCCGCCTGCCGCCACGAGCGCTGCCGTACGTCCTGAATGTCGAGCTGGCCCGGCACCGCGTGATGCGGCTTCTGCAGAAGCAGGAGGACTGGAACCTCTGGGAGCTGCCCGCCGCCGCCGACGCGGTGAAGCTGGCCAAGCAGGCGCAGATGCAGTTCGCCGAAGCGCTCGCGTTGCTCCACGACCGGCCTGCCGCGGCGAGCGCGGCCGACGAGGCGCTGTCGATGGCCGTCGTCGCGGGCGAACGACTGGCGAAGGTGCACGCGGATCTGCTCCTGCAACGCCGGCGACGC
>CAYQCT010000083.1:578-1487 GCA_964416015.1 uncultured Tepidisphaerales bacterium
TGCCGAGGTCGCTCTTCGGCGTGCGTGCCGACGTCGTTCCGCCCGCGTCGCCCGGCGAAGTCGACACCGGCAGCGCCGCCTATCGCGCCGCGCTCATTCGGCACGTCGACTGCGTGAACGTGCCGATCCCGTGGAAGTTGATGCAGCCCGAAGAAGAGCTCTACGACACCGCCGCCGTCGACGGGACCGTCGAGTTCCTGGCCCGCGCCCGCGTGCCGACGGTCGCCGGTCCATTGGTCGATCTGGGCGAGGGACAAGTGCCGGAATGGCTGTTCATCTACGAACATGATTTTGAAGCCGTTCGCGACGCCGCTTTCGGCTACGTGCGGGCGGCGGTCTCGCGATACCGCCGCGTCGTCAAACTATGGAACGTCGTGGCCGGCCTGCACGCGCCCGGCGGATTCTCGTTGTCGTTCGAACAGATGATCGAGCTGACGCGACTGCTCGTTTCGCAAGTGAAGGTCGTCCAGCCGCAGGCAAAAACTCTAGTCACAATCCGACAGCCGTTCGGTGAGTATCTCGCGTCGCACGTCGGCGGCGAGGCGACGAGCGTGCCGCCGATGCTCTACGCGGAGATGGTCGCGCAGTCCGGCGTGCAGGTCGATGGCTTCGGCGTGGAACTTCTCGTCGGTCGTCCGTCACGCGGGGCCGGTTCGCGAGACCTGTTCCAGATGGCGGCGATGCTCGATCGCTTCGCCACGCTCGGCAAGCCGCTGTTCGTCACGGCCTGTGCCTGCCCCGGCGAGGCGACGCTCTCCGGCGGCCGCTGGCGGGCGGGAAACTGGGATCGCGCGAAGCAGGCCCAGTGGCTCAACGACGTCCTGCAGCTCGCCATCAGTCGGCCTTACGTCGAGAACGTCGCGTGGGCGGACCTCGCGCGGATGAAGATCCCGAACGCCGCGGTCATCG
>CAYQCT010000083.1:1497-2626 GCA_964416015.1 uncultured Tepidisphaerales bacterium
CGCGCCGGGCAACATCGTGCCCGCGGGCGGCCTGCTGAGTTCGGGCCTGCAGCCGAAACCTGCCGTGGAAACCCTGACGAAGCTGCGAAACGAGCTCCGTACCAGCGTCCGCACGACCCGCACCGCCACGTCGCAACAGCCCGGCCAGCCGCCGTTGCAACCTACGTCGCCGGCCGGCACCCGCTTCTGACCCTGCCGATCGTGTCGATGCCTTCGCCCTCGCCGCAACCGGCCTCGGCCCGCGACTTTCCGGCGGTGCCGCGCTGGATCTGGAACGAGCCGCAGCGACGGGGCCTCGCCCTGATTCTCCTGCTCGCCTGCGGCCTGACGGCGGGCCGACTGATGATGCGGGGCGCGACGCTGTCGGACCCGCCGCCGATCATGGGAGCTCGGGCGACAGAGCTGCTGGACCGCATCGATCCGAACACCGCCACGCCCGCGCAGCTCGCCGCCCTGCCCGGCATCGGCCCGTCCCGGGCCCAGGCCATTGCCGCAAGGGCGGGAACCTTTCGCACTGTAGAAGATCTCGACGCCGTCCCCGGCATCGGCCCCGTCACGCTTCGTAAGCTTCGACCGCATCTACGGTTCGATTCGATGCACGATGCGCGCGAGAGTTCGTCTTCGGACAGATAAGAGATCAGCATCTGCCGAGCACGTCATGCGTCGTCCGCCGAAGCACATCCGTCTCGCGAGGTTCGCGTGGTACGCTTCACTCGTTGTCGCGCTTTCGCTGGCCGGCGTGGCGTTGCTGTCGCACGCGGGGAACCTGCATTGGCGGCTCGATCTGCTGACGCACTGGCGGCCGCAACTGGCAGTCGTTCTTCTTCTCTTGGCCGCGGCACTGGCGACGCGAAAGCCGCGGCTTTGGGCCATCGGCACTGCGGCGGCGGCGGCAACCGTGCTGCTCCCCGTGCTCTGGACGCACCGGCCGGCTTCGGCGGAGCCAGCAACTTCGGGCCGCCTGCGGCTGCTGCACGTCAACCTCGGCCAGGACGATGCCGACGCCGAAGCACTTGCCGCTCAGATTCATTCGCATCGGCCCGATGCCGTCTTTCTGCAGGAGGTCACACGCAACAACCTGATCGAGCTCACGGCCGCGTTACCTGCCTACACGCCGGCCGCCGCCGCG
>CAYQCT010000083.1:2699-7147 GCA_964416015.1 uncultured Tepidisphaerales bacterium
TTCGTTCAGCTGCACGCCCGGCTCGGCGAGAGCTCCGTCGCGATCCTGAGCTTCCACGCGGCGCGGCCGACCGACGCGATCGGCTACCGCGAGCAGGCCGATGAATTCGCCTTCGCCGCCGGCTGGTGTCGGATCACGCGGATTGCAGAGAGGATGCCGATCGTGCTCGGCGATTTTAACGCGACGCCCTACGGCCGGCATGTGCGGGCGTTGCAGCAGACGGCGGACCTTCAAGGCACCTGGCGCGGCCGCCCACCCCGCGGCACCTGGCCGGCAAATCTTCCAGCATTTGGCCGTATCTCGATCGACCACGCCCTGCACGATGCCGGCCTCGTCGCGATGCGGTACGAGACGCTCCCGTCCATCGGCAGCGACCACCTGCCAATCCTTCTGGAACTTGCCCCGGCCGAGTCCGAACGTTGACCGCACTTCGACCATCGCCTTAACTTCCGGGTCGTGGCACCCGCAGAAGCTGTTCCCGTCGACGCGTCGCTTCGGACGCTGGTCGCGATCCCGGTGCACAACGAGCTTGCCCACGCCCGCCGGCTGTTGCCGCGGCTCGTGGAGGAAGTGCCTTACGACGTGCTGGTCGTCGACGACGCCTCGACCGACGGCAGCAGCGAGCTCATGACGGCCGCCGCCGAGAGGGGCGAGCTGCACCACGTCCGCCACGAAGCGAACCGCGGCTACGGCGGCGCACTCGCGACGGCGTTCGATTGGTCGCACGCCCGCGGCTACGACTGGGTCATCACGATGGACTGCGACGAGCAGCACGACCCGGCGAATCTCCCGGCCTTCGCGCGAGCCATTGCCGAGGATGATGCGGACATCATCAGCGGCACCCGCTACCACCCGCGTGCCGTCGACGGCGACCTGCCGCCGCCGGAGCGACGCCTCGTGAATCTCGTCCTCACACGGCTCGTCAACGAGCTGTTCGGCTGGTCGCTGACCGACACGTTCTGCGGCTTCAAGGCGCATCGCGTCGTGCCGACGGCGGCGTTGGAGCTCGACGAGTTCGGCTACGCCTTCCCGATGCAGCTCTGGCCGCGGGCGTATGCGGCGGACGTTCGCGTGCGAGAGATTCCGGTACGCCGGATTTACAACGACGCCGACCGCAGCTTCGGGCATGACACGCGCGCGGGCGACTTGGACGATGCGGCCGTTCGGTTGCGGCATTATCTGAATGTGCTCCGCGACGAGCTCTGCCGGCTCGGGCTGCCGCCGCTGCGGGATGCGGTTCCGCAGGCGACGGACTTGCTCGACGGCCTGGACTTGCGTGACATGCCGGCCGGTGGCGGCGAGCTTCGCCAGCAACTTCGCGACGCCGCCGGCGTGCCGTGTTGATCCGCCGCGTCCCGTAGGATTGTCACTTGCCCGGGACCGACCACGGCCAGACCTACGGCGACTGGATCGCACCCAAGCACGACGAGGCGTTGCTCGTCTGGCCCGAGGCGTCGACGCTTGGGGAGGTCGCACGGCAGAACCGGGCGATGCTCGATGCCGCCGATCACGTGACCTTCGCCGGCACGCCGCTGCCGGAGCTGCGACGTGGTGCCCGCCAATTCCTCGGCGTCGGCGACGGACCGGTCGTGATGACGGGACATCAGTGCGAGCTGCACCATGCCGGCGTTTGGGTGAAGAACGCGGTAATCGATGCCGTCGCGTCCGCGTGCGACGGGACGGCGGTGCACGTCGCGGTCGACACCGACGCGCCGAAGCATCTGATGTTTCGCTGGCCCGGCCTGGAGCGGCCGCTGCGGGCGAGCGATGATCCGCGGCTGCATGGGGTGGCGTGGACGGCCCAGCTTGCCCCGCCGACGCCGCAGCATCTGGCAACGCTCGAAGTCGCCGCCAAAAAGGCGGCCGACGAAGGCGACATCTCGCCGCTTGTGGGCGAATTTCTGGCGGACGTACGGCGGTATCTGATTGATCAACGCGACGGACCGAGCCCGCTGAACCTGCCGGCGGCGATGGCGGATGCGCAGCACAAACTCGACTGGTCGCTGGGCCTGCGGCACGGCGTGATGATGCTGTCCGGTCTGCTCGAGTCGCCGGCGTGGGCGGCGGTTGTGCTGGAGCTTTGTCGCAACGCGACGCCGTTCGCGGCGAACTACAACGCGGCGTTGGCCGAGGATCGCCGCGCGATTGGCCTGCCCGCCGACGCGGACCGACCGATGCCGGATCTGGAGGTGCAAGGCGATCGTGTCGAACTGCCGTTCTGGTTCGACGACCTCACGGAGGGCGTGCGTCGGCGGACCTTCGTCGAAGACGGGCACTTACAGGCCGACGAGCCGCTTGACGTAGCCGCGGCGTCGCCGATGCAGTTCCTGCTTTGGTGTCGACGCAACCGCGTCCGGCTCGCGCCGCGAGCACTGGCGTTGACGCTCTTCGCGCGGCTCGTGCTCTGTGACCTCTTCGTCCACGGCATCGGCGGCGGGCACTACGACCGCGTCCTCGACCGCATTCTCACCGAGCATTTCGACCTCACGCCGCCCCGCTTTGCCGTCGCGTCGGCGACGCTGCTGCACCCGCACGCGAAGACGGTCGAACGCGTCTGCCCGGCCTGTCTCGTCGAGACGCAGCACCGCCTGGCGCACGACGTTCTCGGCGACGAGAAGGCTGCGTTTCTCACGAAGATCGCTACATCTTCATCTGCCACAGAGCGACGGGCGGCCTTCGACGCGATGCACGCGGCCCGGCACGCTCGGCTTGAAGACGACATCAAGTATCAGGACTTTCTCGTCTATCGAGCGAAGCAGGAAGCGACAGCCCGCGAGCAGGAAATACTGTTCGACCGCGAACTCTTCTATTTAATCCAGCCGGAGTTGCGGCTACATAAACTTATCGCTCGTGTAAGAGAGGCGGCGGCGTGAGCGAGGTGGTGGCGCGGACGCGTCTGCTCGAAGTCCGCCGCGTCGACAACCGTGGCCTCGGCGGGCGCGGCGTCTTTGCCCGGCGCGACATCAAGGCGGGAAAGATCCTGGAAACATGCCCCGTTCTCGTCCTCCCGGCCGACGAGCTGTTCGGCCCGGATGATGGCCGACGAACGCCGAAGCTTGTCTGGTACTCCTTCGACTGGCGGCCGATCACGGAGAAAGAGCACGTCGCGCTCGCTCTCGGCTTCGGCTCGCTTTACAACCACGCGACGCACTAGAACGCGACTTGGCAAGGGGTGCCGCCGGACGTTCTCGAGATCCTCGCCGCCCGCGATATCGCGGCCGGCGAAGAGATCACCATCCACTACCAGGGCGAGCCGGGCGACGCGGACTCCGTGAGCTTTCCGACCGCGAGCGATCTGTAGATCCTCTCCTCCGTTACCCATTGAAGTAGTTGGAGATCGATGTATTTCCAGTACAAAGATCGTTCGAAAACGTCGCCGCTGCCTCTGGTTTGGTAGTTCTCCGAAGAACGAGACGCCAGCGGCGAGCCGCCGCTGCTACGACCCGAGTTCTCGAACGGCATCTAGCAGCCTGCTGTGTGCGTCTGCCTTCTGGCCGTTCGCGTTGTTGCGTGACAAGAAGCCCCGGGTCGATGACCCGGGGCTTCGTGAGTATCAGGAAGGACGAGGGTTTAAAGCTCGACCGCGCCGACCGTGCGGTCGCCCTCGGCATCACGCCAGTTGCCGTAGAAGTCGACCAGGACACCGGCGACGGCGGTGCCGGAGTCGGCGGCGACGCTGTTGCCGTTCGGACGGAAGCCGTTGTCGATCGAGACGTCGTTGAAGATGTCGTTGCTGACCGCGCCGCGACTGTTCCACTCGTCGTTGTCGAGCCAGCCCAGGCCGTCGACCCACATCGAGCCGCTGGCCCAGCGATTGATCTCGGCGTCGGCCCAGATGTTGTTGTCGAAGCTCTTGCCCGAGAGGTTGTTGTTGTGGATGTCGACGATCTTCGCGTCCCAGTAGCCGGCGTGAAATTCCGGGGAGACGTGGAGGTTGTTGCTGATCTTCAGGTCGTCCTGACCGGACCAGATGACGAAGGCCGTACCGCCGTCTTCGTAGTTGACGATGGTGTTGTTGGCGATGACTGCGTCCTTCACGCCACGCTGGAAGAGGTTGCTGTACGGGGCGATCTCGATGGCGACCGTGCCGTCACGGCGGAAGACGTTGCTGCGGACGTGGATGTCTTCGGCACCATGGACGAGGTCGAGCTGCTTGGTGATGTAGTTGCCCTCGAGGACGCCGTGCGAGAAACGCTGCGGCGCGAGCTGGTCAACGCTGTGCGTCAATGCGAGCGGGCCAAAGGCGACGGCACCGTCGAGTCGGTTGCCCCAGGCGTAGCCCCAGCTACCGACCTGCATGTTGAGGGCACTCTTGTTGTAGTCGTAGACGTCGCCGGTGCCGCGAAGGTCCATGTTGCCGAAGACGTTGTCGCCGACGTTGATCCGATCGCCGCCGCCGACGCGGACGATGTGTTCGCGGGTGCTGTTGAGGGCTTCGTTGCCGAGGA
>CAYQCT010000083.1:7157-9400 GCA_964416015.1 uncultured Tepidisphaerales bacterium
GTCCAGTCGGAGCCTTCGACCCAGGTGAAGTAGCTGCGGAGGTCGTCGATGTTTTCGACGCTGCTGTTCTGCACGAGGACGCCGGTCGGCCGACCGTTGCCGTTAACGCCGTGGTTGACGTCGCCGAGCAGGACGTTGTGCATAGTCAGGTTGGTGCCAGCCGCACCGATCGCCGCCGGCATGCCGCCGGAGTCGGTGTCGTCATAGATCGAGTCGATCGCGATGTCGCGGATCGTCAGGCCGGTCTCCCAGCCGTTGTGCGAGAAGACCGGCGCGAAGTACGGGTGCGGCCGCTGGCCGGCCCAGACGACGCGGGGCATCGAGCCGTTGCCATAGGCACCGACGACGACGTTGTTCCGCCGGACCAGCAGGTTGTCGTTCGTCACGTACTCGTGGCCGCGGTGCAGGTAGACCGCCGAGTTGTCGCCGTTGCTGTCCATCAGGTCGAAGGCCCGCTCGATCGTGCGAACCGGACGCGACTGGCTGCGGCCGTCGTTGTTATCGCTGCCCCAGGGTGCAACGTAGAAGTTGGTCCGCGTGTCCGGTGCAACGTTGACAGTGACGGTCTCCGTGTCGGAGACGCCGTTCTCGTTGTAGGCCGTCAACGTGACGGTGTAGACGCCGGGCGTGTCGTAGAGGTGGGCGGCATTGAAGCCGGGGATCTCGTTGTAGTCGCTGCCGGGGTCGCCGAAGTTCCAGACATAGCGGGTCGTTTCGTGCATGCCGACGCCGCGCAGGTCGGTGTCGAGGGCGTGCAGGTGGACGCTCATGCCAGCCATGATGCTGGTAGAGGTCGTCTGGTGGATCTTGGCATTGGGCGCGACACCCTGGCCCGGCGTCGGCTGCGGGTTGGGGGTCGGCGTGGGCGTGGGAGTCGGGGCGGGCGTGGGGTCCGGCGTCGGCTCCGAGACGGGCGTGCCGCCGCCGACCTTCTCGAGGCGGAACCAGTCGAGGTCCATGACGTCCGAGCCGCGGTCGTTCTCGAAGGTCATCCGCAGCGTCTGCACGCCGGCTTCGAGGTTGAGGGTGCCTGCGTTGATGGTGTCGAAGTCGAGCCAGCCGTCGGTGTCGACGGCGACTTCGACCTGCTCGCCGCCGACGTTGATGACGGCGCTGCTGCCGGTGCTGGCGGTGCTGGCGCGAAGTTGGAGCTCGTACCGGCCGGCCGAGGGCAGGTCGAGGGTGTACTCGACGTACTCGCCGGAGCGGGTCCAGCCGATGACGCCGGCCGGGTGCATGTCGACGCCGCCGGCGCGAAGGTTGCCGTTGCCGCGATTGCGGGAGTCGGTGTCGTAGTAGCCGACGTTGTTGCCGCCCTCGTCGAAGTATTCTGCTTCGATCAGGCCCGGGCCGCGGGCGGTGCCGCCGAAGGGCGACTGGCCGGAATCGACAACGGCCTCGTAGCCGCCGCTGCTGCCGCTGCCGTCGAAGGGCGTGGCACTGCCGGGGGCGCGGGTGGCGCCGACGATGATCTCAGCATTGTGGGCGTCATCCCGTCCGGCTCGGCCGTCGACGTAGTCTCGGCCGGAGCCGCCGTCGAGCGTGTCGTTGCCGCTGCCACCGACGAGAGTGTCGTTGCCGCCGTTGCCGAAGGCGAGGATCGGTTGCTGGATGCCGACATCGGCATCGAGGCGGTCGCCGCGGTCGCCGCCCTGGATCTGGATGCGGTCGACCTGGCCCTTCGTGTACCAGCCGTAGTCGCTGCCGCCGGGGCCGTCGGCCGTGACCTTGATGTAGTTGCCGAAATCGTCGACACCGAAGTCGTTCCGGCCGCCGTTGTCTCCCTCGACGAAGATCGTGCCGTTGTCGATCCAGACGTTGGCCAGCAAGCGTCGGCCCTCGAGCGTCTCCAGCAGCGAAGGCGTCGCCTCGGCAACCACCGTCGGCATCAGGCCCTGGCACGCCCGTTGCAGCGAGCGGCGGGCGTCGTTCGCGACGCGAAGCGTCTGAATCGTGGCATGTCCGGCGGTGCGTCGGGCAGTCATGGTTGTCGTGGGAAAAGCAGGCGAAACGTCGAGGGAAGTCGAAACGTCGGGAGGTTCAGAAGCAGCCAGGAGCGTGTTCCCGTAGCGGGAGCAGGTGCGTGGTGGCTGGTGCTTCGTGCGTCTAGGAACTTGGTCGGATGTCCGTCATCGATGTCATCAGGCCGATCCGGTCGGATCCGCCTCTTGCGGGAGAAGCCACCGTCGGCCGCTCCTTACTCTGCAACCGGTAACCGGATGCGGAACCGTCGTGACAGGAAG
>CAYQCT010000083.1:9410-15670 GCA_964416015.1 uncultured Tepidisphaerales bacterium
TCGGCAGTTGTGTTGCCGGACTTACCTCCCACTCCGCTGCGGGCCCCCGTCCCGCCTCCCACGCCCCGCCGTCCGGCAAGTCCGCAGGCCCCCGATGGACGCTGCGGACCGCTCGAACGTTCTCTCCGCTCCGGAAGTTCGTGATAAAGTTCACGAAGCTGGCGATGCGGCAACAGCTAGGACACGGAGGTGCCTCAGCGGGTTAGGGCCGTCCTTGCTTTTTTTGTCGGACTCCCACGACACGCTGTCGCGCACGCACCTTCTGCCGTCTGTACCGGCTCATTCCTCTGTACAATATCGTTACGAGTCGATGTCTAGATGCTCCGCCGACTTATCACGCGGGGCGCGGCGACTCGAACATCGGTCGCTAGACCCTTCTGTATTGCCGGCCTACTCTGGCCACCCGCCCGAGGCCTGCCATGCATTACCCGCACCGAATTAGCAAGATCAAGCGCGCCCGCAAGCTCGGCTTCCGCGCCCGCATGCGGACTCGCAACGGCCGAAAGATCATCAACGCCCGTCGTCGGCGCGGTCAGAAGGTTCAGGCGGTGTAGCGAGTCGGCCGGACCGGGGTTGCTGCCGGTCAAGATCCTGCGCATACTGCCGACGCCGGCCGCAGTTCCCGGCCTCCGCTTTGTGACCGGCTCGTCCCCCCACGTCTCGATCTTGACCGACGCGGTCCGTCGTGAGGCGGAGCTTGTTCTCGGACACGATTTTGATCAGCCGACACTGCTCGAGGAAGCGTTGACGCACTCCAGTCGTGCCGTCGACCGGCTCGGTAGTAACGAGAGGATGGAGTTTCTGGGCGATGCCGTCCTCGACCTGATCATCTGCGAGCGGCTTTATCAGCTTTTTCCGGAGCGTGACGAGGGCGACCTCACCGAGATGAAGTCGGCCGTCGTGTCGCGACGGACGTGCAGCATCATCGCCCGCGGCCTCGGACTCGACACGCTGCTCCTGGTCGGCAAGGGCATTGTCGGCCGGCAGACGGTGCCGTCGAGCCTCGCCGCCAACGTCTACGAGAGCATCATCGCCGCCCTCTACCTCGACGGCGGCCTCGACGTCGCCCGCGCCTTCGTCCTGCGCACGATGGCCGGCGAGCTCGATCGGCTCCAGGCGGGCGAACAGGTACAGAACTACAAGTCGCTTCTGCAACAGCACGCGCAACGCCGGCTCGACTCGCTGCCGCACTACGACCTGCTCGACGAGAAGGGACCGGACCACAGCAAATGTTTCGAGGTCGCCGTTCGAGTCGATGAACGCCGATTCGGCAGCGCCTGGGGCACGAGCAAGAAGGCCGCCGAGCAGAAGGCGGCGCTGGTCGCGTTGCTCGAGTTCGGCGTGCTCGACGACGAGGCGTTTCGCGTTGCCGTCGAGGTCGTGGATCAGTCGATGCCCAAGCCGCAAGTCGAGTCGCGGGCGGTCGAGGAAGTCGCCTGAGGCGGCGGCGAATCGTGCTGCGTCCGCCCATTCGCCGATTGGTTCCCTATGTGCGGCTTCGCCGGCGTCGTCAGCTTCGAGGCGAGCCGGCAGATCGGGCCGGAACTACGTGACCAACTCGTCGCCGTTGCGTTGCGCGGCCTGCAGCATCGGGGGCCGGACGGGCGGGGCACGTGGTGGAACGGCAGCGACACGACGACGCCGACGCCGGATCGACCGCAGGCCTTGTTCGTCCACACGCGGCTGGCCGTCCTTGACCTCGATCCGCGAAGCGATCAGCCGTTCGTCTCCCGCGACGGCTCGACGACGACTGCCTTCAACGGTGAGATCTACAACTTCCGCGACCTCCGTGAACGCCTGCCGGAGGCCTGCCGCACGGACGGTGATACGGAGGTTCTGACGGAGCTTGTCGCCGGGGAAGGCGAAGCGGCAACGGATCAGCTGCTCGGCATGTTCGCCTTCGCCGCGGTTCGGCAGCAAGGCGAGGTGACGCAGCTCGTCCTCGCCCGCGACGCCGCCGGGGAGAAGCCGCTCTATTACGCCGTCGAAGTCGACCCGCGTCGGCCGACGCGGGTGCGGGCGGTCGCCTTTGCGAGCGAGCTGCGCGTCCTGCGTCAGATGGCGGCGCGGCTCGGCTGGTTCGAGCTGGCGACGGACGAGAACGCGTTGGCCGCCTACCTCGCGTGGGGCTACGTGCCGGCACCGGCGACGATTCACGTCGGCCTGCGCGAGCTGCTGCCGGGGCACACGCTGACGATCGACGCCGCGGGCAGTCGGCTGCGGCGATATTTTGACGCCGGCGCACCTTTCGAGCGGGTCGGTGCCGGGCGGTGGGCGTCGACGCTGACGCTGGCGCGGGACCGCATCGAGGCCGCCGTCGCGCGGCAGACGGTCGCGGACGTGCCGATCGGTTGCCTGCTGAGCGGCGGGATCGACTCGTCGGTCGTCGCGTTGCACCTGCGTCGCCAACTGGGGCCGGGCGTGCGGACGTTCGGCGTCGGCTTCGACGGCGCGGGCGCAGCGGCTTTCGACGAGTCGCAGTACGCCGCCGACGTCGCCCGGCATTTGGGCTGCGAGCACACGGAGCTGCGGCTGAGCGACGACGCGCAGTCGCTCGAATCGGAAGTCGCCTCGCTCGCCCGCCTGTTCGGGCAACCGTTCGCCGACAGCAGCGCGATTCCGACGCGGCGGCTGGCGAAGCTGGTGCGGGAGCACGTGAAGGTCGCCCTCGGCGGCGACGGCGGCGACGAAGTCTTCGGCGGCTACGACCGCTACCGGGCGATGCTCCTCGCCGCCAAGCTGCGTCGCCGCCTCGGCCCGCTCGGCAGTCGCAATGCCGCGAGCCTCGCCGGATGGCTTCGAGGCGGACCCAAGTCGCGGGTCCGCCAGCTCCGTCGGCTGCTCGTCTCGCTTCCACTCAGCCCGGCCGCACGGTACGCGAGCTACCTGCGCATCTTCGACGAGGCTGAGCTTCGTTCTGTCCTGGCCGCCGGTCGGCCGCCTGCGGATGACGAGTCCGAGCGAATCGCCGGCCGCTGGTTCGACGCGTTTACCGTCGCCCGTCCGGGCCAGCTCGCCTCTACGGCCGCCGCGGTTGATCGCGTCACGTACCTGCCGGGCGACCTGCTCCGCAAGGTCGACCGCTGTTCCATGGCCCACTCGCTCGAGGTTCGTAGCCCGTTTCTCGACCGCGACCTCCTGCGGCTCGCAGGCTCACTCAACGACGGCGATCTGATCCGCGACGGCCGCGGCAAAGCGGTGCTGCGGGACGCCTACGCCGCTGATTTGCCGGAGCACGTCTTCAAGCGTCGCAAGCAAGGATTCGCCGTGCCGCTGGCGGCGTGGTTGCGGGGGCCCTTGCGGACGATGACACGCGACCGGCTGACGTCGTCCGACTCGATCGTGCACGAGCACTTGAGCCCGCGGGCCGTTGTGGAGCTGCTCGACGAGCACGAGTCCGGCCGATCCGACCACGCGGCGAAGCTCTACGCGCTGCTGATGCTGGACCTGTGGCATCAAGACGCGCAAGCGGACCGGATGTGACCGACTGGCGACTGCCCGTAGCATGACCGACCGTGGCCCGCGACCCGTTCGAACTCGATCGACCCCGCCGCGGCGGCACGGGCAATGTGATTGCCGCCGTCGCCAGCGCGATCCTGCCCGGCGTCGGCCAACTGGCCCAGGGCCGCACCGGACCAGGCCTGTTTTTCCTGGTCGCTGCGACGGTGCTCTGGATCCTGATGAGCATCTGTTGCGTGCCGGTCGCGGTCGTCGTCCACATCTGGGCCTGCCTCGACGCGGCCCTTTGGGAGCCGACGTGAGCCACGCGATTCGGCCGGGCCGGCCGGCGGATGTGGACGTCCTGGTCGACTTCAATCTTCGCCTCGCCCAAGAAACCGAAGACAAGCAACTCGATGCCGACCTGCTTCGAGCCGGCGTCGCCGCGGCGTTGGCCGACCCGCAGAAAGGCCGCTACTTCGTCGCCGAGGCTGCCGGTGACGTCATCGGGTGTCTGATGCTGACCCGCGAATGGAGTGACTGGCGCAACGGCGACCTGTGGTGGATCCAGAGCGTGTACGTGCGACAAGCCGACCGCAGTCGCGGCGTCTTCCGGTCGCTTTACAAGTATGCCGCCGACGCCGCAAAGGCCGCCGGCGCGGTCGGCCTGCGGTTGTACGTGGAAGACGACAATTCCGTCGCACGGGCCGCATATACGAAGCTCGGCATGCACGACGCGAAGTACCGCGTCATGGAAGAAACCTGGTAGGTGCTACCGCTCCGCGAGCGGCACGACGTGGCGGTCGACGGGGCCGGTGTAGACCTGCCGTGGACGGTAGATCTTCCCTGCCTGGTCCCGCGTTTCCTTCCACTGCGCGATCCAGCCCGGCATCCGACCGATGGCGAACATGACGGTGAACATGTCGACCGGAATGCCCATCGCTCGCATCAGTATGCCGCTGTAGAAGTCGACGTTCGGGTATAGATTTCGGCTTACAAAGAAGTCGTCGGCCAATGCTGCGGCCTCGAGCTTCTTGGCGATCGCCAGCAACGGATCATCGATCTTCATCGCCGCCAATACTTCGTCGGCACTCTTCTTGAGAATCCGCGCCCTCGGGTCGTAGTTCTTGTAGATCGGGTGACCGAAGCCGAAAAGGCGGTACTTGCGTTCCTTAACGCCGGCGATGAAGGACTCGGGATCGATGTCGGGATCCTCGTGGATCTCCTTGAGCTGGTTCATGATCTCGACATTCGCCCCACCGTGCAGCGGGCCCCACAGAGCGCAGACGGCCGCAGCGCACGAACCGAAGAGGTTGCAGTGGCTGCTGCCGACCATGCGGCAGGTGCTCGTCGAACAGTTCTGCTCGTGGTCGGCATGAAGCAGAAAGATCATGTCCAACGCCCGCGCCATCTGCTTGTCAACCGAGCCGCCGCCGAAGGTCATGGCCAGAAAGTTCTCGACGTATTCGAGGCCTTCCTGCGGCTTTACGTGGCTGAGCATGCCGTTGCGGTGCCGGTAGATTGCCGCCGAGAGCGTCGCGACTTTGCCGACGAGCTTGGCGGCGGACAGGTCGAAGTGCTCGGTGTAGTCGACCTCCAGGACCTCCGGGTGGTAGCCGCAGAGCCCGTTGATGCAGGCGGACAACATCGCCATCGGGTTGGCGTCCGGCGGGAAGCCGTCGAGGATCGTCAGCAGCCGATCATCGACGCCAGCGTTGTCGTTGACGAGATTGACGAAGCTGTCGAGCTGCGTCTGCGTCGGCAGATCGCCGTAGATGAGCAGGTAGGTCGTCTCGAGAAAGCCGCAACTTTCGGCGACTTCTTCGATCGGGATGCCGCGGTAGCGGAGGATGCCCTTCTCGGGGTTGATGAAGGTGATGTTGCTCGTGCAGGAGCCGGTGTTGCGGTAGCCGGGATCGAGCGTGATGTGGCCGGTGTCGCCTCGGAGCTTGGTGATATCGAGGCCTCGATCGCCTTCGGAGCCTTCCAAGCGAGGCAAGGTTAAATCGCCGTCGTCGAGGTGGAGCTTGGCGTCCGAAAGGCTTTTTGGGTCTACGGCTGGGGCAGCGGGCATCGCGGCCAGTCTACGGCGTCGGGCGGACGGTTCATCCCGTCCGTCCACGGCCCCGGCCGGAACTTTCGCCGCGACGCCGGGATCTCTACGATGCGGCGGAACAGGTGCGGGACGTCCCGCCGGCAGTTCGTGACGCCGAACGCGACGCTAGATGCCCGTGAGAATGCCTCGCCCGCCGACAACCTCCGCTCCGACGCTCGATCCCGCCGCGGAGGAGTCCGCCGCGTCGGGCGAACCCGTTGCCGTGACCGATGAGACGTACGTGCTGGTCGAGGACGATGTCGCCCCACGCCGGGTCCAGCCGGTCAACCCGCCGACGCGGGCCGATACGCGGCGTCGACTGCCGCCGGTCGCGCGACGGCTGGCGGACGACGATGCCGTCGCCCGCGCCTTGTCCGGCACGCTCGATGAACCACGCCCACTGCCGACGCCGCCGCGAAAGAAGCGGTCGCTGCACCGGCTGATCCCGCTCGTTCGGCCGGGCGACGCCGGACGAGCATGGCTGATGACGCTGCTCGTTGCCGCCGTCGCGTTGCTGGCGGGTTCGGCGACGATGCTGCTCGTCCCGCCGACGGAGGCCGCGGGCGAGGGGTTCATCGTGCGAAGTCAGACCGTCCTGGCGGCGGGCGTCGCGTTGTCGCCGGTGCAGGCGGCGGGCGTCGCGACGGCTCTGGCGGTCTTGGCCGTCGCCGCGGCGGCCGGAGTCGTGGCCGGGCCGATGATCGGCGTGCTCGCCGGCGTCGTCGCG
>CAYQCT010000084.1:0-1362 GCA_964416015.1 uncultured Tepidisphaerales bacterium
GGAGCACCAGATCAGCTCGTTCCTCTTCGGCTTCACGTTGTTCGTGGTGGCTACCTGCAGCGCGGCGACGTTCTTCGCCTTCGCGCAGTCCGAGCTGTTCGGTCGCCGCACGGGTTGGCGGTCGCTGCTCTACATGCCGTACGTCATGGCCCTGGGCGTCGGCCTCTGCCTGAACAACACGCGGGCCGTCTTCGAAGCCATCGCCACCGGTCGGCAGTACCGCAAAGGCCGCACGGTCGTGCAAAACGAGTTCGTCCGCACGCCGAAGTATGCAACCAACGGCAAAGTGCGTCGGCAGTTCAACGCGGACAACGTGATCAAGTCGGCCGAGCCGTTCTGGACGCGAAAGAAGCTCGGCCTGCCGTTGCTCGAAATCGGCTTCGGCGTCTACATGACGAGTTTCGTCGTCATCACTGTCCTGTATCAGTACGCGATCTTCTCGCTCCCGTTCCTGGTGCTGTTTGCTGCCGGCTACTACTACGTTGGCATCAGCAGCCTCCGCGTCCTCTGGCGAATGCACCGCGAACAGCAGGCCGCCGCGGTCTTGCTGGCGGATGAAGCGGCGAATGCTTCGGCGTGAGGCGTCGGCGTTGTTGCAAGGTCGTCGGCGATCTACGGCGTCTCGAGAGTCGACCAGTCGCCATCCGAGTACACGGGCAGTTCCAGTTCCGCCCAGGCGTCGTTCGGGGCGACAAGCGTCGTGACCAACTCGCCGCGGGCGGCGTGGGCGGCGAGGGTTTGCTCCAAGGCCGCCGGGGCGGTGGCGGCGGCGACCTGGAGTTGTTGGCTCCACAGGCGGCGTTCAACGTCCAGAATCTGCCGGTGCAGCGTCGCCTGTTCATAGTTCAGGCGGAGCCGTTGCTGACGCAACAGCAGCACGGTTGCACCAATGGCCAAGGCGGCGAAGATACAAAGAAGAAGTCGCGGCATCGGGTGCTCTACGAGGCGAAAACCTCAGCTCGGCATGCGAAGCTTCTGGCCGACCTTCAGGCGGTCGGGCTCGGGCAGACGGTCCTTGTTCAAGGCAAGAATCTCTGACCGGCGGCCGGCGTCGCCGAGCTGGCGCTTGGCGATCTTCCATAGATTGTCGCCGTTCTGCACTTCGTACTCGCTCGTCGTCGCGGCGGCCGGTCGTGGCGTCAGTGATGCCGTCGCCGAGGCGGGTAGGCGGTAGGTACGGCCGACGACGATGAGGTCGGGGTTGCGGGCGAGCCGCGGGTTCAGCGCCTGGATCGTCTTGCGGTGGGCGGCAGTGTCTTTGCCCATGGCCCGGGCGGTCAGGCGGCCGAGGGTGTCGCCGGGCTGGGCGACGTAATCGGTGACGGCGAGGGTCGGCTCGGGCTCCGGCTCGGGGTGCGGCTC
>CAYQCT010000084.1:1372-4445 GCA_964416015.1 uncultured Tepidisphaerales bacterium
ACGATCGGCTCACCACCGGCCGCGGCGGCGTCGGCAAGTTCGCTACGGGCCGGCTGCGGGACCACGACCGTCTCTTGCGGCGTATCCCAGATGTCGTCCAGGTGCTCCGCCTGCGCGACGACCGGCTCGTCTCGCACGGGCGGCGTGCCGACGCGGACGACGACCTCGGCCGGCGGCGTGACGGGTTCGGGCTCGGGCTCCGGCGGCAGCGTGACGCGGACCGGATCGACGCCGGGCGTTCGGAGGCTGCTGCGGACGGACTCGGCCGTTCGGTCGAGGGCGGCGGGCGCTTCGCGGGTCGCAACGGTGACCTGATCGCTCAGCAACAGGCCGACGACGAGCAGGAACGCGAGGGCAACGAGTAGGCCGATCTTGCTTTCGCGGGACAAGGCGGTGTGGCGGAGGGCAGCGGCGGCGACGCAGCCGCGACGGCGGCGTCCTACCCGCTTATCGGCCGACGGACCGCTCGAAGCTTCGCCGATCTTGCCCGCGGATTCGCCAAAATCTCTTGTTCGGAAGGTGTTACGGGCTTCTTCGTCAGCCGTTCGAGCCGGCCGTCGCTGTGGTGCTGCTGGATCGCCCGTTTCGCCAGGCGGTCCTCGCCGCTGTGGAAACTGATCACCACGCACCGGCCGCCGGGCGTCAGGCGGTCGGGCAGGTCCGCCAGCAGCTTCGTGATCGCGTCGAGCTCGCCGTTGACGGCGATCCGCAACGCCTGGAACGTCCGCGTCGCCGGGTCTGGGCCGTTGCGGGACCGCGGAACGCAGCGGCGGACGAGCGACGCCAAGTCGCCGGCGCGGCGGAACGGCTCCGTCTTGCGACGCTCGACGATGCGCCGGGCGATGCGGCGACTGAATCGTTCGTCGCCGTAGGCGTAGATCGTGTCGGCAATGCGTTTTTCAGGCCAATGCTGCAGAATGTCCGCGGCCGACTGGCGGAGGTCGGGGTCGAGCCGCATGTCGAGCGGCGCGTCCGCCCCGTCAAAGCTGAGGCCGGCCGTGTCGCCCAGGAGCTGGTTCGTGCTGACGCCGAAGTCCGCCAGCAAGACGTCAACCGGCGGAACATCGAGGCCTCCGGTCTCGGCGAAGTTCGCGTGGTAAAGCTCAACGGAACAAGGTGCGTCGCGAAGGCGGTCGCGGGCGTAGGCGAGGTTGTCCGGGTCGCGGTCGAGCCCGATCAGTCGGCCGTCGGGGGCGAGGCGTTCGGCGAGCAGCGACGCATGCCCGCCGCGGCCGACGGTGCAGTCGACGGCAACGTCGCCTGGTTGCGGATCAAGATACTGCAGCACCTCGTTCGGCAACACCGGCTCGTGCCCGTGCGCCGGCATCTCCGGCGGCGGCAGCGGCTTGGCGATGTGCTTCACCTTCATCATAAACCCCTGTTCGACGAGAAGAATCTGCAGTCAGATGGTGGGCTAGACAACCGTGCGCATCAAGCAGTCGCGTCAGGCGATCCCGTCGGTCGACGACGGACCCCCTCCCTTACGGTCGGGGCTCGCAACCGACCTTTATCCGAGTCCGTCACTCGTGCGGGAACCTTGTGACAGGAACGCACTTGGGAGCTTTGTCTCGTCGCTTGATGCGCATGGTTGTTCAGCCCACCCTACGCAGAGCGGATTACGCTACGCGTTCCGCGAACATCGGCAGGACGTGGTAGAGCAGGAAGTAGACCATGATGCCGGTCACGCTCACGTAAAGCCACATCCAGAAGGCCGGCCTGCTGAACTTCGTGTGCTTCGCCCACTGCCGGCGGGCGGCGTGGTAGACCGCCATTGCAATGACGGGCAGGACCGCGATGGCGACGCCGACGTGGGCGATGAGGAAGAGGCCGTAGCTCCAGCGGACCCACGCCGCCTGCACGCCGATCGCGTCGAGCGTGCGGCTGCCGTAGGTCGCGTTGCTGTACAGATAACACGCAAGAAAAACCGCCGAGACGCCCAACGCGCTGACCATCAGCCAGCCGTGCCGGCGGTACTGCTGCCGGCGGATCGACACGTACGCGCTCAGCAGCAGCACCGTGCTGACGGCGTTCAGGCAGGAGTTGAGGAGCGCGAACGTCTCCTTGCCGTCCACGTCAGCGCCCCCCGGCCTCGAGGAGGCGGCGGGTGTCGACGGCGAGCTTGGCCATGCCTTGCGGGTCGTCGTTGCCGTACATGCCGCGGACCATGCCGTCGCGGTCGACGAGAAGGAACCGCGTCGTGTGGCCCCAGTCGTCGCCGACGACCATGAGCATCTCGTGGGCGAAGGCCTTCATCTCGTCCCGCGTGCCGCCGGTGAGCAGGTGCCAGTTGTCAGTCTGCTCCTGGCCGGTGACGTTCGGGACGTACTGCTTGAGCACCTCGGGCGTGTCGCGTTCGGGGTCGACGCTGAAGCTGACGAACTCGACGCCGGGCAGCTCGATGGCCGACTGCAGCGTCTGGATCTTGCCGGCCATCATGGGGCAGGCACCGGTCGGGCAGTTGGTCAGGAAGATGAAGCCGATCCAGACTTTGTCGTCGACGTCGGCGTTGCGGAAGGGCTGGTTGTCCTGGTCGACGAGGTCGAAGGCCGGTACTGGGAAGAAGGTATCGAGCGGAGGCCGCTCGGCGGGCGAGGCGGTGGCCGGTTTCTCGTCGCCCGCGACGGCCCGGGTGATGACGAAGCCGAGCACCATCGCCGCGGCGAGCACCCAGAGCGAAATCACGACCAGCTTGGGGAACCGCATGGTCTACGACTCTACGTCCGCGGCCGTCGGGCGGTTGGCGACGAGGCAGGCTGCGGCGAAAAGTAGCACCCCTGCTGCTGCGACGACGAGGCCGCAGATCCAAACTGCCGGCATGCCCGCCGCGTGCCCGGACAGGCCGCTGCGCAGGCCGCCGAGGCCGTAGGTGAGCGGGTTGGCGTACGCCAGCCACCGGATCGGCCCGGCGGCGGCGGCGACGGGGAAGACCGCGCCGCTGAGGAACCAGAGCGGCATCAGCAGCAGGTTCATCGCGACGTGGTAGCCCTGCGTGCTCGTCATCGGCCACGCCAGCAGCACGCCGAGCGAGACGAGTGCGAAGCTCAAGCCGACAACGAAAGCCGCCGCGACAAGG
>CAYQCT010000084.1:4455-15570 GCA_964416015.1 uncultured Tepidisphaerales bacterium
TTCCAGGCATAGACCACCGTCACCTCGGAGAAGGCGATAACGAACCCGCCGACGCCGAACCCGATGCCGGCCAGCGGTGCCAACGCGAGCAAGACGACCGTCTGCGCCGCCGCCAGACTCGCCCCGCCGAGCACCTTGCCCAGCACGATGCTCCACCGCGGCACCGGCGCGACCAGCACCGCCTGCAGGAAACCCTCGCGGCGGTCTTCGATGAGCGTGATCGTAGCGAAGATCGCCGTGAACAGCACGACCATCAGCAACATTCCCGGGAAAAAGTACGCCATGTAAGGCCCGCCATCAGGCCCGACGAAGCTGTCACCCATGCCGAACCCGAGCAGCAACCAAAACAACACCGGCGTCAGAATCGCTCCGATGACGCGGTTGCGCTGGCGGAGGAAGCGGACCCACTCGCGGTGGGCCAGGGCAAAGGCGGCAGATACCGCACGACCTTTGGATTTGATGTGTTGGATCGGGAACGGAGAGATGTCAGAGGCTGAAGGAGCGGACGGCGGGAACCTGCTGGTGCTACGGACTGACAACATCGAGTGACCGATCCGATGGGAAGTAGAGGAGCATCACCAGTCACGACCGACGTGGCCCAACACAGAAAAAGGGCTTGCGTTGCGACACGCCGACAGCTTACGCTCTCGTCGGGGCAGGTTGCATCCGCCGCTCTAGTTTCACCTTCACGGGACAACCAGATGACGCACGCACGCACCTGATGGAGTCGCTTGAGGCGCGACGAATGCTCGACGCGACCGGTGGCCCGGGCGAACCTGTTGGAGGTCGGATGGGCACGAAGGAGGAGACGGCAGAGATAGACTTCGCACTCGGCGCGGCGGAGATTCCTCCTGACGAAGGCTGGGCGATTCCCTAAGACAATCGGCAGCACGTCGAGGTGACGTACCACGTCCCCAAAACCCTGACCCGAACGTGAAGCCAAAGGATTGGCTGCCTTGGCAAGGTACTTGGACCGAGCAGGACGAGACGGAGGTGGCGGTTCGCTTCACCCGCACCGGTTCTTACGTCGGCAGCAAACTGCCCTTGACGGTCCAGCTCAAGGTGAACGGCGATCTTCTCGAGAACTGGGAGTTCGCTGCAACGCCGGGAGACGACTTCGTCGGACTTCAGTCGCAGGCCATAACGATTCCCGAGCACGGGAAATTCGTCGACAGGATCGTTCGCGTTGTGAACGACAAGACACCTGAACCAGCTCGCGATCTGCTGCCGTATGACACACAGTTGACGTTGGCGCCTCCCGAGACGCTCGCGTTTACAGTGGAGGGAGAGGCGGACGAATTTGTCGCGTGGCAGAATGCGAAGAAGATCAACATCTACGACGGCACGCGGTTCTACTACCATCACTGGGAGAATGTCAAGGATCCGCTTACTCCCGGAGATCACGTCCACGTGTCAGTCGATCTTGACGATCAGGGAAAGGCTGTCGGACAGGTAGCCTTCATTGCGAACAGCTATTGGGAGCGTCTGCCATCCGGTCTAGATCGAAGCGACTCCTACGGAGCTTCGGCTGACGTAACCGGCGAGACTCTTCCTCTTTCGGCAGCCAAGACAGCAGGATGGGGTGTGGGCTTCGACCTAGACCTCACGAACCTTTACAAGGGGGTTGGGCTGCCGATTGGGGGAAGTTATGACTACCACACGGCGACGACGGTGCAAGATGCCGACGTCATCAGGACTGTAGAGAATGGTGCTTCGCCAGCTACAATCGACACGATCTACGAGGTGCGTGCGTACGCGGAACGTCTTCAGTTCATCACCGCTCGGCGACCATCGGTCTCTGGCACGTGGGCGGTAGATGAGGTCGTCGAAGCAGGTTATACCGGCGAGATCACGGCAGCTGACGTCAACAGAAGCCGACGGTCGTGGCTCGATCCAGACAATAACGCGATTGTCAATGGGTTCGCGACTGACGAGAACGGCAACCCGCTCGCCATCTCCGGCTTTATTGCGTTCTCTCGCAACGGTTCGCCACTGACAAACGCTCCTATGAACCTCTTTTCCTACGACTATATTGATTCAAAGCTGGATTGGAGAGAAGGTCTCGAGGATGAGTAGGATGTCGAACATGATGCGATCTTTCATGGTTGCAACGCTAGTCTGCTTTCCGCTCCTGGGAATCGGCTCGGTTGTAGTTGGCCTGCTCTTGATCGTGCAGTCGGCGGCGACATCGTCCCACGAGGTGATCTATCACCGAACTCTGGTAGATAGGGCTATCCTTTATGTCCCGCGAGTAACGCTTGTCAATAAAGCAAGCGTCTTCAGGTTCGAATTCACGCCGCATCAGGAACTGGGGCCGCAGCAGCGTCAGGAGTTCGTAGACTTCGCCGGTATCTGGTGTGGTTGGCGGGCAGATGAGGTCTATGCTAGAGTGCCTTCTACACCCCTGTGGTACCACACGTTCGTCTTAGCGTTGTCGCCGTCCTTCTTCTTGGGATGGATGCCAGTTGCATCCGGTCTGCCGCTGCTTCTTTCGAGTGTCCGCGGAAGCATCCTCCAATCGCTGAGAAGAGTATCGTCAATCCTTCTCTTTCGTGGGCGGCAAGGCAGGGCCTCTGGCTTTCCTGTAGAGTTGGGAGTCGATGCAATCCGCGCTTCAAGTGGCAGGGGCACCGAGGCGGAAACAGTGATGAAAGAGTGACGAGCTACTCGTCGATCACGTCGACCCAGACCGGCAGGTGATCGCTTGCGACGCGGGCCCAGGCGGAGTCGTAGACGCCGACGTCGGCGACGGCGTCGACCACGTTCGGCGTCGCGACAACGTGGTCGATGAAGCTGCGGTAGCGGTCACGCCAGTAGCCGGTGTACGTGATGACGTTCTGTTCCGCCAAGTCCTCCGTCAGCACTTCCAGGTCGTTCTGCGGATTGCGGTCGTGCCGGCCGGCCAGGATCGCCATGGTGTCGCCGCCGGCCTCCTTCTCGTACTCCTGGAAGCCCAGCTCGTCGTTCATATCGCCCAGCAGCATCACCGGGGCCCGCTCGGCCAGCTCGAACATGATCCGCCGCGTCGCGTCGGCCTCGGCGTTTCGCCACTTGGTCACCTCGACGCTGTTGCCGCCCTTGCTTTTCTGGTGCGTCGTGCCGATCCAGAGCCGGTTGCCGTTGGGCGTTTCGACGAGCGCGAAGGCCGGCCCGCGGGCGAAGAGGCGGTCGCTGCGTGGGTTCAGGTCGCCCTCGTCGGGCAGTTCGTGAAACCCGTCGGCCGTCTCGATCAGCTTGAATCCCGGCTTCATCAGCAACCCAAGCTCCTGCCCCCGGCCGCTGTTGGAGCGGAAGATGACGACCGTCTCGAACATGCCGTCGAGCCATTCGCGGTTGAAGTACTTCGCGTCGTCGAGGCTGCAGCCTTCCTGGAAGACCACGATGTCCGGGTCGAACTTCGGGTCGAGGAAGACCTGCGCGATCTCCCAGTTGTCCTCGTCGTTCTGGAACCGTTCGACCCGTCTGGCGAGGCGACCTTCTTCGGTGGCCGGCGCGGGTTTGTCGCGGTCGCGGAAGGCCTGGAAGTGGTCGCGCCAATTCTCGATGTTGTACGTCGCGATGCGGACCGTGTCCGCTTCACGGGCGGTGGCGGGGACCGTCAGGAACAGGACGCAGGCCGCAATGAGAAGACGCACGTCCCGAGCGTAGGTCGACGCGGCCGCGGCCTCGTCACTACTCCAGATACCGCAGACTGCCGCGGCGACGGTTTCCGAAGGCGTCGACGGTCGCCCCGCTGCCGTCGGCGGGCAGGAGGACCGAAATTGTCCCGTCGCGTCCGGTCCGCCAGAGCGGCAATCCGCCGAGCAGGTCCGGCAGATCGCGTTGCTTCTGCGACAGCGAGCGGTCGTCGCTCGAGATGACGTACTTCGGCCCGACCGCCTCCAGCAGAGCCGCCGTCTCGGCCTCGACGCTGCCGTGGTGCGGCGCGACGAGCACGTCGGCCCGCAGCAGGTCGGGATCGTCCGCGGCCAAGTCGAGCAACGCTCGCAGGCCGACCGGCTGCACGTCGGCGGTGAAGAGCACGCGTAGGCCGGCATGGTCGAGGCGAACGACGAGCGAGACGTCGTTGGGCCGGAGCGACCCATCGAAGTCCGCCGGCGGCCAGAGGACGACGAGGCGTGTTCGCCCGCCGAGCGGCACGACGTCACCCGCTTCGGCCTGCCGCGGCGGACGGTCGAACCGGGCCAAATCCGCCAGCAACCGCCGCCCCGTCGCCTCGCCGACGGCGTCTTCCTCAAAGCGTGGCCCGACGATCACCTCCGCCGGCTCGTACCGCTCGACGACTTCGGCCACGCCGCCGTAGTGGTCAAAGTTGGCGTGGCTGATCATGACACGGTCGACCCGCCGGTGGCCGCGGTGGCGGAGGAACGGGGCGAGCACGGCGTCGATTGGCTGCGTCAGCGAGGTGCTGCCGGCATCGAGAACCGTCACGCCGCCGTCGGGTGTTTCGACGACCGCGATCTGGCCCGCGCCAACGGCGAGCAGCCAGACGGCCGTCGCGCCGGCCGGTCGATCTCGTTGTATCGGCGTGATGAACGCAAGCACTACCGCCACCGCCAACGGCAGTCGCACCGCCCAGACCAGGCCCGGCCACGCCCGTCGCTCCGTCGCCCGCGGCCGCCGCGTCAGCCACGCCAGTGCCGCGGCGGCGTAGAGCAAGACGACCAGCCAGACCGGTGGCGGCGGCAGCGGGACGTCGGCACCAGGCAAGTTTGCGAACCAGCCGACCACTTGCCGCATGGCCGAGACCGGCACGGCCGCGACTGACGCGAAGAACTCGGCCTGTTCCGGCAGAAGTGCCGTCATCAGGATCTTTCCGAGCCCGGCCAACAGCGAAACGACGGCGAAGGGCGAGGCGGCCAGACTCGCCGGGACGGCCCACGTGTTGAAGGTCGCAAAGTGCGTCGCGACCAACGGCATCGCCGCCAACCACGCGACAACGGCGGCGGCCAACATCGCTACGCTCCGCCGGTCGAACCAAGCCGCAGCCGCAAGATACCAACGGCCTCGGCCGTCGTTCGGCAGCGACGCCTCCTCCCGCTCGTCCGCCAGCCACCGCCGCAACGGTCAGGAAGCTGAGCTGGAACCCGGCCCGGTAGAGGTCGAGCGGCGTCGTGACCAGCAGCAGCAACGCTGCCGCCGCCAGGAGCTGCAACCCACGCCCGCGTCGCCCGAACAGCAGGCCTGTCGCGTACGCTCCTGCCAGCATCGCCGCCCGCAGCACCGGCGGCGAAGGCTGGGCGCACATCGCGTAGAAAACCGCCGCCGCGGCCGACAGGAATACGGCGACGTTCATCGACGCCCCGAGCAGCCGCACGATGACGAACGCCGTCGAGGCGACAAGCCCGACGTGCAGCCCGCTGACCGCCAGGTAGTGCGCGGTGCCGCTGGCGCGGAAATCTTCGCGGGCGTCGCTCATGGCCGGGTCGCGGTCGCCGAGCGTCATCGCCGCCAGTACGGCCGCGTCGCCGCGATCGCTGGCGGCGAATCCTGCCAGCAAGCGATCCTCCGCCCACGCCCGCAGGCGGTGCAGCGGCCCTGGCGGTGCACGCCCGACCTTCCGCACGACGGTCGGCCCGTCCGTACGCAGGCTCGCCACGATCCGCCGGCCACGGTAGTAGTCTTCGAAGTCGAACTGCCCCGGCGACATGGCCGGCCCGGGTCGTTCGAGCCAGCCGAAGGCCTCGACGACGTCGCCCGCGGCAAGCGACGGCGCCGGCTGTGAGAGTCGCAAGAGCGTCCGCCCGCTCGCCGGCGTCCAACGGAGGTCGCGGGTGCGGACGTGCGTGACATCCAGCAATGCCGCCATCGCCGGCGGCGTGCCGCGACCGGTCCGGCCGACGCGACGCAGCCGCGGCACGCTCGCCAGCTCGCCCCGCACCTCGGCAAGCTGCGGCGTCACGCCCGCGAAGAGCCCGATGTCGTGCGGCGGATAGCGAAAGCGGGCGGTTTGTGCGACAGCGATGCCGAGCGTGACGCAGGCGAGCGTGAGCAGGACGCCGGCGAGCCTGCCACGGTGTCGGAGCAGGACGGCCGCCGTCGCCGCGGTGGCCGTGAGGAGGAAGGCGAGGGGCGCGACCGGCAGCTGGTCGTGCAGCAGGATGCCGACGATGAGCAGGACCGCCGCCGGGAGCATCGGGTGGCGGACGGCGGGCCGGGGGCGGACGCGGTGCAGCGTCTCGGGATCGACCGCGGGCCTCGGCGACACATCCGCCATGCCGCGACGGACGGTACGGGAAGGCGGACGCGGACGCGAGAGATGCATCGGCTTGACGTCCGAGAATGTTTGGCGATACTTATGGTCGGCCCGCCTGCGACAGGACGTCGGGCGTCACCCCCTTTTCCGAACTGCACGGAGGCAGACCCATGCGAACCCTGACCCGCCCCGCCGCCTTTGCCGGCCTCGCCCTCACCGCATTGGCCCTGACCGGCTGCGTGAGCAAAGAAGATTACCTCGCTGTCAAGATGCAGCGGGACGACCTGGCCGAGGAGGTCGCCTTCGCCAACGAGCGTGCCGCCGAAGCCGCCGCGATGGCCAAGGCGCAGGCCGGGCAGATGGACATGGTCGACGCCTCGGCCCAAGTCGCCGCCGCGGAGCGTGCCAACTATGAAAGCGAGATCGCCGAGCTCGTCGCCGAGCGGGACAATCTTGCCCAGAGCTACCAGGACCTCGTCGCCCGCATCGGCACCGGCCCGGCACTGCCGGCGGCGCTCGAGAGCGAGCTGAGCACCTTCGCCGCGGCCAATGCGGACCTGATCGAGTTCGACGCCGACGCCGGCGTGGTGAAGTTCAAGAGCGACGTCACCTTCACCAGCGGCGACGCCGAGCTGAAGCCGGACGCCCAGGCCGCGATCGACCGCTTCGCCCAGATCCTCAACGGCCCGGTCGCCCGCGCCTACGAGCTCCGCGTCGCCGGCCACACGGACAACGTCGCCAACTTCAGCGCCCACACGCGGAGCAAAGGCCACAAGAACAACTGGTACCTCTCGAGCCACCGCGCGATCAGCGTCGCCGAGCGACTGATCAGCCAAGGCGTCGAAGATTCGCGTCTGGGCGTCCTCGGCTTCGCCGACCAGCGTCCGACAGCGAGCAACGCGACCCCCACCGGCCAAGAGGCCAACCGCCGCGTCGAGGTGCTGATTCTGCCGAGCACTGTCGCTTCGCCCAACGTCGCCGACAGCCAAGTGCCCGCCCCGGCCGAGGTCGAAGCCATGCCCGCCTCGTCGATCAACGACGACAGCGGCGTCATGAAGTAGACATTTTCATCATCCTGACGACAATCCAGGAAGCCCCGGATTCGTCCGGGGCTTCTTCGTATCTTTGGCTGAAGCGTGACGGGGAGAATTGGAATGTGAGTTCCGCCAGCCATTGTTCGAGGACGTAGCAGCGGCGGCTCGCCGCTGCCTCTGGTCCGGTAGTCTCACGCCAACCCAGACGGCCGCCGCTGCTACGACCCGAGTTTCAAGCGGCACCTAGGCGGCCTGTCGGTGCGGTGAATCCGCCTCGTCGTCGTCGCGGACGAGCCGCATGTGGGGAATCTGTGGCTCGACAGCGGCGGGTTCGACGGGTGGCGGACTGCCGTGCAGGACGACGCCGGAGCCGGACGAGCGGCCGGCTTGTTTGGCGTCGTACATGGCAGCGTCCGCTTGGCGGAGCAGCACCTTCGGGTCGTGTTCGCCGGTGAAACTCGTCGAAATGCCGACGCTCGCGCCGACGTGGACGTCGCGACCGTGCAGGCGGAACGGCCGACAGATGGAGGCCCGTAGACGCTCGGCCACTGCGACGGCGGCCTCCGGGCTGGTGACGCCGCGGAGCAGGACGGCAAACTCGTCGCCGCCAAAGCGGGCCGCGACGTCGTCCCGCTCCCAGCGGTCGCTGCCGGGCATGTCTGCGTTGTCCCGCAGCTGCGCTCGAAGCCGCCCGGCCACGCCGCGGAGCAGCTGATCGCCCGCCTCGTGGCCGAGGGTGTCGTTGACCTGCTTGAAGCGGTCGAGGTCGAAGAAGAGCACGGCAAACCCGCTCGTCGCCGCCCGGCTGCCCGTCGGCGTCAGCTTCACCTCGCGGCAGGCGGCCTCGAGCGCCGACTCCAGCTCCGGCCGTTTCGCAAGGCCGGTCAAGGCATCGTGCGCCGCCGCGTGCGCCAGCCGACGCTCGAGACGGCGGCGGCGGGAGACGTCCCGCGCCTGCACGATGAGGTACGCATCTTCCGTATCGACGTTGTCGCGACTCGGGTGAACTGCCGAGAAGTTGATCGAGGCCCAGACGTCTTTCGCATCCGGCCGACGGATGCGGCATTCGAGTTGCGCATGACGAACCTCGCCCCCGACGAGTCGCTGCAGGACGCCCGTGATCTGGACCAGGTCGGCGGGATGCACCGAATCCTGCAGGGCGATCCGCTCGATCTCGTTGCGGCCGCGGCCCAGGAGGGCGCACATCGCGCCGTTGGCACTCGTCCATCGTCCGTCGAGATCCGCCAGTCCCATGCCGATGTCAGTACCGTGGAAGGCGGCGCGGAAGCGACGTTCGAGCATGGCAGCGCGTCGCCCCATGCGGCCGGCGAACTCTTGGCTTTGTCGACGCCGCGCGGCCAGCATCCACGTCAGCAACGTCAACGGCACGCTCAAGGCGAAGCCGCCGAGGACGATGCCGGCCGCGGCGGTACGTGCTTGTCGCGAGGGATCGGCGGCCAATTGCAGCGTCCAGCGTCGGCCACCGGCGTGGATGTGGGTCGAGGCCAGCGTGTGGTCCTCGTCGTCGTCGAAGCTGCTGGTCTGCCAGACAAGCGACTCGCTCGGCCGGGACAAAGCCAACTGATGACTGTCGAGGCCAAGGTCGCCGCGATCGAGGACGCGACCTGTCAACCCGTCGAAGGTCTGGTTGGCGTTGGTTAGCACACGCGCGATCGGACGCAACAGATCATCGGCCACAACCGGCAAGCCGGCGTAACCAATATGGCGAGCGCGGCGTTCGGTCACGGACGCTGGAACGCCGCCGCCTTCGTAAAGTGCGGCATACATGACGATGCCCGTCCGCTGCACGCGACCCTCGTCTTGTCGCAGCGACGTCGTTGCGCTGAGCGTCACGCTGCCTCCGTCGCGGGCAGCGAGCTGCGCCGGCAGCGATCGCGGGTTGGCAGCAATGTCATATCCGAGCGCGACCCGATTGCGTTCCCGCGGCTCGTGATAGCGAATCACGAAGGCGTCGCGGCCCTCGGGGGGACGCGGGTTGACCGTGAAGTCCGGTGCGTACTCCTCGCGAACCACTTGTTCGAATTGATCGACGTCTACGCCGGCGACACGCTCCACGAGCGCGACCCCGACAATGCCGGCGTCTTCGGCCCGACCGTAGATGGCTTGGGCAAAGGTCCTCCACCGATCGGCGTGCAGGTTCCCAGCATCGGCGTGGCCACGGGCAGCGTAGAGCAGCATCTGGTAGTCGCTCAGCCGCGTCTGCACCGCCGCGGCTGCGTCCTGCGTCAGCCAATGCAGCTTCCTCGCGTGCGTCTCCACCGCCCGGCAATACTCGAACCGCGCGACGGCCCCCGTCAGCACCACGCAGGTCAGCAGCACTGCAACCGGGGCAGGCAGCAGGATGCGACGGAGCCGCGACTGCGTCGACGCGAAACGCTTATGACCTGCGACGTGTTTGAACCACCGTTCCGACTTCAACATCCAGACTCCGTTCCCGTGAAAGCCGCACGATGCGGCGGTTGGGCCCCCGGGTCTGGATCCGTCATCGACGCCATGAAGTCGCGTCTTGACGCCGTTGGTGCGGAAATATGTCCATCAGCTCATGAGATTCTGCTGGTGAGCGACTTCGCCAGCTTTCGGTTAGCGAGCGAGCGGCATCTGCAGCATCTTGTCCGTCATCGCGACGTGCTGCGGACGGATCGCGTTCAGGCCGCGAGGCGTCGCGTGGCCGCCTCCGGCGGGTGCAGCAACGCCGCCCGAACGGCCCGACGTTCGCCGTTGGCGAGGCGGGTCGACGAGAAGGCGGTGTCCGCCGAGACGCTGACAAGATCCACGCCGACCTCCCGAAGCCGCCAGCGTCCCAATGCCGGTCCGACCGGGACGGACCGCATGACGCGGTACGACGCCATCAGCAGGCCCCCGTGCGCCGGGTCCTGCCCGCGCCCGATCGCGGGCGGCACGGCAGCTGTGAAACAGTCGCCCACGACCAACGGCTCGATGGTCTCGGCCCGAAAGCCGTGCAGACTAACGTCGAGCAGGTCGAGCATGAAGACCGTCGCCTCGCGTCGTTCCGCCCGCGCAGCCGTGACATGACTCTGCGCCGCCTGCCGTCGGCTGCGGCGGCGCTCGTTGTCCGCACTACCGCCAAGCGTCAGCGGGAAACTGCTGCCTCCGCCGTCTCCGCCGCAAGGCAAGACGAACGGCGCAGCACACGACGAGGACGCGAGCGTCTGTGGAAGCATCTTCTGACTCCGTACGAGGCACTACCGCGGTGCGTCGGGACGGCCCCGCCGCACATCGCGGGAACGACATCGGTCGATGCTGCAAGGCGTGTTAGGCGGAGGCGTCCGACCTTTGCCCGAAGACGTTGCCGATAAAGAAGCTTGTCTCAGTGCTGGTACGACCGGTTCGCGCTGAACGTCTCAAGCCCCAAGCCCCCCGGTCCTACCGCCCCGCCGCCCCGACGTCGGTCGGCGTCTCTTCCAGTATCTGTGCCACGACGTCGTCCGGGCTCGTCCCTTCGGCTTCGGCCTCGAAGTTCAGGATGATCCGGTGCCGCAGCGCCGGCGTCGTGACCTTCTTGACGTCGTCGAACGAGCAGTGGAACCGCCCGTCGAGCAACGCCCGCACCTTCGCCGCCAGCGCGATCGCCTGGGCCGCACGCGGGGAGGCACCGACGCGGAGGAACTGGTTGACTGCCTTGACGGCGAACTCACCCTGCGGGTGCGTCGCCAGCACGAGCCGGACCGCGTAATCCTGCACGTGCTCGGCCATGATGACCTGGCGGACCAGCGCCTGGTGCTTCTGGATCGCCTCGCCGTCGAGCACGCTGTTGACGACCGGCGTGATCCCGGCGGTCGTGCGGTTGAGGATCTCGCCGAGCTCTTCGCGGCCGGAGTAGTTAACGGTGAGTTTGAAGAAAAA
>CAYQCT010000085.1:0-4117 GCA_964416015.1 uncultured Tepidisphaerales bacterium
CGGGGACGTAGACGTCGACGGGCATGAACTGGTCGATGCCCTGGACGGTCGCGTACGCGTCGAAGACGCCGCCGGTCGAGGCGCAGGCGCCCATGCTGATGACCCACTTCGGCTCGGTCATCTGCTGGTAGATGTGCTGCAGCACCGGCATCATCTTGATGGTGACGCGGCCGGCGACGATCATCAAATCGCTCTGTCGTGGCGAGAACCGCATGGCCTCGGCCCCGAAGCGTGCCAGGTCGTAGCGGGAGGAGGCGGTGGCCATGAGCTCAATGCCGCAGCACGCCGTGGCGAACGGCATCGGCCAGAGGCTGCTGCGGCGGGCCCAGTTGACGACCCGCTTGAGGTTCGTCGTCAAAACGTTGTCGGGCAGGGCAGTGACTTCCATCGCTCCCCATCATACGCCCACGGCGGCCGGCGGTTGCGTCGCCTTCGCGACCGGCACGTCAACTTCAATGAAAGCCCACGCGACGGCGTCGGCGTAATCCTCGTGGCGGAGCCACTGCTCGGCCGTCGTCGGCTCGGGAATCGGATCGCCTTCCTCGAGCATGCCTTCGAGGTGCAACTCCATCGCCTCGCGGATCATCTCCGTCGCCTCGGCGATTGTTGCTCCCGCACTGATGCAGCCGAGCAGGTCCGGCGGCGTCATACCAAAGTCGGAGTCGACGTCCTTGTGAATGGCAACGGGGTAGGTGATGGTCATCGGCTTCGCCTGCGAGACTACTTGGTGTTCAGCGGCAGGCCCGCCTGCCGGAGGACGCTCCGCACCGTTGCGATCTTAACATCTTTCTTCGGATGCGGGATGGTCACGCGGCCCGGCTTGATGGGGTGCGAGAACTGCATGTGCGAGCCCTTCTGCGTGACGAACTGCCACCCATCCGCCTGTACGATCTGGATCAGTCGGCGACTGTTCACCGCTCACGGCCCCTACTCGAACTTCAGCACGCCCTTGCCTACGTCGTACGCGTAGCCGACGAGGATCAACAGCGTGAAAAAGAGCATCCCGCACAGCATCAGCGTGCCCAAGCCGCCGTTGACGGCGTTGCTTTCGGCGGCCTGGGCGAAGGTGCTGGCCCAGGGGTAGAGCACGACGATCTCGACGTCGAAGGCGACGAAAAGGATCGCCACGAGGTAGAACCGCACGTTGAACCGCCGCCGCGTGTCGCCGACGGGGGCCATGCCGGACTCGTACGTCGTCTCCTTGCCCGGCCCGGTTCGGCTGGGGCCGACGAAGAGACTGACGGCAATGTTCGTCACGGCAAAGCCGACCGCGATCACGACCAACAACGCCACCGGCAGCCACCCCTGCCGCGGGTCGCCGCCGCCGCCTTCAAAGGCGGGATTGATCGCGGCAACCAGCGGCAGCGTCGGCAGGAGGTCCGTCAGCACGGCCGCAGGATAGACGCGACCTGGCCCGCACCACAAACCCCGCTGCATCAGACCTTCAGCTCGGCCTCGCCTGCCAGCACGTCGGCGTGCCGCTGGCGGATCGGCTCGACGACGTCGCGGACGAATCGCTCCGTCTGCACCGCGAGTCGTTGCGCAGGCGGTCGAGCAGGTCGTTGTCGCCGCCTTGCTCCTTCACGTTCGCCGCCGCGGCCATGCTGTGTTGACGGACGGCTTCGTGCAACGCCTGCCGATCGCCGCCGGCGCGGACGCCTGCCATCAGGATCTCCTCGGTCGCCATGAACGGCAGCTCGGCCGCGACCGTCTTGCCGATGACCGCCGGGTAGACGACGAGCCCGCGGGCGACGTTCGCCACGATCGCCAACGCTCCGTCCAGCGCCAGGTACATCTCCGGCAACGCCAGTCGCTTGTTCGACGAGTCGTCCAAGCTCCGCTCCAGCCATTGCTCGGCGGCGGTCATGACCGGGCTCGTCGCGAGGCTCATCGCGAACCGCGCTAAGCCGGTCGCGCGTTCGCAGCGCATCGGGTTCCTCTTGTACGCCATCGCGGAGCTGCCGACTTGGTCCTTTTCGAACGGCTCTTCAATCTGCTTGAGCCCAGCCAGGATTCGCACGTCGTTGGCGAACTTGTGCACGCTCGCCGCCAGGCTCGCCAGCTTCCCGGCAAGATCAGCGTCGAGCTTGCGCGGGTACGTCTGCCCGGTGACGGCGTAGCTCTTGGCAAAGCCGAACCGCTCGCGGACGAAGTCGTCGAGACGGTCGACCTTCTCGCCGTCGCCGTCGAAGAGCGTCAGGAACGACGCCTGCGTGCCGGTCGTTCCCTTGACGCCGCGGAACCGCAGGGCGTCGGCCTGGGCTTCGAGAGCTTCGACGTCGTCGGCAAAATCCTGAGCCCAGAGCGTCGCCCGCTTGCCGACCGTCGTGAGCTGGGCCGGCTGAAAATGCGTGTAACCGAGCGTCGGCAGGTCCTTCCACTGCGTCGCGAACGTGCCGAGGGCGTCGACGGCGCGGGCCGCCCGACCGGCGAGCAGACGCAGGGCGTCGCGGTGCACGATCAGCTCCGCGTTGTCGACGACGTACTGGCTCGTCGCGCCCAGATGGATGATGCCCTTCGCCGCCGGCGCGGCCTCTTCGAAAGTGTGCACGTGGGCCATCACGTCGTGCCGCAGGCGACGCTCGTGGCCGGCGGCGACGTCGTAGTCGATGTCGTCCAGGTGCCCGCGCATGTCGTCGAGCGCGGCCTCCGTGATGCGGTCGATGCCCAGCTCGCGCTCGCCCTCGGCCAATGCCAGCCACAGCCGCCGCCAGTGGCCGAACTTAGTCGCATCCGACAGCAGCCGCAGCATCTCCGGCGTGGCGTTGCGGGCGGCCAGCGGAGAACTCCAAACGTCGCGATCAACCACGCCGCAGGCTACGGCGTCGGCGACTTGAGGCGACGCACGAGGTCGTCCAGAATCCGGTCGTCGCGGTAGATCGTCCAGTGCCCGTTGCCCTTCCACCACGGATGGCGAAGCCAGATCACGTCGCCGCGGTCGGCCAGGTGGTCCGGCAGCTTCAGTCCCGGCACGCCGATGATCCAGTCGTGCTCGCGGGCGTACTGCGTGATCCCGTAGTTCCCGCCGCGCCCGGCCCGCTCGCGCAGGGCGAGGTCGGCCAGAAATCTGCTGTCGCTCCGCATCGCCGCGGCCGTGCCGAAGAAGCCGATGCGGTCGGCGCGGGCGGCACCGGAGTGCGGCGACGCGATCGTGTAAAGGTGGCGAATCTGCAGGCGTTTGCCCTTTTCCAATGCCGCGGCGTGGCGGACGAGGAGGCCGCCCATGCTGACCCCGATCACGTCGACCTCGACCGTCGCCTCCGGCTGCCGCGACGGCACCGCGTCCTCGACGGCATCGATGACGGCCTCGGCGGCGTTGTCGAAGCTGAGGGCGAAGCCGGGATGCACCACGACGATGTCCCGCTCGATGCCGCGCTCTCGCAGATTGTCCCGCAGCGAACGTCCGGCGAGAAACGGGTCGGCGAATCCGCCCACGACCACCAGCGGCGGCTGTGCCTGCTCGGCTGCGGCCACCGCGTGCGATGAGCACCCGGCGGCGAGGCAGGCTAGGAGCAGAACGAGGTGGCAAAGCATCGGCGAAACCAGGAGAGGTGACAGAGCGAATACTACTTCTTGACCCTGGCGAACGCTCGAAACTTCCGTCCTTCCGGAATGTACTTTCGTTCGAAGTTCGTGCCGACGAGCTCGCCTTCGCGTGCCCCGGCGGCAGGACGATATTTCGCCTCCTGAAGCGGCCCGTCATGGTCCGCCAGGACGCTGGCAATGTGTTCGCCGTAGTCCGGATGATCCGTCACGATCTGCAGCCGCCCGCCGGACAGGAGGACGCGGGCGACGTGGTCGAGGAAGGCCGGCTGGACGAGGCGGCGGCGGTTGTGCCGCGCCTTCGGCCACGGGTCGGGGAAGTAGACGTGCACCGCCCGGGTGCCGGCGTCCTCCTCCACCGCCACCTGCCCGGCGTCGTCGCGGATCATGCGGACGCGGTCGCCAAGCCCGTTGCGACGCAGCCGGTCGCAGGCGTACCGCCAGAAAAAGCGGGCCCACTCGATGCCGAAGAAGTTGACGTCCGGCCTGGCCGCGACTTCGGCGGAGAGGAAGGTGCCTTTGCCGCTGCCGATCTCGAGTTCGACGGGCCGGTCGTTGCCGAAAAGCTTGGAAA
>CAYQCT010000085.1:4127-5822 GCA_964416015.1 uncultured Tepidisphaerales bacterium
CAGCTTCGATGCCGACGGGTTCGACGACCAGATCTCGCTTGACTTGCATGATGGCGTGGGCTCAGGACCGTAGCCGTTGTCGCCGCCCGAGGCTGATGAGTAGCGACCCGAACGCCCCCAGCAGCAGGACGAAGACGACGAGCGTGACGAGCGTCGCCGGCGTGGTGCGTTCGATCTGCACGTAGCAGAGTCCGAAGACGGCGGTGCAGGCGAGCCAGTAGGTGCCGTGCAGCCGCGCCGCCGACGGCCGACGCGAGCCGCGAAAGGTGCCGAGGCGTCGGAGGTCGCCGCCGCACTCCGGGCAGGTTTGCGAGGGCAGTTCGCGGACGTCGTAGCCGCACCGCCCGCACCGAATCGGCTCGTCGGCAGGCGGTCGATGTCGTACGATGAGCCTGCTCCTGTCGAGGGAACATCATGGTAGAACCCGAAGACCTTCCGCTGTTTCTGGACGATCCGCGTGCGGCTGTCGAGCGTGAATCCCTCGTCGCGGCGACAATCGCCGAGGGAGAGGTGTTTCGACACCTCGTCCCGCACATGCGGCTCACGTGGGCGGACGCGGGCAACGAGGACAAGCTGAAGCGTGCCGAAGCGTTGTACGCCCGGTGCGAAGCGTGGTGCAATCGGGCGTCGGCGCTCCTGCATGCACTGCGTGATCTGCCCGAGGTCGAGCGGCCGACGAAGCTCATTGCGGAGCTCGACCTTGCCGTTCATTCTGGCAAGTTTCTTCTTAAGCTCTCGCCGCGTGAGTCGCTTGATCGGTCGATCTGCGAGCACCGCAATCCCGTCGCCGGCATGCCGATCGAGGAGGTGCGACGTGAGCTACGCCGTCGACGTTCGGCCTGAGGCTTGGGAGTCGCTGAAGCTGCTGGAGGTCGTGGTTCAGGAACTAATCATCGATCATCTCGACAAGCTCTCCTCGCTCACGTTGGCCGTGCGGTTACGGCCGCTCGAGACTGTGGAACGCCTTGACTTCTCCGCAGACGGATCAAAATACGTGATCGATCTCGACGTTCTGATCGACGTCGCGAATCAGGTCGTGGTCCTGCGTGAGCTGCAGAGTCGGAGCGTCCGCTTCGGCCCGCAGCCGCCGGAGGCGTCGTAGCGTGCGACGATGTCGCGGTTTTTTAAGAAGTCTCTGCTCGACGCCCCGCTCGAAGCCGTCTGGGCCTTTCACGAGGACACCGAGGCGGGCCTGCGGGCGTTGTCGCCGCCCAAGGCGGACGTGCAGATCACCAAGGCCGATCCGCCCGCCGTCGGGGCCGAGGTCGTCATCCGCGCCAAGACGCCGATCGGCCGGCAGAAGTGGGTCGCCGTCTACCGCGAGTGGCAGCCGCCGCGAGGCTCGCGGCCGCACCGCACCGCCTACTTCGTCGACAAGGCCGTCAAGAGCCCGTTCAAGAGTTGGGTCCACACGCACCGATTCGAGGAAACCATCGACGGCGGCCGCACCAAGGTTTGGGCGATCGACGACGTCCGCTACGAGGTCGGCTTCGGCCCGCTGGGCATCGTCGGCGACAAGCTGATCGTCGCCCGCGAGCTCAAGAACATGTTCGCCTACCGCCACGACAAGCTCCGCGAGCTGCTCTGCCGGCGGTGAGACGAAGGGAAAGCAGGTGCGATAACCTGTCGGCGGCGAGTCGCCGGCCACGGCGGCCACGACGTTCGGTCGAAGAAACTGCACCATGCCCCGCGATA
>CAYQCT010000085.1:5832-14431 GCA_964416015.1 uncultured Tepidisphaerales bacterium
ATTCCCGTCGGCAACGGCCGACTGCTCGTGACGTTCGACGAGCGCTATCAGCTCCGCGACCTCTTCTTCCCGCACGTCGGCCAGGAGAACCACGCCGGCGCCGGCCCCTGCCGCTTCGGCATCTGGGTCGAGACGCCCGGCCCGAAGCATGCCGGCGGCGAGGCGGGGCGGCTCGTCTGGAGCGACGACCCGGGCTTCGTGATCCGCCAGCGCTACCTTGAAGACGCGCTGACGACCGACGTCGATCTCTGGCATGAAGAGCTCGGCATCAGCCTCCACTGCCGGGACGTGGTCGACTTCAACCGCAACGTGCTGGTCCGCCGGATCAAGGTCCACAACCGCGGCGACGCCGGCCGGTTGGTGAAGGTCTACCACCACAACGACTTTCTCATGTACGGCACGCGGATCGGCGACACCGCGTACTACGACCCGGAGCTCAAGAGCCTCGTCCACTACCGCGCCCGACGCTACCTGTCGGCGACGTTCTTCCAGGAGCACGGCAACGGCGGCGAGCGGCCGTTCGATCAACGCGTCGACGAGTACGCCACCGGCACCAGCGGTTTCGGCGGGGCTGAGGGCACGTACCGCGATGCAAGCTCGGCATGAACCCGATCAGCCAGGGGGCGGTCGACTCGACGATGAGCATCAACGCCCACGTCGGCCCGGGCCACACGTCGACGTTTTACATGGCGATCATCGCCGGCGAGAGTCGCGAGGAAGTCGCCGAGCTGCACCGCTGGCTCGAACGCCAGACGCCGGCGCGGGTCATCGACCGCACGACCAGCTACTGGCGGCTTTGGAGCCAAGGAGCCGGCGACCTGCCGGATCCCGTGACGTCGCTGTTCCGACGATCGCTGCTGACCGTCCGCACGCAGATCGACGACGGCGGGGCGATCCTCGCGGCCAACGACAGCGACATCATGCAGTTCGCGCGGGACACCTACAGCTACATGTGGCCGCGCGACGGCGCCCTCGTCGCCGACGCGCTCGATCTCTGCGGCTACAACGACCTGGCCCGCAAGTTCTACACGTTCTGCCAACGCGTCATCGGGCCCGAAGGATACTTCCTGCACAAGTACAACCCCGACGGTTCGCCGGCGAGCAGTTGGCATCCGTGGGTCAAGGACGGTCAGCCGTCGCTACCGATCCAGGAGGACGAGACGGCGCTCGTCGTCTGGTCGCTCTGGCGGCACTACTGGCGGTACCGCGATACGGAGTACGTCCGGCCGCTCTGGATCGACGTGGTGATTCCCGCGGCGGACTTCATGTGCAAGTACCGCGACCCGCGGACCGGCCTGCCCATGCCGAGCTACGACTTGTGGGAAGAACGCTGGGGCGTCCACGCCTTCACCGTCGCCGCGGTCTACGGCGGCCTTGTCGCGGCCCGCAACTTCGCCGTCAGCTTCGGCGACGAGGAACGTGCCGAGCGGTACGGCCGGGCCGCGGCGGAAATTCGTGCCGGTGCCGCCGAGTACCTGTGGAGCGACAGCCTCGGCCGCTTCGCCCGGCGGCTGGTGCCCGTCGGCAATCACACGCCGCCGCAGGAGCCCGGCTACGTCGACCCCGAAGCCGATCAGCTCCACGCCAAGGCCGGCTGCGAGGACATCTACGAAGTCGACGACGTCATCGATGCCTCGCTCTTTGCGATCTACAAGTTCCACCTGTTCGAAGCCGACGACCCGCGGGTCGAAGCGACGATGCGTGCGATCAAGGACGAGCTCTGGGTGAAAACGCCCGTCGGCGGCGTCGCCCGCTACACGAACGACTACTACCACCGCGTTAGCGACGACATCGAGAACGTGCCGGGCAACCCGTGGTTCATCTGCACGCTCTGGCTGGCCGACTACCTCATCACGCGGGCGACGACCAAGGGCGAGCTGCAGGAGGCGATCCCCGTGCTCGAGTGGACCGCCGCCCACACGCTCGAATCCGGCGTGCTGGCCGAGCAGGTGAACCCCTACACGAACGAGCCGATCAGCGTCAGCCCGCTGACGTGGTCGCACGCGACGGTCTGCAGCACGGTCGTGAAGTACCTGGAAAAGCTCGAACAACTCGACCGCGTCAACGCCGGTGCCCGTTCGTTCCAGATGCGTAAGCCCGGCCGATTCATGAGCTCGCACTCGACGGACGTGCCGGATGCGCCTGGCGAGGTGTACGTCGACAGCGACGAGATCCCCGAGCCGCCGCCGCGTGAGCCGGAAGCGAAGACGGCGGCGGCGTAGAAGCGTGTGGAAGAGCAAACAAACCGCCCGTCCGCCGAAGCGGACGGGCGTTTCTTTGTTTGCGTCAACGATGACTCACCGGCGACGCCGCAGCATCGCCAGCGACGCCAGGCCGAGCAGGCCCGCCGTCGTCGGCTCCGGGACGAGCGCGGCGTTCGGGTTGATCAGCACGTTCATCGTCGACCCGCTGCCCTGCGCATCCACCAGCAGGATCGAGCCGGGCAGGTAGCCCATCAGGTCCGAGATGTCGAGGATGCCCGAGCTCTCCGTCGCGAACTGGCCCAGGAGCGGGTCGTTCGTGTCGGCCACCAGCATCTGCTCTGAGCCGTCCGGACGCATCATCCACGTTTGACCTAGGCCGTTGTCCTCGTTGACGAAGATCAGGCCGTCGTCGTACATGACGCCGCCGAGCGTGGTGGCTTCGGTCCAGTCGATGTTGTCGGCGTTGTTGAGGTTGTCCGCATCGGCCGGGTTCTGGTCGTCGATCTTCGAGAGCTCGAAAGTCGACATCGTCGGCTCGAAGATGCCGCTCGTGAAGTCGAGGTCGAGGTCGAAAACGTACGTGCCGCTCGTCTGGTCGGCCAGGACGAACTGCGTCGGGTCGTTGGGGTTCGTGTCGACGTCTTCGAGCTTGCCGGAGTTGACGGCATCGTTGTCGCTGACGGTGATCGTGCCGCTCTGCATGGCGTCGGTGGGGTCGCTCAGGTAGAAGTAGCTACCGAACGCCAGGCCGTTGCGGGCGAGGAAGGAATCGCTCGGCTGACCGGTGGCGTCGAGGCCCTTCTGTCCGACGTACATCTTCAGCTCCTGCGTGCCGCCGTCGGGGCTGAGGATGAGGGCGACGTGGTCCGTCTCGCCGGTATCGACGAGGGCGGCGTTCTCCCAGGAATCGGTCGGCATGCCGCTGTTGTTCTCGTCGACGCCGCGACCGTCGTAGCCGGTGTAGCCGCTGGTCGTGTAGAGGTCGGCGTTGTTGATGTCGAGGGCGAAGAGGATGCCCGTGGTGCCCGATTCTTCGCCGGTGATGTAGATCTCGTCGACGAAGCCGCGGCCGGTGCCGAAGGTGTTGGGCAGGTAGGACTGGCCGCTGCAGAAGCGGTCCCAATCGTTCTGCGGGATCGTGTTGCCGACGTCGACGAAGCTGGCCCCGCCGTCGGTGCTGTAACGCTGGAACGCCTGCCGGGCCGAGTCGACGAAGCGACCGCCGCCGGTGGTGCCGGTGGCGACCTGGTTGTCGATCGCCGTCTGGAAGGCAGGCACGTCGATCATGACTTCGCTGATGGTCGTGTCGCTGATCTCGTGGTTGACCTGGACGCGCAGCTTGTCGCCGACGCGTTGGGCGCCGATGCCGTCGAAGGTGCCGGGCATGGCCCAGTCCTGGCCGTCGTTGGTCGGGTTGTTGGTGCGGGTGATGATCTCGAAGCCGGTCCAGCCGTTGTGGTAGCTGAAGAAGTCCTGCTGGCCCGAGAGGTTCGGGTCGGCGTCGCCGTCGATGGCGAAGGCGGGTGTGGCGGCCGCGACGGCCGCAAGGACGGCGAGCTTAATGGTGTGTGTCATGCGTTGCTTTCAGTGGTGGAAGAAAATTGGCGAGAAAACAACAGGTTCAGGCGCGGCGACGACGCAGCATCGCCAGCGAGCCGAGGCCCAGCAGCGACGCGGTGGCCGGCTCGGGGACGCTCACGGTCAGCAGCGGGCGATCCTCGATCGGGTCGAGGAAGAAGCTCTCGCTCGTGATGAAGTCGATGCCGTTCGTGCCGTTCTCGAAGGTGACGAACCCGACGCCGTAGTCGGTCGCGCCGGCGCTGAAGTTCTGGTACGCCTCGGTGACGTCGATCACGAGCTTGCCGGTCGGCACGTTCTCGCTGGCGTTGTCGGCGCCGAAGCTGGACAGGGGCATAGCAACCGCGTCGCTGCCGGGGGTGATGCCGTCGCCGCCGAAGACGGGCGTGCCGGCCCAGGTGCTGGATTCGTCCCAGTCGACGAGCATCTGGTGGGCGGTAAAGCCGCTGCCGGGGTTGACGATGGTGAGCGTGATGGTGGCCGAGTCGATGCCGGTGCCCAGGGCGATCTGGTTCGGGCCGTTGCCGAAGACGTTCTCGAAGCGGATGAGGGCGTGGTTCGGCTGACGGCCGGGCGAGCCGTCGTCGCCGTCGATGCTGATTTCGCCGAAGTCGCCGTTGGCGTCATCGCCGCCGGAGGAGCGGATTTCCTTGTCGAGCGTGCCGGCGTAGCCGTCGACGCCTTCCTGGAAGGTCAGGACCTGCGCGGAAGCGGCAGTGGCGACAGAAACGACAGCCGCGGCGGCGGCGAGCGGGAGGAGGTGCTGCATAGTGCGGGTGGTTGCTTTCGTGGCGAACCGACATCCCGCCGGACAGGACACGCGTCTTGCCCGGGCTGCCTACGTCTCGCAGGCGGAACGTTCGTCACATGCGGGAAACCATCGCGACCGTGCGTTACTGCAGGATGAGCATCAGCAGCAGGTGCTGCGAAAGATTGGCCAGCGTCGTGCGAGTCCGTGATGTGCGGCAGATGAAGCCAGGGATGCGTCCGTGCAGCCGACAATCCTCGGCAGCTGTTGTACGATGGGGCGATGCTGAGGAGCTTGTGGCGTGTTCTGTTCGTAGCAACGGTGCTTTTGCTGGTCGCAACGCCCGGAAGCGCCGCGGAGGCGGACCCGACGCGCGAGGCGATCGACAAGGCGGTCGAGTGGATCTACAAAGACCGGAAGGATGGCGTCCACTGGGAATGGGACACGTTCAAGCCGTACCCGGAAGGGCAAGCGACGGCGAAGGATTATCACAAGCAGCGGGATGGCCAGTGGGGCGGCCGGACCGCATTGGCGATCTACGCTCTGGTCTCGGCAGGCGAAGATCCGCGGGGCGATCGGCTTTCGCCGAGCGTCGACTGGCTGTTGCAGCAGGAGATGCGCGGCACCTACGGGTGTGCGATGCGGCTGCTGGCCTGCCAGTATCTGCCGCAGGACGATCGGGTGCGTCGCGTTGTCGCCGCCGATGCTCGGACCTTGCAGGCGGGTATGATCACGCGTGGCCTCGGGGCCGGGCACTGGGACTATGTCGTCGGTTGGATCCGGCCCGTCGGAGATACGTTTCGTTACAGCCACAGCCGCAGCCAGTACGCGATCCTCGGCTTGGACGCCGCCGCGGCCATGGGCTACGAACTGCCGCGCGGGCTTTGGCAGGCGAGTGACCAGGGCTGGCGTCGCAACCAGCGGGCCGAGGGCGGCTGGGGCTACCAGCACACCGACAGCTATCGCCCGGAGCCGACGACGCCCGGCATGACGGCGTCGGGCGTCGCGACGCTCTTCCTTAATCAACGCCACCTCATCGGCCGACCCAGTTGCAACGGCAACCTCATCGACCCCTCGCTCGCCGCGGGCCTCGCGTACCTCGCCCTCGAGAACGACCGCTGGCTGACGAGCAAGCGGTACGACCGTGACTTCCCGATGGCCACCGCCTACGCCGTCGAACGCGTCGCCGTCGCCAGCGGCCTCCGCACGATCGGCGGCGACGATTGGTACAGCAAAGGCCGCGACTGGCTGCTCCGCACGCAAAACTCGACCGGGTCCTGGTCGAGCGATACCGACGTCATCGCGGCGCTGGGCGGCACGTGCTTTGGCACGCTCTTCCTTGCCCGCGGCTCCTCGCCGGTCGTCGTCCAGAAGCTCGCCCACGCCGACCTCGAGGAGGGCCGGGAACGCGTCAGCGCGCTCTACCGAAAGATGGGTCGCGACGGCGAGAAGATCGACGACGGGCTGGCGATGCTGCTCAGCGGCGATTGGCACCAGCGTCCGTTGGACCTGGCCTCGATGACGAGTTTCCTCAGCAAAGCCGACGAGATGGAGCTGCACTGGCAGATCGTCGGGGCGGATCGGCCTTTGGAAGAATGGCTCGACGCGCCGCTGCTCGTCGTCGCCGGTAGTGAACCCTTGTCGCTAGCCGACGACGTCAAGCAGAAGCTCAAGGACTACGTCCACGCGGGCGGCATGGTCTACTTCAACGCCGACTGCGGCAGTCGCAAGTTCGCCGACAGCGTCCGCTCGCTCGGCACCGAGCTGTTCCCGACGCAGGAGTGGGGCGTCGTCCCGCAGACCAGCCCTCTCTACGACAGCCGCTTCAACACGACCAACGGCCGCGTGCCGCCAATGCTCGAGCTCGGCAACGGCGTGCGACCGTTCTTCGTCCTGGCCGACAAGGCCGACTTCAGCGAGGTCTGGCAGCGACAGGCGACCGGACTTTCACGTCGCAACGACGAGCCGTTGATGCAGCTCGGCGCAAACCTGCTCTCCGTCGGCATCGACCGGGCGAACCTGCCGCGGCGTGGCACGCGTCGCACACCCGACGTCGCCGCGCCGGCCAAGACGATCCAGGTCGCGCGGCTGACGCTCGAGGGGCTGGCCGACGCGGAGCCGCGGGCGTTAGACGGCGTCTCCCGCTACGCCGCCGCGGCGCTTGGCTTCGGCATCGAAGCCGCCGATGTTGATGCGACCGCGATGGAAGCCCAAGACGCGGTCGTGCTCGCCGGCACGGGCGACTTCACGCTGCCCGACGCGGCCAAGGACGCCCTGAAGACGTACGTCGAGAACGGCGGCATGTTGATCGTCGAAGCCGTCGGCGGCAGCAACGCGTTCGCGACCGCGGCCGAGCGGGAACTGGCCGGCATCTTCGGCGACGCGATCAAGTCCGACCTCGCCCGGCCGCTGCCGACGTCGCATCCGCTCTACGCCAGCCGCGGCGGAGCCGAACTGCTGGATCCCGGCACGATCGACTGGAAGCTCGCCGCCATCGAAGCTCTCGGCAGCAACGCCCGCGGCCCGCGGCTTCGCGGCCACGAAATCAACGGCCGGCTCGCGATTGTCTACTCGCCCGACGACCTCAGCAGCGGCGCCGCCGGCAGCATGTACCCGATGGTCGGCTACAAACCCGCCGCGGCCCGCGAACTGCTCGCGCGGGTTCTGTTGTATGCCGCGGAGAAGTGAACGCTGCCACGAGGCGCGACCGCACCGGATCGTCGTTTAAGCCCACGGCCTGAGGCCGTGGGCGTCGTTGCAGGAGCTTGCCACGCAGGAATGTGGTCGTCGTGCCAGCCACCTGGATCTCCGTCAACCGACCGGAACTTCGATCTGATGCAGCGTGCCGGCCGGCAGGTCGAAGCTGAGGCGGCCGTCGATCGAACGGATCGCCCGCGTCGCGGGCTCGCTGGCGGCATGCAATGCGTCGAGCAACTCGCCCGTCGCGTACTGCGGCCGACCGGCGTCGAGCCACGGCTCGTAGCCGCTGCCTTGCCCCGGCAAGACCGACCGCAGCAACGCCGTCCGGCCCATGCCCTCGGCAAGCCGCAGCGTTGCCGTCGGCTGCGGGTCGTTGGCCGGCTCCTGGTAATGCCACGCCGTCAGCCGCAGGCGGTCGCCTTCGTCGGTCGCGATCACGCCGACGCCGGCCGGCAGGTCGCCGGCGACCGCGATGCGTTCGCCGCCGTGCCGAGCGAGCATCTCGAACGCCCGGAAGCCGCTCTTGGCGACGTCGTTCACCGTCAGCAAGCCATAGCCGCCGTGGAAGGGCTGGTAGTGAAACCGGCACTCTTCATAGATATCGGACAGGTTCCAGTAGAGCGAGCCCTGCGCGATGCCGCGTGGGCCGAACTCGTCGTCGAAGGGGTCGCTGAGCTCGCCGAGCGTCTTGGCGATGTAGGGGGCGTTGTTGCACTCGTCGTGGTTCGCCGCGAGCGGGCCGGCGCTGCTGTTCCATTCGCCGCAGATGATCGGCAAGTCGTCCGCGTCACGCTCGCGCATCTGCCGGCGGACGTCGGCAAAGAGCTTCCGCATCACGTCGCTCGACTGCAGCGACACCTCGCCCTCGGCCGCGTCGAGAAACTCCAAATCGCTCGGGTACGCGTGCGTCGCCACGAAGTCTCGCGGCAGCTTCTCGGCCTCGCAGTAGTCGAGGAACTCGCCGACCCACTTGCACCGCGCCGTCGCCGGCCCGCCGATGCGAAAACTCGCGTCGGCCTCCTTCACCGCCCGCGCCGTCTCCGCGTACAGGCGAAAGTACTCGTCCCGCGTGCCGGCCCAGAAGGCCAGATCGGGCTCGTTCCACACTTCGAAGTCCCACGTCGCCAGCTCGTCCCGGCCGAAGCGGTCGACGAGGCTCCGCATCATCTCGTCGCAGAACCGACGCCATTCGCCCCAATCTTTCGGCGGCGCGGCCCCGAAGTGGTAGTGCGTGATGTTCTCGTCGCCGCGCGCGAGCCGGCGGGGCATGTGGCTGATCTCGAGGAACGGCGTGAGGCCGATGTCGAGCAGGATCTCCAGGCCGTCGCCCAGCTTGGTGAAGTCGAAGGAGCCGTCGTCGCGGACGGTG
>CAYQCT010000085.1:14441-14917 GCA_964416015.1 uncultured Tepidisphaerales bacterium
GCGCGGAGGCGGGTGAAGCCGAGCCTGTCCCGGCAGAGCCGCAGGTGCCGTTGCAGGTCCGGCCGGAACCAGAGCGGCGCGTGGCACGTGTTGGCCCCATACCGCCAGATCGCGTTCAGCGGGCCGCGGCGGGATGGGTCGATCGTCAGGTCGGTCGTCGGCACGAGAGCAACATAGTCGCTACTGGTGCCCGCGGAACTTGGGGTCGACCTGCTCCTGCCAGATGTTGCGGAGCTTGGCGTGCACGTCCTCGCTCAGCGGCGACAACGCGGACGCCGCGGCATTGCCGGTGGCCTGCGACGGCTTGCTTGCGCCGGGGATGACGCACGTCACCGCGTCGTGATCCAGCACCCATCGCATCGCCGCCTGCGCCGCCGGCGTGCCTTCGGGAACGGCCGACCGGAGCACCGGCAGGGCGGCATTCGCGGCGGCGATGCCGTCTTGCAGCGTCAGGCCCGCCAGCGAGGTCGCGAACA
>CAYQCT010000086.1:0-857 GCA_964416015.1 uncultured Tepidisphaerales bacterium
CCAGTTCGGCGGACAAACCCCGCTCAACCTCGCCAAAGGTCTCGAGGAAGCGGGCGTGCCGATCCTCGGAACGAGCGTCGACGCGATCCACCGGGCCGGCGATCGCGAGCAGTTCCGCGACCTCATCCGACAGCTCGGCCTGAAACAGCCGCCCAACGGCATCGCGCGGAGCATCGACCAAGCCAAGGCCATCGCCGCAGACGTCGGCTATCCGGTGCTCGTGCGGCCGTCCTTCGTCCTCGGCGGCCGGGCGATGGAGATCGTCTACGACGAGGCGGCGCTCGATCGGTACATGACGCACGCCCTCAAGGCTGCCGGTCTGACGGGCATCGCCGACTCGCCGATCCTCGTCGACAAGTTTCTCGACGGGGCGACGGAAGTTGATGTCGATTGCGTGGCGGATTACGGAGCACCCGTTTATGGTGGTGCTCCTGCGAGCCTCGACCGTGAGGGAGGGGTTTCTGGGCATCGTCCCGAGGCAGAACCCCTCCCTGACGGTCGGGGCTCGCAGGGCCGATCCGTCATAGCTGGCGTGATGGAGCACATCGAGGAAGCCGGCATTCACTCGGGCGACTCAGCGTGTGTGTTGCCGCCGCACTCACTGTCGGACGAGGTCGTCGCGGAGCTCAAGCGGCAGACGCACGCGCTCGCCGAAGCCCTTCGCGTCCGCGGCCTGATGAACGTGCAGTACGCCGTCCGCGGCGACGAGGTCTTCGTCATCGAAGTGAACCCGCGGGCGTCGCGCACCGTCCCCTTCGTCGGCAAGGCGACCGGCGTCAACTGGGCACGCATCGCGGCCAAGGTCATGATGGGTGCGACGCTCGATGAACTCGGCGTCGAGGAGACGAAACCGTTCG
>CAYQCT010000086.1:956-1220 GCA_964416015.1 uncultured Tepidisphaerales bacterium
CACCTTCCCGCTCGCCTACGCAAAAGCCGTCCTCGGGGAAGGCTCAAAGCTGCCCGACGGCGGCACGCTCTTCGTCTCGGTTCGGCCCGACGACCATGACGCCGTCGCTCCGATCGCCAGGAAGTTCGCCGACCTCGGCTTCAAGCTCATCGCAACGAAGGGCACCCACGACACCCTTGCCCAGCACGGCATCGACTCGACGCTCGTGCCCAAGATCGCCGACCACGTTCGGCCGAACCTGCTCGACTTCATCGCCAACGGCGA
>CAYQCT010000086.1:1307-8024 GCA_964416015.1 uncultured Tepidisphaerales bacterium
CGTGCCGATCGTCACGACGCTCACCGCCGCCGACGCCTGGGCGGGTGCGATCGCTGCTCTGAGAGAAGGCGATTGGCAGGTCACGCCGCTGCAGGCATGGCACGCGGGCGCATCGTGATGCGGTAAGCTCCCGACATGTCCGCCGCCACTGTTGAAGCCACTGTTGAACCCGCACCGGAACGCAAAGCGACTCCGACGCTGGCCGAAGCCGAAGCCACCGCGATGCAGCTTCCTTTGGAAGAACGGCTCACGCTGGCCGACCGCTTGATCGACAGCGGTGCCCCGCGAACGCCCAAAGGCGAGGAGGGTTTGTCGTCGGTGCTGGCCCGGCGGCTTCGAGAGGTCGAGACGGGGGAGGTCGAGCTGATCCCTTGGGAGGAGCACCAGCAACGAGTTGAAGAAGCACTGCAAGAAGCACGTGAGGAGCGAGCGGCTCGATGAGGGTATATCCTGAAGCTGATGCCGAAGATGTCGAGGCGGCTCGGTACTACGAGCTTCAGCAGCCTGGCCCTGGGGCGGGATTACCGCGATGCTGTCGAGGAGGCGAAGGCGTTTATCGCTGAGAGGCCGACCCGTTGTGCGATTGTTGATGAAGCGACCGGCTGTCGCGGCCATCTAGGAGCCGTTTGAGAAGACAAATCCGGTGTAGGGTGGGCCCTGGCCCACCATCGGGATTCGCAAGATCGGCCAAGGACAGACGGTGGGCCGGGGCCCACCCTACTCGTTTTCAAGGGGCTCCTAGTGAACCGCTTCCCGTACCGCATGATCATTCACCAGAACTTCGACGGCTGATCATCGTCGCCGGCGCCCACGCCAGTCGGATGCCCGGGTTCTGGCGGGATCGACTGGATCCGGCGAAGTAGCGGCCGCACCCGTTTGGCACGCCGCCGCCGTGCTGGCATGATGCGGCCGTGGACGCCGTCGAAGCCAGGCCGCTGTCGTACAGCAGCGTCGTCGAGACGCGGCCGAAGTGGGTGACGCTCGTCGTACTCGTCGTTGTGGTACGGCAGGGACTGACCGCAGCAGGCCACCTGATTGTCCTCTGGTCCAGCGGCATTAAAAGCATCAGAACCCGATTCGAGTCAGAGCCACTTTCGGCGTCGTTACAATATGCTGATTTGGCTGCTTCGATCGCGGTAGCTTCATTTGCTACTTATGTACTTTTCAGCTTAAAAAGCAGCACTCGCTGGCTCGGCTGGCTCCTGCTGGCGTCAGAATTCGGCTTAACACTTGCCGGCACGACCCTTAGCTGGCACATGTACCACCGAGATGCTGGATTGCTCGTTCAGCTCTTGAACTTCTCGTACGTGAGCGAGCACTTGATCACGGTGACCGCCTTCGGGCTGCTCCTGCTGCCGTCGACCCGCCGTCGGCTCGGCGGCTGACTGGTGCTATGCCAACGCCGTCAGCAGCTCTTCCAGCTCTGTCCGCTGCGGATCGTTTGGCCGGTGTTGCAGGTACGAGCCGAGCCACCGCGAGGCCGGTCGGGTCTGGCCGAGGCGGGCGAGGACGAGACCGAGGTCGCGTCGCAGATGCGGCTGGTCCGGCCAGAGCAGAATCTCCAGCTCCAGCATCGCCGCCACGTCCGCATGCCGCCCGTCGCTTGTGTAAGCCTGCAGCAGGTTCTGGATCAGCCGCGTCGCCCAGTGGCGGTGCGTGACCGGCCGCAGCATCTCCTCGTCGAAGCCCGTGTCCGGCCCCGCACACGCCGCGACCCGCTCGGCCGCGTCCTGCCGGTCGAGCACCCGGCCGCCGTGATACGCGTCGATCCACGTCGTCCGCCCGGCGATGCCGAGGTCGATGCCCGCCACGAAGTGCCCCGGCAGGCCGACGCCCCACGCACGCAGGCCGAGCCGACCGGCGACCAACTTGTAGACCAGCGACAGCGAAATCGGGAGCCCGCGGCGACGCTCCAAGACCCGCGGCAGGAAGCTGTTGTGCGGGTGGTAAAAATCGTCAGCGTCGCCGCGAAAGTTCAGCCGGTCGAACATCGCCGCGTGCAGGTACGCCGCCACCGCCTGCGGGGCGTCGGCGGCGCGGTCGACCGCCTGCTCGCGGCTGTCGAAAACGCTCGCAGCGTCGTCCGCCAAGTCTTCGATGGCTTCGTCGACGACATCCATGTCCGTCGTCGGATCCGCGTGCGACGCGACGGCACAGGCGGCGGCGACGAGGCCCGCGTCGCCGTCGAGCGGGCGAACGCCGTCGGCCGATGCGATCGTCTGCTCGTGCAGCAGGGCGAAGGCGTCCGGCTCGCAGCAGGTCGGGGCGAACGGCCAATCCGGCCGCGGCAATGCGGCGGCTTGGTCGATATCAGTAGCGTCGGGCGGCGTCGAGTGAGGCATGAGGCACGGCGACCAGAACCGGCCGCACGACCCGCATCGGCACTTGGCCACTGCCACCGATAGCGTGACGATTATGCGGGCTCGCCTCACCACCGATCTGCGTCGGCTTGACCCGTCTGCGCCGCGACCTACCGTGCCCGTCCGGCCGCGGAAGCGGCGTGAGTCGGCAGTAGCTCAGCGGTAGAGCAGGCGGCTGTTAACCGCCCGGTCGATGGTTCGAATCCATCCTGCCGAGTCCGGCCCGCGGACGTCCGTCCGACTGGTCACTCGAACGACAGCGTCACGCTTGTTCCCTCGCTCGGCTTGCTGCTGACCGAGACGCGTCCTCCAACCCGTCGACAGGCCGATTCGACCAGCGTCAGGCCCAGCCCGCTGCCGCCGCCGCCCGTGGCGAAGGGTCGCGTGCACTGGCTCGCCTGCCGCGGTGCCATGCCGACGCCGTCGTCGATGACGCTCAGGCTCGTCCGCGCGCCGATCCGGCTGCCGACGACGCAGATCAGCCGCTTGCCGCGACGCGCCCGCACGGCCTTTCGCGCGTTCAGCAGCAGATTCAGCACCACGTGCGTCGCCAACGCCTCGGCCATCGGCAGCTCAAGGCCGTCGCAGACGTTGATCTCGAGGCGAATCGAATCGTCCTCCGGCGGCCGCGGCAGGGCGGCGACGGCTTCGTCGACCGCTCGCTGCACCGGCGTTGCCGCAGCCTCCGTCGGCCCCGGACGGGCGAGCGCGAGAATCGAGCCACACAACGCATCCGCTTCCCGCGCGGCCACTTGACAACGGCGCAACGCGTGCCGGGCCGGCTTCATCTGCCCGCCCATGTTCTTCATCGCGGCGAGCCCGAGCTGCGTGTGGCCCTTGATTGGCGTGAGGACGTTGTGAAACTCATGTGCGATGGCCGCCGCCATCGTGCCGAGCCGGACGAGGTCGGCCTGTTCGTCCACTTGCCGGCGGAGCGACGCGAGCTCGGCGGCCAAAGCGTCGAGCGTCGCGTCGACGGCCTCGGTCGGCGGCGGGGCGAGGTCGGTCGTCATCTTTCCTGCATCGCCCCAATGTCGACGCGCTCCGTGTGGCGGCTTGCTTATCGGCATCGTCTACGCTGGCCGCATGCAGCAGACGCGTGTGCTTCGCATCGACGTGACGCCGCGGGACGTCGGGCCCGGCGAGCCGCGCCGCGTCTACCTGCTGGAGACGGCAGCGGCGAAGGCGGACGTCGAACGCTTCGCCCTCGACTTGCTCGCCGACGGCGTCGCGGAGTCGGCCGAGCTGCGAGAGACACCGCCGTCCGTTACCGGCGGCTGGATCGAGGTGCACCCGAAGCCCGGTGTCATGGACCCCGCCGCACAGACCGTCGAAGACGCCCTGCGCGGCCGCGGTCTGTCCATCGAGAGCGTCCGCACGGGCCGGGCATATGCATTTGCGAACGACGACGACGCGCAGAAGGCCGCGCCAGGTCTTGCCAATCCGACAATCGAGCAGATCTTCAACCACCCGCATCTGCCCGACGACCTGGGCCACCCGGCCGATCAGCCGTTCAAGGTTCGCCACGTCGCCATCACTGGCCTTGTCGACACAGACTTGCAGACACTCAGTCGGCGAGGCCATCTCTTTCTCAGTCTCGCCGAGATGCGAGAAATTCGCGACTTCTACCGTTCTGCCGATCGCGAGCCGACGGACTGCGAGCTGGAAACGCTCGCGCAGACGTGGAGTGAGCACTGTGTCCATAAGACGCTCAAGAGCGAGGTCGTCGTCCGTGATGAAGCCGGGGTTGAACTCCGCCGCTACGGCAACTTGATTAAAGAAACGATCTTCGCCAGCACGCAGCAGCTCATTGCCGAGCGCGACGATGGGTTCTGCCTCTCTGTCTTCGTCGACAACGCAGGTGTCATCGCCTTCGACGACGAGGACGGCGTCTGTTTCAAGGCAGAGACGCACAATCGCCCGTCGAGCCGTACGGCGGCGCTGCCACAGGCACCGGCGGCGTCGTTCGCGACGTCCTCGGCACCGGACTAGGCGCACGACCCATCGCCAACACCGACGTCTTCTGCGTCCAAGACGGCGACCCGCGCCTCGAACGCATCGTCTCCGGCGTCCGCGACTATGGAAATCGCATGGGCATCCCGACCGTCAATGGAGCAATCGTTCATCACAACGACTACCGCTACAACCCGCTCGTCTTCTGCGGCTGCGTCGGCATCATCCCGCGGGACAGAATCAACAAAGCAGCCCGACCCGGCGACCACGTCGTCGTCATGGGCGGCCGAACAGGTCGCGACGGCATCCACGGCGCCACCTTCTCGTCGGCGGAGTTGACCGACACCGCCGGCAGCGAGTTCGGCCACGCCGTGCAGATTGGCAACGCGATCACGGAGAAGAAGGTCGCCGACGTGCTCCTGCTCGCCCGCGACCTTGACCTGTTCACCGCCGTCACCGACTGCGGCGCCGGTGGCCTATCGAGTGCCGTCGGCGAGATGGGCGAGGAGGTCGGGGCGAGCGTGCAGCTCGAGAAGGTGCCGTTGAAGTACGCCGGCCTGCGGTACGACGAGGTCTGGATCAGCGAGGCCCAGGAGCGGATGGTGCTCAGTGTCCCGCCGGAGAAGCTGAAGGAATTACTGGCCTTGTCGGCGGAGCACGACGTCGAGACGACATCCATCGGCACCTTTGGAGCAGGTGGTCGCAAAGCGAGCCCCGACCCTGAGGGAGGGGATCTGATCGACGCCCCCGGAGCTGCGGGAGAGGAAGCGTCACATTGTCCTCACCTGCACCTGACCTGGCACGGTACCACCGTCGCCGACCTGCCGATGAGCTTCGTCCACGACGGCATCCCGATGCCGACGCGAGAGGCGGTCGTGCGTTCCGAGGAGCCCGTAGGGTGGGCCCGGGCCCACCATCTGGACGCGGTTGGCGGTGACGACGGTGAGCTGAAGCCCACCCTACTTCGCCTTCTGGCCCATCCCAACATCGCCAGCAAGCACCGAATCGTCCGCCAGTACGACCACGAAGTGCAGGGCGGCACCATTATCAAGCCGTTCGTCGGCCCGCTGCAGATCGGACCGGCCGACGCGGCCGTTGTTCGTCCCAAGGCCGACTCGGCACGCGGCGTCGTCATCTCCTGCGGCCTTGCACCTCACCTCACCGACGACACCTACGCGATGTCCGTCGCCAGCATCGACGAGGCCGTCCGCAACGCGATCTGCGTCGGCGTCGACCCGCAGCGGTTGGCCCTGCTCGACAACTTCTGCTGGCCCAGCACCGACTCGCCCGAGGCAATGGGCACGCTCGTCCTCGCCTGCGAGGCCTGCCGCGACGTCGCCCTTGCGTGGCGGACGCCGTTCGTGAGCGGCAAGGATTCGTTGCATAACCAGCACACGGATCAGCAGACGGGCGTCACGACACGCATCCCGCCGACGCTGCTCATCAGCGCGTTCGGCATCGTCGAAGACGTCCGCACTTGTGTGACGAGCGATCTCAAGCAGGCGGGCGACGAACTGTGGTTGGTCACTGCTCGACCGAAGATGTCGCAGCGAGCCCCGACCGTCAGGGAGGGGTTTCTGCCCGAGGACCAGAACCCCTTCCTTACGGTCGGGGCTCGCACGTTTGACCTCGACGCGATGTGGCAGGCCCACCTCGAAGTCAGCCGCCTGATCCGCGGCGGCAACGTCACCGCCGCCCATGACGTCAGCGACGGCGGCTGGCTCGTCGCCGCGGCAGAAATGGTGATCGGCGGCAACTTGGGGCTCGACCTGACGCACGACGCGGATCCCTTCGCGGAGCCGTTGACGACCTACCTGCTCGCGGGGCAATCCCTGTCCTTTGGCGATGCCGTCCGGGCGACGAAAGTCGGCACGGTGGTGGACGAGACGCGTCTTCGCCTGCCGGACGGTGAGGAAGTCAGCATGCAACAACTGCGACATGCCTGGCGCGGCGAAGGACAGTGAAGCAAGTCAAGCTACTTCCGCCACCGGCTCGTCTTCGAATTGCTTCTGCAGTCGCTTGAGCTCCGTCTTAAGCTCCTCCGTCACACTCGCGTAAGAAGAGTCGCCGTACACGTTCTTCAGTTCATTCGGATCCGCTTTCAGATCGAACAGCTCCCAATGTGGCTCGACACCGTTGTTTGCAAAACCACTGCCGCGGGCGTCGAGTGGATCACAGTAGTAGTACGCCAACTTGTGCGTGTGCGTCCGCACGCCGTAGTGGCTGGTCGTGTGGTGCGTGTTATCCTTATCCATCCAGTAGCGGTAGTACATCGCCTGCTGCCAATCGGCCGGGGCGGCGTCGCCGCGGAGCATCGGGGCAAAACTTCGGCCCTGCATCTTCCCGTGCGTGGGCAGACCACACAGGTCCAGCAACGTCGGGGCAATGTCGGCGTTCGTCAGGA
>CAYQCT010000086.1:8034-13346 GCA_964416015.1 uncultured Tepidisphaerales bacterium
GTCCTCATTCACGCCCGACGTGACATCCGGCCCCTTGATCAAGAACGGCATTCGCAGAGCGTGCTCGTAGATGAACCGCTTGTCATACCAGCCGTGATCGCCTAGGAAGAACCCCTGGTCGCTGGTGTAGACGACGATCGTGTTGTCGAGTTCGCCCATCTCCTCGAGGCGGTCCAGCACCAGTCCCGTCGTGCGATCGACGCCGGCACAGCAACGCAAGTAGTCTTTGATGTACCGGTCGTAGAACCATAGTTTCCGCTCGCGCTCATCCAAGCCAGCCGGCGGCCAAGCCTTGACGTCCTTGTAGTACAGGTCGCGGTCGATTCGCATCCGCGCGGCCGCGGCGGCGGGGCGGGTGGCGTAGTCGTCCCACAACGTCTCCGGCTCCGGCATCGTTCTATCGGCCCACAGGTCCTTCTCCAGAGGTCCCGGCTCCCACTCGCGGTGCGGCGCTTTCTGGTGCAAACAACAGAAAAACGGCTGATCGTGCTTCTTGAAGTCGGCATCCCATCCGGCGAGGAAGTTCGTCGCCATGTCAGCCGTCAGGTCCGTGCAATAGCCGTTCGTATGCAGCTCGCCGCGACGGCCACGCGTGTCGCCGACGAAGAAGGTCGGGTCGTAGTACTTGCCTTGCCCGGGCAGGACGGCCCACTCGTCGAAACCGCTCGGGTCGGCGTTGTAGCCTTCCTGTTGCTCGCCCGCGCCGAGGTGCCACTTGCCGAAGATCGCCGTGCGGTAGCCGGCTTCGCTGAAGAGCTTCTGGACCTGCGGCTCGTGGTTCGGGTCGAGGCTGTCGGCGAGCGTGCGGACGTCGCAAGTGTGCGTGTGCTGGCCGGTGAGAATGCTGCCGCGGGAGGGCGTGCAGATGGCGTTGGTGCAGAAGCAGTTGTCCGCCCGCACGCCGCCGTTGTTCTCGCCGAGGCGGTCGAGATTGGGCGTCCGCAGGATGTCCGGCCCGAGCCCCGCGTCGGTGTAGGCGGAGATGGCATGGGCGGCGTGGTCGTCGCTCATGATGAACAGCACGTTCGGGCATTTGGGCATCGGCTGGGACGCTAGCGGCGGCAGGCGAATCTGCCAAGGCGGAGACCAACAGGACGACCGGCGGACGAATCCGCCGGCCTCAGGAGGAGACTGGTTGGCGATCTACTTGCGACGCCGCAGGCCCAGCAAGCCGAGGCCGGCCACGCCGGCAAGCAGGCTGGTCGGCTCGGGAATTGCTGTGAAGGCAATATCGTCAAGCCCCGCATTGGATCGTTGGTTGACGATACTTACCTGAATGCTGCCGATACCGATGGATCCGCTGTCGAAGCCAAAGAAGACGTTCTGACGGTCGGCCGGATCTGTTCCTGCCGACTCGAAGGTTTGTGTCGCGAGCGTTGATCCACCGCCATCGAAGAAGTTGACAGTCACAGAGACAGGCACGATCTCGTCGCGATCGTCAGACCGAAGGCCTGCAAGCCCGAATCCGGCGGCAGGTACCGTCGCTGAGCTTCCATCGAAACTCATTCCACTCAAGGTGCCAAAGTCGATTGTGAACGTTCCGTCACTGACCTCCAAGGCGTCATTATTACCACCCGCAATCTGCGACAGAAACAAGCTGCCACCATCTCGAGCTCCGGCAGTACCGGACACCCGAACATCAAGATTTGGTGGAGCTAGGTCGAAGACGTCATCGCCATCTGCACCAGTGAAGTCTTGAAGAACGACAGCGCCGCTACCTTCAAGGTCGGTAGCGGACGCCAGCGTGCCGATAATGGCCGTGGGTGCCGCATTGATCTGGACAGAATCAGGCAGGTCGATGTCGCTCCCGGGTGTCCCTACAACTATCACAGCCGCCGAGGCGAGGGCGGGAACGGCCGCGACGGCGGCGGCGGAGATGAGAATCTTGTTCAGGTGCATAGTTCCTCCAGGGAATGGTCGATTGGCAGCCACCACCCGTGCGGCGACTTGTACCCGGGTACAAGATACACGCAGCGGCGTCTGTGTCAAGCTTGTTTCCGTTCCGATCAACGTCCAAGGTCAGCCGTCGCCGTGCGCTGTCGTTGTTCCGACGCGGCGGAGCATTGCGGGCACGCGGACCTCCGTCGCAGAGTCCGCCGGCTCGTCACCTGCTATCTGCTCGATCGCCCGGCGGCCGACGTCGCCGTGAGGCACCAGCATGTAGTCGAACGGCTGCCCGCCGGACCGCACCGCATCGCCGAAGGTCAGCAGCGATAGGTCCCGCGGCACCTTCCACCCCATTGTCTCGGCCACCGTCGCCAAGAGCGACGCCACGTCGCCGCTGTAGGTCAAGGCTGCGGTCGGTCGATCGGGACGCGACAGAAGGCGGTGGACCTGGTCGAGGTGCCGGACGGAGCCGGCGGGGCTTCGCAGGTCGATGGCGAACGACGGATCCACCGGCAGCCCCGCCGCGTGCAACCCGCGCGACCATCCCAGTCGGCGTGCGGCGTGGCTGTAGTGATGCGTGCGGTCGCCGACGGCCCGGCGGTCGATCCATGCGATGCGGCGATGGCCTAGCTCGACCAGGTGCCGGGTCGCGGCCTCGGCGGCACCTTCGTCGTCGGGACGGACCACGTGCCCCGGCAGCGGCGCGCGGCGATCGCCGGAGGGACGGCGACGGGTGTTCACCCACGCCACCGGCACGTCGAGCCGACGCACCGCCTCCACCAGACGCGGCGGCTGCTCGTGCGTGTAGTCCAGCACCAGGCCGTCGCAACTGGCCTCCCGCAACACGCGCGGCAGCGGCTGGTCCTGGTTCTCGAGGCGATCAAGCCCGCCGCGGACGACGAGCAGGTGGCTGTCGCGGGCGTCGCACGCATCCAGCAGGCCGTCGAGCAGTTGCGGCTGGGCTCCGCGGCGGGCCGGTCGCGTGCCGATCATGAGGGCGAACTGGCCGAGCTTGCCGGTGTTGATTGCCCGGGCGGCGATGTTCGGCCGATAGCCGAGGCGCTCGGCGGTGTCGAGCACGCGTTGTCGCGTGGCGTCGTTGTGCAACGCAGCTTTTTCGCCGCCGGCGAGGATGCGGCTGACCGTGGGCCGCGACACGCCGCACGCCGCCGCAATCTGCTTGGCCGTGACGGGGCGTTTCACGCGGCGAATATAGAAGCCGCCCGCCTCCGGCAGGGCGGGTAGCGGGCGGCAGGTTTATTGGAGGCGTGGCTACTTCCGCCGCCGCAGGCCGAGCAGGCCGAGGCCGGCCACGCCGGCGAGGGCACTCGTCGGCTCGGGGATGACGGCGACGAGCGCGAGGTCGTCGAAGCCGGCGTCTTGCGTCAGGCCGGTTCCGGACACGACGATGCGCCCGATGCCCACGCCCATCGAGTCGAATCCGAAGTAGGGATTGACATCCCCGGTCGTGTCGAGGGTCGAGAAGGTCTGTGTCGAGAGAACCGCTCCGGCCTCGTCTTCGAAGACGGCGGTCACGACCGCAGCCGTCGAGCCGTTGGAATCGATCAGCACCGTACCGAAGGCGGCCACGTCAACACTGCCTGAAGAAGTGTCGAAGTTTCCCGATCCATCGAACGTCCCGAAGTCGACGATGATGTCTTCCGCATTGGAAAGCTTGATCGCCCGCTCGGTGCCATCCCCGTCACCTGACAACCTGAATTTGGACTGACCGTCGCCGCGGCCAATCAGCCGGACGCCGGGAAGATTACCGCTGCTGAAGCTGTAATCCGTGGGAGTTCGGCTGCCGCCGTTGCCATCAAACTCGTGGAAGACGGTCGGGTTCAACGCTTCGACGTCCGTCTCCGAGATGAAGCCGACGCCGGTAGCGTTTGCGTTCAGTTCGTTGCCGCCGGGCTTGTCGATCGTGGTGCCGACGGTCGGATCGACGATGACGGCGGCGGATGCCGCGAGGGGAAGAGCTGCCACAGCAGCCAGCATGATGAGCGAGTTCGGACGCATCGTGGTTCTCCTGAAGATTCCTGAAGCGGAAGAGGTGGGGGCCAACGGCCCCACGGACAAAAGCAGCCGCGGCAGGCCTCCGACCCAAGCCGCTGCTGCCAACCCGCCGCACAGAGCAGCAGGATGCACAGGTGTGCAATGTACACGATTGCAGCAAGAGGTCAAGCGGCCTTCGCCAGGCGGCTACGCCACGTGCCGGCAGGTGCTCTCCAGCAACTGCAGCGACGTCGGAATCCGCACCTCGTCCGCTTCCTCTGGAACCCCGAACCGGAGCAACGCTGCCACAGCACGTCGGCCGACCTCCCGGTGCGGCACGCGGACGAAGTCGATCGTCTGCCCAAGCGTCGTCTCCGAATCGGCAAACGTGGCGATAGAAAGCTCCTCCGGCCGACGCAGCCCCAGCCGGTCGGCGGCGGCGGCAAGGATGACGCCGTTGGCGTACGACAGCACGGCCGTCGGCTTCGGCTCGGTCTGCAGGGCGTTGACGGCCACGGGCATCGGATCCAGGACGTCGCCGCGGTAGCTTCGCACGAGCCGGTGGATCTCGCCGCCGAGGCCGGCCTCACGCATCGCCCGCATCCAGCCGAGCCGACGGGCAGCGTGGCTGTAGTGGAACGTTCGATCCACGGCCGAGCGGATGTCGAACCAGGCGATCCGCGTGTGGCCCAGCGAGAGCAGGTGCCGCGTCATCGCGTAGCCGCCGCCCTCGTCGTCGGGGCGGACGACGATCCCCGGCAAAGGCTGGTGCCGGCCGTGCCGCGGGCGGCGGAGCGTGTTGATCCAAACCAGCGGCACGTCCAGCTTCGCCACCTCGCGCACGAAGCCCGGCGGGATGTCGTGCGAGATGTCGATGATGAGCCCGTCGCACGCCAGCTCCCGCAACATGCGAGGCTTTTCCGTCGCGTCCTCTTCAAAGTGCTCGCTGCGCACGCGGACGACCAGCAGATGCCGATCGGCCTCTTCGGCGGCGGCGAGAAGGCCGTCCATGAGCTGCGGCTGCATCCCGCGCCGGCTCGTCCGCTCGCCGATCATCAGGGCGAATTGCCCGAACCGGCCGGTCTTCATCGCGCGGGCGGCGCCGTTGGGTCGGTAGCCGAGGCGTTTGGCGGCATCCTCCACGCGCCGCCGTGTTTCGGCATTGTGCAGAGCCGCACGGTCGCCACCGGTGAGAATGCGGCTGACCGTCGGACGCGAGACGCCGCAAGCCTCGGCGATCTGCTGGGCGGTGACGCGTCCGCGCATACCCTCACGATACGGTGCGGCAGAACGACACGACACGGATGCGGCGGGCGATCAGGCTCGCGCAGCACGGACGTGGTCACGTCGAGCCGAATCCGATGGTCGGTTGTGTGCTCGTCGTGGACGGCGGCATAGTCGGCGAAGCGTTTCACGCAGAGTTCGGCGGG
>CAYQCT010000086.1:13397-14511 GCA_964416015.1 uncultured Tepidisphaerales bacterium
TCACGCTCGAACCGTGCTGCCACGTCGGCGGCGGGAAGAAGACGCCGCCGTGCGTGCCGCGGTTGATCGAGGCGGGCGTGCGGCGTGTCGTCGTCGGCTGCCTCGACCCGAACCCGCGTGTGGCCGGCGAGGGCGTGCGGCAGCTCCGTGCGGCGGGTATCGAGGTCGAGGTCGGCATCTGCGGTGACGCCTGCCGACAGCTCATCGCGCCGTTCGAGACGTTCCTGAACCGGCAGCGGCCGTACGTGACGCTGAAGTGGGCGCAAAGTCGTGACGGCAAGGTTGCCGGTCGTCGCGGCGTGCCGGTACGCATTACAAACGAGGCTGCGACCGCGGCCGTGCATCGCCTGCGAGGCCTGTGCGACGCGATCGCGGTCGGCACGAATACGGTCCGCAACGACGACCCGCTGCTGACCGCCCGCGTGCCGAATCCGCCCCGGCGGCCGTTGCGGATCGTCTTGAGCAATCGGCCGGTTTTTGCGGAGGCTCGTCGCTTGTTCGCGACGCCGGAGCAGGGCCCGGTGGTGTTATTCACCGGCGAAGAAGCGGCTGTCGATTCTCTCGCCGACCACGTCGAGGTCGTGCGACTGCCGATCGTCGACAACGGCCGCGGCGAGCACCGTTTTGCCTTCTCAGACGTGCTGCGCGATCTACACGGCCGCGGCGTGACGCACCTGCTGGTCGAGCCGGGGCCGAAGCTGGCGCGGGACTTGATCGCCCGTGGCGAGGTCGATCGGGTTCTCCGATTCACCGGACAGGAAGCCGTGGGAGACGCGGGTCTCGATGCACCGGCCTGTGCTTGGCCGACCAGAGCGCGTGTGTCGATTGAGGGCGATCTGCTGGAAGAAATGCCGAACCCGGCTTCACCCGCCGCCGAGGCGTCGGCAGACGTCTTGAAGATGGCCGACGGGCGAAAGATCGACTACGCGACAGACCCGCCGCAGGAGGAGCCGCTGCCGGCAGTGCAGCCGTAGCAGTGGTCGCCGAGAACAATGCGTCGTTCGCGGTAGGTGGCCGGGTCGAAGTCGCTGATGTGCTGGGCCGACCGGCGGTCGCTCTTGAGGCCCAGCGCGTAGTTGAAGTCGCAGTCGTGCAGGCTGCCGTCGTAGCTGAC
>CAYQCT010000086.1:14521-14766 GCA_964416015.1 uncultured Tepidisphaerales bacterium
GTCGCGGCGTTGAAGCTGTTGCGGAGAAGATTCTCGTATTCCTCGGCTTTACCGTCACGCTCGAGGTCGTGCAGGAACCGACCGATCGGCATGTTCGTGATGGTCAGCAGGCTCGTGAACTTGATGCCGTACTGCTCGCCGAGCTCGCGGCGGTAGTCGTCGCCCAAGGCCTCCTGCGGCGGCGGGAGCTTGGGCCCGCCAGGGTTGAACACGAGGAAGAGCGGCAGCTCCGGGTCGACGCCGTA
>CAYQCT010000087.1:0-5994 GCA_964416015.1 uncultured Tepidisphaerales bacterium
TAGAGCATCGGTCTTCGGAACCGAGGGTTGGGGGTTCGAGCCCCTCCGGGTGTATCAGACAGGGCCCGACTCCTTTGTTTCACTTCTTGCCGGCGCGACGTTGTCGGCGGAAGAAGCTTCGGAGTTGCGACCCGCATTGCTCGGCCAGGATGCCGCCTATAACCCCCGCGCGGTGGTTGAGGCGGTCCTCGTTCAGCAGATCTAGGACGCTGCCAGCGGCACCGGCCTTCGGGTCGTGACAGCCGAAGATGACTTGCGGGATCCGCGCGTTCACGATCGCGCCGGCGCACATTGGGCAGGGCTCGAGCGTCACCACCAGCGTACAACCGACGAGCCGCCAACTGCCAAGCGCTGCAGCGGCCTTCCGCATGGCGACCAGCTCGGCGTGGGCGGTCGGATCCTCGTCGAGCTCCCGTCGATTCCGGCCGGTCGCGACCAGGTTCGCCTCGTGGTCCAAGACGACGCAGCCGACCGGCACATCGCCCGCCTCGCCGGCCGCGTTAGCTTCGGCCATCGCGATAGTCATCCAATTCTCCTGCTGCTCCCGCGTCAGCGACACCGGCAGCGGATCGGGCTCACGCGACGGACGGGCCACGGCAGGAGCTAGTCTTCGACCTGGACGACTTCGTGAACGCCCTGCACCTGTGCGACGAGGTGCCGTTCAATGCCGTGCTTGAGCGTCATGTCGCTGCTCGGGCAGCCGACGCAGGCGCCGCGGAAACGGATCGTGACGACGCCGGCCTCGAAGGAGACGAGATCGACGTCGCCGCCGTCGTCGCGGACGGCAGGGCGGATGAGCTCGAGTGCATCCTCGACGGCGCGCTCTGCCGGCGTCAGGCTCGCGACGTCGCGAGTTGGCACGGAGTCAGCGACGGGCAACGACGGCATCGACCGACAGTCTAGCGACGCCGCGGCCTCGGCTCAGCGAACGACCTGCATCGGCTCTTCGCTCGTGTGATACACCCGAGCAACCGACGTGTGATCGAAGATTGATGCCGCACCTTCGGGCGACAGATACACAGCTTGGCCAGCCCGCGTCAGCAGCGCCTCCGGATGCTCTACCTTGATGACGCGTCCGGTCACGAGCTCGATGAAGAAATTCCGAAACGGAGTCGCCTTACGGAAGTCGCGAACGGCTTGTTCAAAGTTCTGCAGCTCCACGGTTTGCAGTCTATCCGACGCGGGTATTCTGTTGCGATGGTTGACCACGCGGACGAGTCGGGGCGGATCATCGATGGCCGGGCGTTGGCCGAGGCGTCTCGGCAGGCGACGGCGGCGAAGGTGGCGGCCTTGCGGGAGGCCGGCACGCCGCCGCGGCTGGTGGCGATCCTCTGCGGCGAGCCGCCCGGGGCCGTCGTCTATGCCGATCGGCAGGCGGAGAGCGCGCGGGCGGTCGGCATCGACTATGAACTGCTCCGGCTGCCGGAAGACGCTGCCGTCGACCGCATCGCCGGCGAGATCGTGCGGCGCAACGCCGCGGCGGACGTGACCGGCATCATGCTGCACCTGCCCCTGCCGGGCGGTGTCGATCCGACGCCGCTGCAGGGCCTTATTGCCGCCGAGAAGGACGTCGAGGGTGTTGGCCCGAGCAACATCGGCCGCGTCGTCTACGGGCGGACGCTCATCGCCCCGTGCACGGCGCGGGCGGCGGTCGAATTGATCGAGTCGACCGGGATCGAGCTTGCCGGGGCCGAGGCATGCGTGGTCGGGGCGAGCGAGATCGCCGGCAAGCCGATCGCCTTGCTCCTGACCCAGCGGCGGGCGACGGTGACCGTCTGCCAGAAGGAGACGCGGGAGCTGATCGACCACACGCGGCGGGCGGACGTCCTCGTCGTCGCCGTCGGCCGACCGAACCTGATCGGGGCGGATTACGTGAAGCGGGGCGCATTGGTCGTCGATGTCGGCATCAACCGCGTGACGACGCTCAGCGGCAAGCAGACGACCGTCGGCGACGTCGACTTCGAGCGAGTCCGCGAGCGGGCCGGCTGGATCACGCCTGTTCCCGGCGGCGTGGGGCCGATGACGGTGGCGATGCTGCTGGCGAACGTCGCCCGCGCCGGCGAAGTCCAAGCCGAAGCGGCGGCGGTCAGAGCAGCGGGTTGACGACGCGAACGCCGTCGTAGGACTGGCCGGTGTTGAGGTCTTCGGAGTAGAGCAGTTCGCACCCGGCCTTGCGAGCCGCGGCCAGGATCAACGCGTCGAAGATATGGATCTGCCACCGATCGGCTGCATCGATGCCCTCAAGGACAAGCTCAGCGTGCGACGGCATTACGATCCAGGTCGTGTAGAGCCGGACGAGAGACCTCGCCTTCGTGTGCGGCACATCCCGTTTCCGAAGGACGTTGTAAAACTCCTGGAGAACCTGCGTGCTCACGACCGGAACCTGTCCCTCGCTTGCGACACGATCCACCAAAGCCTTCGCCCGCTCGTGCCGCTCACCAGCCTCTCGCTGATGAGCATAGACGAGAATGTTCGTGTCGAGGAACACCCTCACACTCATGTACCTTCCTTAGGTTTCGAGAGTCGGCGAAGAATACGATTTTCCCGTTCCTCGTAATGCGACGCCCGATCCATTCGCGGGAAGTCGCCTTCGAACGTGCTCTCAAGATTCTCTTCGATCAACTTCTGACGCTCCGCCGGCGTCAGCTTCTCGCGATCAATCGGAGCGAGCGACGGTGACTCGAAGACGTGACACGAAACCTCCGTGCCCTCCGCGAGGTCAACAGGAGCCACGGGCTGCAAGCGGCCGTTGCGGTAGATCGCTTTGAAGTGCGACATCCCTCCAGTCTACACGTTCCTGTATGATGCCGACCATGCCCGGGTTGCCGCAGCTGTTGAACTGGCCGGCGGCGGCGATCGCGGCGGCGGTCGCGGTGCCGCTGCTTTTGCTGCTCTACTTCCTCAAACTCCGCCGCGCGCCGCGGCCGATCAGCTCGACGCTGCTCTGGAAGCGCAGCGTCCAGGACCTGCAGGTCAACGCGCCCTTCCAAAGGATCCGCCGCAACCTTCTGTTGTTCCTACAACTGCTCGTCCTGGCGGCGTTGCTCTTCGCCCTCGCAAGGCCGGTCGGCGAGGGAACGACCATCGCCGGGGCCCGCTCGATTCTGCTCATCGACCGCTCGGCAAGCATGAGCACCGACGACGGCGAAGGCACGCGGCTGGCCGAGGCCAAGGAGCGTGCCAAGGCCGTCGTCGACACGATGACGCGTGGCGACCAGGCCATGGTCATCGAATTCAGCGACGCCGGCGGCTCGGGCATCCGTCAAGCCTTCACCGGCGACACCGGCGCGCTCAAGAACGCCATCGACGCCATCACGCCCAGCGACCGCCCGACGCAGCCGGGCGTCGCTTACGAACAGGCCAACGCCAGCAGCAGCTTCATGGACGAGCGGCTGCGGGAAGATCCGCTCACCGCCGCCAGCGTCTTTCTCTTCAGCGACGGCCGCGTCAACGCCGGCGCGGCCTCCGACCTCTCGCTGCGCGGCAGCCTGACTTACGAACGCGTCGGCACCGCAGCCGCCGAGAACCTCGCCGTCGTCGCGTTCGGCGTCAAACGCAACTATGAAAGGCCCGACCAGGCGCAGGCCTTCGTCCGCGTCGGCAACTATGGTCCAGACGTTGCCGAGGCGGCCGTGCGGATTAGTGTCGCCCGCGTCGATGCCGCCGATCCGGGTGCCACGCTCGAGTTCCGCCCCGTCGCCGCCGGACCAGCAGCGATCAACCTGCCGCCGGCGCGGTGGTCGGACGAGGCGTGGCAGGAGGCGATGCGGCAGAACGATCCGGCGGCGCTCGAGGCGGCCCGGGACGCGCTTGCCAACACGCCGCGTCGCGAAGGAGTGGATGTCGCGCTCGAGCTGCCCGGCGCGGCCGTCGTCAAGGCGGAGCTGATGCGGGCGGACGACCCGACGTCGCCCGTCAACGATGCCCTTACGGCCGACGACGTTGCGTACGTTGTCGTCCCGCCGCCGGAGCCGGTACGGGTCGTGCTGGTGACGCGGGGCAACTACTTCCTGCGGCTTCTCCTTGAAAATCAGCCGCTCGACGATCCGCAAGTCGTCACGCCGACCGACTACGAAGCCATGCTCGGCGACGGCACGGCCAGCGAGTTCGACGTCACGATCTTCGACAACTACCAGCCGCCGACCGTGCCCGAGGCCGGCACCTTCGTCTACAGCGGCGTCCTGCCGCCGGCGACTACGACGCAGATCGAGGCCGTCACCAACGACGTCGGCGTCGCGACCTTCTACGAAGCCGGCGAAGTTCTCGACTGGCAACGCGACCACCCGATGCTCCGCGGCCTGTCGCTCAATCGCCTCTGGGTCAACGACGGCCGACTCGTCACGTTGCCGCTCGGCAGCGAGCTGCTCATCGAAGGCATCGGCGGCCCGTTGCTCGCCCTCGAGCGTCTCGGCCGACGGACAAATCTCGTCTTCACCTTCGACCTCATGCGAAGCACCTGGCCGCGGCAGGAGACGTTTCCCTACTTCGGCTATCTGATGTTCCAGTACCTCGCGGCCAGCGGCGACGTGCGAGCACAAGAATCGATCCGGCCCGGCGGCGTCGTTGAAGTGCCGCCGGTCGCTATAGAACGCGCCGGACTCGCTGCGGGTGATGAAGTGCGCGTCGAATCCATCGAGGGCGACGGCGAAGTCTCTTCCGGCATCGTCGGCGACGACGGGCGACTCGTGCTCGGGCCTTTCGAGCGGGTCGGCGTCTACGCCACCGACCCGCCGCTCGCCGGCTATGAACGGGTCGCGGTCAGCCTGCTCGACACGGTCGAGAGCAACGTCCTGCCGAGCGCGACGGATCCCGGAAACTTCGCCCGCGTCGAAGCGGACGTCGTGCTCGAGGGCGAGGAGTCGGAGCAGACGACGAACGTCGAGTGGTGGTGGTGGCTCGTCGCGGCCGGGACGGGATTGCTCATGGTCGAATGGCTCGCGTACACGCGGCGGGTGGTCGGATGAGCCGTGGACGCCGCCGGCAGGCGTCGATCGTCGAGCCGCTCGTGCTGGGCGGCCTGTCGCTGCTCCTCGGCACGACGACCATCGTCGTCGGGCTGCTTTTCCCGCGTTATCCACAGTTCCAGCCGTACGTCATCGGCAGCGGACTCGTCTTGTTCTACCTGCCCGGCCTCGCGCTCGTCGGCGCGGCGTGGGGCGTCTGGAAGCGACAAGCTTGGCCCGTGCGGCTCGGCATCGTCGCCGCCGGCTGGCAGGTTCTCGCCGCGACCACCGTCGGCGTCTGGTTCGCTTTTTGGGCCAACCCGTTCAGCATCGTGCCGGTGCTCGAAGCCGTCCTCTGGACACTCGCCGCCAGCCTCGTCGCCTGGCGCCTCTGGCGGTCGCTGCCATGGCTCGCGACGGACGTAAACGGCCGACGCGGCTTTGCCGTCGAAGCATCTCCGGCATTGGTGGGCCGATGAACCACCTCGAACGACACGATTTCTACCGACTGCGAGCGACCGCAGATCACACACTCACCGTTGGCGTCCTCTGTTGCATCGCGTCTGCCGTACTCGCCTTCATTGGCATCTCGGCGAGGGCGCCGCTTCCGTTGCTTCTCGCGGTTCCCATGCTCGGGATCGGCATCGGCCTGAGCCTGGCCAGCAAGTATCTATGGGAACAGCGAGCATGGGCCGCACTCGTTACGATCGTGCTCGTTTCTTTGCTGCTCGTCCCGCTCTTCTTCGTTCTGCTTCTATGTATCGGCGGGCTGCTCTACGGCGGGTTTTTCGCAATTGTGATCCTCGTCCCGTGGGTCATCATCCCTCTGTTCGCAGGCGTCAACCTGCTCCGCGAAACGTTTGACTGCCTGCGGATGATCCGCTCGTCGCCGGGCTCGGATCGGCGTGGCTTCCAACCAATACTTCTTAAGAAATCGGACGAATAGATTAATCGCTACCACCGTCCGGCTGCGCAAAGGCGCGGCGGGCGAGCATCGCGTACAGCCCGTCGGCGGCGACGAGTTCGCTGTGTGTGCCGTCCTCTGCCACCC